>DASZZV010000357.1:0-25144 GCA_035544835.1 Thermoanaerobaculia bacterium
TCGCACAATCGTAAGAGAGCTCCAAGACTCCACACCGCAAGGCCCCCTCCCAGATCCCTCGCTCGACGCTCGGGATGACACCCTGGTTTCTTTCACTCAGACGCCGCGCTCCGCGGTCAATCGCTCGGGATGACACAGCGCGGCGCGCACTCACCGCGGCCGCTTTTTCGGACCGGGCTTTCCCTTGCCGGCGAATTTTTTCCCTGGTCCTTTGCCGGCTACTGCAGAGAAGAAACCTGTCTTGCCGCGAGGTGATGCACCTGAGCCTTCTTCACGTCGTTTGAACCCACCGGGCCGGGGAGGTGCTTGGTCCCGTGAGTACGATCGAGGACGAGGCGACGACTCTTCGTCCCGCCGCTTGTAAGGAGCGCGTG
Source organism: Thermoanaerobaculia bacterium (assembly GCA_035544835.1). Classification (GTDB taxonomy): domain Bacteria; phylum Acidobacteriota; class Thermoanaerobaculia; order Gp7-AA8; family Gp7-AA8; genus DASZZV01. Next base: position 375 of record DASZZV010000357.1, read on the forward strand.
CCGGCGCAGCTTCTCGGGAAAAGGGAGATTTTGCTCGCGGTGCTGACGATGCCTCGTCGCGTCGCTTGTAAGGAGCCCTGGGGCTTGAAGCCGCTGAATCACGGACGAACGGCGATTTCGGCCGCGGTGCGAAGCCTTCCCTGCGCTGTGGTCGAGGCGGTGCCTCATCGGAACTGGAGGGACGCCGGGCGCTGGCGCGGGGAGCCGCGCTCGAGGACGTCTTCTCCGGCGGTGTGGTTCCGGCGATACGAACGTTGAGCGGGCGCCCTCTGAACTTGGCGTTGGCGACCTTGGTGAGGACCTGATCCTGGTACTTCGCCGGAATCACGACGATGGTCATGTCGTCGCGAATGTCGATCGGGCCGATGTCACGGCCGGGAACGTCGGCTTCGTTCGCGATGGAGCCGACGATGTCGGCCGGTCGGATGCCATCGTTTTTTCCCACGGCGATTGAGAGGCGCACCTTTGGCTCGGAGTCGGATTCACGCGGTGGGCGTCGTTCGCGGTCAGCGCCTCCGGCCGCACGGAAGGGCTTCTTGTCGAAAGATCCTCCCTCTCGTCCAGGACGTTCGAAACCGGCTGGCTGGGTACGGCGCGGTCTGTCTTCAATCATCGGCTCGGGACGCCGTTCCTCGATCTGAGGGATGGCCGAGTCGGCGCCGAGGGGCCGCGAGCTGTTGGCCAGCCGCGCCGCCGCGGCGGCGACTTCAGCCATGTCGAATCCACCTTCGTCGACGAGCTGTTCGACGAGCTCGACATACATGTCCAGGTCGCCTTCTTTCAGGTTCTTGCGAATGCTTTCTTTGAAGACCGTGATCCGCCGTTCCGCCACATCGGCGCGCGTCGGCATCTTCATGGCTTTGATCGGTGCGCCGGTGTAGCGCTCGATTTCACGCATCATCCGCCGCTCGCGCGGGGTCATGAAAAGCGTTGCGATACCGCTTCTGCCGGCCCGTCCCGTTCTGCCGATGCGATGAACGTAGACCTCGACGTCATGGGGCATGTCGTAGTTGATGACGTGCGAGATCTGGTCGACGTCGAGGCCGCGGGCGGCGACGTCGGTGGCCACGACGATCTCCACCTGACCGCTGCGGAGCCGTCGAATGACGCTCTCTCGCAAAGGCTGGGTCATATCGCCGTGCATCGCTTCAGCAGCAAAGCCGCGACCTTGCAGCCGTTCCGCCAGCTCGGCAGCGCCGTTCTTGGTGCGCCGGAAAATCAGTACTGCCTCGTGCGTTTCCAGCTCCAGAATCTGCGTCAGTACCTCCAGCTTCTGCCCCTCCGACACATTGAGGAAACGCTGCTCGATTGCCGGCGTGGTCTGCGGCCGGTGCTCGATCTCGATCCGCTGGGGGTTGCGGAGATGGCGCTGGGCAATGCGCATCACGCCTTCGGGCATCGTGGCTGAAAACAAGGCGATTTGACGGTCGGCGGGAGCCGCCGACAGGAGCCGCTCAACCTCCTCGATGAAGCCCATCTTCAGCATCTCATCGGCCTCATCGAGAACGATCATCTGCACCTTGCTCATGTCGAGAGTTCGCCGATCGAGGTGATCGATGAGCCGGCCGGGCGTTCCGACCACGATGTGAACGCCGCGCTCGAGGTGCTTGAGCTGCAGCCCCATCGGAGCGCCCCCGTAGACAGGCAGCACACTGACATGCTCCATCCCTCTGGCGTATGAGTGGATGGCCTCGGCTACCTGCATGGCCAGTTCCCGCGTCGGCGCCATGACCAGCGCCTGCGTCGTCTGCTTCGACGGATCGATCCTGTGCAGCATCGGCAGCGCGAAAGCGGCCGTCTTACCGGTGCCCGTCTGGGCCTGACCAATCACGTCCCGGCCGGTCAGCAGAACGGGGATCGTCCGTTCCTGAATTGGTGTCGGCGCCTCGTAGCCGAGTTTCGTCAATGTCTTGACGAGTATCTCCGGCAGTCCCAGCTCGGCAAAGCTCTTCTCAGTAGTCTCGCTCATGGTGCTTCCTTCCGGCGTGGATCATACAGCGGGATGTTTCGCAGGGGCGCTAATCGGAGTGGCGGCATCTCTGCCGCCTGGCCCGGCGCCGTCCCGCGGCGCCGTTCTCATGGAAGCGATCAGAAACCAGGGCGGCGGCGCGGGACGCCGCCGAGCCAGGCGACAGGATGTCGCCACTCCGATTCTTCAATTCCCCCTTGAGTCGTCGGGCACTGTCCACGAAGGCAGCGCTTCGGGACGGACCCCGATCGAGCTGAGGGCACGGTTCCAGACCGCGGCGGGATCCGCGGCGAAGACGAGACCGGCGTCGAATGGTGCGAGCAGCCAGTCGTTGCGGGTGAGCTCCCCTTCGAGCTGGCCTGCCGACCAGCCAGCGTAGCCGACCAACAGTCTGAATTGAGAGGGCGGTTGGGAGGCCAGCGCCTTCAGCGTGTCGGAGTCGTTGGCAAACTGCAGCCCCGGAGCAACCTCACGAGCGTCGGGAAGATCAATAGGGTCGGGCCGGGAGAAGAGGGTGATCCCCGCTTCCGGTTGCACCGGGCCTCCGAAGTGGATCAGCTCGTTGGACCCTCCATTCCAGCTGATTCCTAACTCGTCGAGCACCCCATCGACCTTCAACTCGAGAGGGCGGTTGATGATGACCCCAAAGCTACCCTCGGATGAGTGCTCGAGAAGGAGAACGACGCTCCGATGGAAGTAGGGATCGACGACCTGATGCATCGCGATCAGAAGTACGGGAGCTTCAAGGCTATCGATGAACATGTATGGACTTCTAATCAGAAGCCGTTCCGCCTCATTCCTCTGATTTCATCGAGCTACGTGGATTGAAGTCGCCGCCGCAAGGAAGGCGACGCGAAAGACAACTTAAGAGCAGGGCGTTGCACGAGACATGACCTTGAGCTCTCGGGCGATCGATGGACGAAAGTGAACCTGTTCATTGTAACCGGAGGTTCGAACGCCTATTCCGGATAAAACTCTCGTTTTCCCGACTGCCACAAAAAGCTAGAACTCTACGGTGTCCGGAAAGTTGGAACGTTCCTTCACGGGATGCTGTTATGACACGCAATGTCAAGAACTCGAGCTCTTCTTCGTGACGCTTCCGCTTTCAACCGACTTCTTCTTCCGCTGGCCTGGATCCTGATTCATTTTTACGCCGCCCGGCCGCTGCTGACTGCCCTTCGCATGGAGGGGTTGCCACTCGGGCTCGGCCTCTTGGTCGTGTTCGCGTTGTCGGCACTTTCCTTCCTGCCCTTTCAGGCAGGAAGGGCCACGTCACTCCGTGTGCGAAGTGCTCTGCACTGGATTGGCTACATCAGCGTGAGTCTGGTGGCGACGCTGCTGGTTCTGGTCATGACTGCGGACGTTTTCCGCTCGCTGTACTGGGCGATCCGAGGGATGACATTTCTCGCTTCCGGTCTGAGCCTGCCTGTTCTCCATTCGACGTCGTTCTCTCCGGAATTGCTGGCCCTGGCGATCGCCATGGCCGCCGTCGGTCTCGTCCAGGCAAGGCGACCTCGCGTCCGGCGCGTGGCGATTCCGATCGAGAATCTTCCCTCTGCGCTCGATGGCTTCAGAATCGTGCAGTTGTCGGATGTTCACGTCGGTCCCGGGATCGGTGCATCCTTTGTTCGCTCGATCGTCCGTCGCACCAACAAGCTGCGTCCCGACCTGGTTGCCATCACCGGGGACCTCGTCGACGGCTACGCCGCGGAGCTCAGTGAGGCTGTGCAGCCTCTGGCCGGACTCAGCTCGGCGGAGGGTGTCTATTACGTAACGGGGAATCACGAGTACTACTGGCGAGCCAGCGAGTGGCTTCCTGAGATTGCCGCCCTGGGGATCATTTTTCTCAAAAATGATCACCGGGTCATCGAGCGAGGCGATGCCCGATTGACCGTTGGTGGTGTGACCGATCCGGCGGGACGCGATTCACATAAACCCGATCTGTCGCGAGCGTTTGCCGGAGCGCCACCCGATGGGGTGCGTATTCTTCTCGCGCATCGACCGCAGGCTGCGCAGGCCGCCAGTCAGATGGGCGTTCATCTGACCCTGTCGGGCCATACCCACGGTGGTCAGTTCTTCCCCTTCAATCTACTCATTCGTTTCTTTCAGCCGATCGTCGCTGGACTTCATGCCATCGGCTCCACCTGGCTGTACGTTAATCGGGGAACCGGTTACTGGGGACCTCCCTCCCGGCTCGGAGTCGGCGGCGAGATCACGTTGCTGGAACTGCGTTCGGCCTGATCTGATTGAGTCGTTGCTGGTTGCTCGTGGGCTTCTTCTTGTGTGGCACAGGCACTCTTGCCTGTGTGTCGGCCGTCGAGGCCGACTTCTCTGTAGATCATTCACAGGAACGCCACGGCTCGACGCCGTGGCCCACAGGCAAGAGTGCCTGTGCCACACAAAAAGAAAATCGTTACGTTTTTCGTAACGAGCAACGACTCCCGTCAACGCGCGATCGGAATCGTTACGCGAACGGTTTCGCGACCTTGCTCGCTGATGCAGGTCACGTCGCCCCCGAAGACTCTGGCGCGGGCTCGCGCCACGGCGAGTTTGAAGTCGATCTCCTGCTGTTGAAATCGGCGTTCCTCGGCGTTGCGCCCTCCTTCGCCGAAGAGACCGGACAGAGCTCGCACGCGGGTTGCCAGACGATCGTCGGCGACTCGGATCACCAGCCGGGGCGTGCCTTCGGCGTCCTCGCTTCGCGCCGAGGCTACAGTCTCTTCCTCGTTCTTTAGAGAGACGCCGTGGAAAATAGTGCTGAGAATATCGAGAAGCGCCTCTTCGTCGGCTACGAGCTCGCCGATCAGAGTCGGCGCGTGACAGCGCACTCTGGACCCGATAGAGGCGCGGAGAAGGAGCGCATCGCAGTCGAAACGGGACACCTTTTGCCCGGTGCCCTCGGTTTCTGTTCGCGCCAGATCGATCAGAGAGGTGAGCTTTTCCTCGAGTGCCCGACCGCCTTCGGCCGCGCTCTCCGCCAGACGGCGTAAGTGCGGGTCCTGGATACGATCCATTAACAGGTCGGTGAAGCCGATGATATGGGTCAGGGGCGTCCGCAATTCGTGACTGATGTGCATCAGAAACATCGTCTTCGATCGGTTGGCGTGCTCGGCCACCGCCTTCGCCGAGAGGAGCTCCCTCTCGTAGAGCTCTCTGGTCTGCACTTCGCGCTCGAGCGCCGCGACAGCGCCCGCAAGTGTCGCCGTCCGTCGCTGCACCTCGTGCTCGAGCGCCTCATTGAGCCTCGCCAGTTCGCTCTGAGCTCGACGACGCTCTGTGATGTCCTGGAAGATCGCGACTGCGAACACGACTTCCGAGCTTTCGTTCAGGATCGGGGTCGCTGTGACTTCGAGCGCGATTCGGTGACCGTCGCGATCGATTTCCATATCGTCGATCGTTGCTCGTTCTCCCTGCAGAGCACGGACGATGGGCATCCGGTTCTGTGGATATTCGTCATCGGACCCAGACACGTACGTGGCGAACCGCTGCCCGATGTTATCGGCACGATCTCCGTCATGGATGTCACGCCCTAAGAGCTCCTGTGCTTTCGAGTTAGCGTAGACAGCGTCGCCTCGGGCGTTCAGGATGAAGACGCCGACTGGCAAGGTCTCCACCAGGCCGGCAAGTTGTGCCTGGCCAACCTCGACCGCAGAACCGGTGAGTTGAGAGGACATGGAGCTGACTTGTGTCATGGTACTCCTAATGGGCGACGATCGTTATTTTTGGTGAAACTCCGCGACCCCTCCGGGGTCGATTCTCATGCTTCGAATGGTACCGGTGGTCGCTCGCAAGCGCTCGCACCACCGCCGGCTACCCTACGAGCCGCCTCCAGTGGCTAAGGAACGCCGAAGGCGTTCAGGGGCGTGCAGAGAGCGCCGACAATCCTCGGCTGCTTTTGCGAAGGGTTCGGCGTGCTCTGCGCGCCCCACTCAGGACTTCGTCCTGGGCTATTGTCAAACGCCCCTCCGGGGGCTAAACGGCTCAGACTGCAGGTTTCTGTTTCTCATGAACGAGCGTTCCCCGATTCGGTTAGAATCCGACTCCGCCGCACGGAACGAACGGACTCAGGCGTTGGCCGGGCATCGCAAAAAGGTCGGGCCGGGCGTACACCGTGCATCATCGCGGATGAAGAAAAACCAGATGGCTCGAAAAAAAGAGGAATCGACGACTGTGACGGTGGAAGCGGAAGCCTGCGCCCCCGAGTGGGTGGAGATTCTGCGGAAGATGATCTTCATCCGCAGATTCGAAGAGGCGACCGAGCAGCAGTTTCGTAGAGGAAAAATCGGCGGGTACCTGCACGTCTACAGCGGACAGGAGGGGATCGCCGCCGGCATCCTGACTGCCACACGAAAAGACGACATCGTCTTCGCCGGCTATCGCGATCATGCCCACGCACTCCTGCTTGGCAGCGACCCCGGCGCGGTGATGGCTGAGCTGTTCGGCAAGCGGACGGGCGTTTCAAAAGGCAAGGGCGGTTCGATGCATCTGTTCGACGTCGAGCACGGCTTTTACGGTGGCTACGGAATCGTGGGCGGGCATCTGACGCTCGCTGCCGGCGCTGCGTTCGCGCTTCGGTATCAGGGAACGGAACGAATTGCAGTCTGCTATTTCGGCGACGGAGCGATGAATATCGGATCCTTCCACGAAGCACTGAACATGGCCGGACTGTGGGGCAAGCAGGGGATGTGCCCCGCTCTCTTCGTCATCGAGAACAACGGTTATGCCATGGGAACCTCCATCGAGCGTCACTCGGCGGTGACCGATCTGGCGTCGAGGATGAACGCCTACGCCATCCCTAATGAGAAGGTAGACGGTCAGGACATCTTCGCCATGCGTGGAGCAGCCGACCGCATCATCCGGCAGATTCGCGAGACCGGGCGGCCCTACTGCATCGAAGCTATGACCTATCGCTTTTCCGGTCACGGCGCGGCGGACATTCTTCAGCCCTACCGCACTAAGGACGAGGTCGAGAAGCATAAGCTCCGCGACCCGATCAACATCTTCAAGACCCGCCTGAAAGAGGTGTGTGGTGTTACCGACGCCGACATCGAAGAAATGGAGGCCCGGACAGCGGAGGAAGTCGCGCGCGCCGTGCAGTTCGCGGAAGAGAGTCCGCAGCCGGAGAGCCATGAGCTCTTCGAGCACGTCGAGAGTGACGGAGGCCAACTTGGCTGAAAAGACCTACCGTGACGCCATTCACGAGGCACTCATCGAAGAGATGAATCGTGACGAGAATGTGCTCCTTCTCGGAGAAGACATCGGGGTCTACGAGGGCACGTTTCGAATCACTGCCGGTCTTTTGAAACGGTTCGGTGGACGCCGCGTCATCGATACGCCGATCGCCGAAGCGGGGATGATCGGAACGGCCATCGGAATGGCCATGCTTGGTTTGCGCCCGATCGTCGAGATGATGACCTTCAACTTCGCGCTCGTAGCGGCCGATCAGATTCTCAATCATGCCGCCAAGATCCGGTACTTCTCCGGCGGACAGGTAGACATTCCCCTGGTGATCCGCGGGCCGCACGGCGCCGGAGTTCAGCTCTCCGCCCAGCACTCGCAGAGTTTTGAATCGTTCTACGGTCACTTCCCGGGGATCAAGGTTGTTACGCCCTCTACTCCGGCCGATGCCAAGGCCTTTCTGAAGACCGCCATCCGCGGAAAGGATCCCGTGGTTTTTTTAGAGAGCGCGGCTCTTTACGGCTTGAAGGGCGAGGTGCCGGATGACGTCGACGCCGTCGAGCCGTTCGGCGTCTCGAAGGTCGTGCGCCAGGGATCGGACGTCACCATCGTCAGCTACGGACGCATGCTGCATCTGGGACTCCACGCCGCCGAGAAGCTCTCCGCCGAGGAAGGGATCGAAGCGGAAGTCATCGACCTCCGCACGATTCGTCCGCTCGATCTGAAGCCGGTCTTCGCCTCGGTCGGCAAGACGCATCGCGCCGTCGTCATCCAGGAGCAGTGGAAACCTTTCGGCGCAGCCGCCGAGATCGCCGCCAGCATCACCGAAGCTGTTTTCGACGAGCTGGATGCCCCGGTGGAACGGGTTACGGGCCAGGACGTCCCGATGCCCTACGCACGCAATCTGGAGTTGTTGGCGGTCCCCCAGGAAGAGCATGTGATCAATGCAGTGCACAAGGTGCTATATAGAAACTAGCTGCTAGCTTCTAGCTAAAACCTAGCAGCTAAAAGCTAGAAGCTAGAAGCTAGCAGCTGATTCTTCGAGGTAAATCGATGTCCGAGATATTCATGCCCAAGATGGGCGATGCGATGACGGAAGGAAAGGTCATTCGCTGGTATAAGAAAGCTGGCGACCCGGTGAAGAAAGGGGAGCCTGTGCTGGAGATCGAGACCGACAAAGTGAACCTCGATCTCGAAGCTGAAGAGGATGGAATCATCGATCAGGTTCAGGTCGAGGCCGGAGCAACGGCCCAGGTTGGGGCTACGCTGGCGACTACGCGAGCAGTCGGTTCCAAAGCCACACCGGAGTCACCGGCTCAAACAAAGGAAACCGCGCCAGCCTCGAAAGAAGCTACTCCCGCGCCAGCTCGAGCAAAGAGTTCAACCGAAGCACGAGAGGAGCGCAAACCGGCTCCAATTCAGGAAGAGGTTGTGCCCGGTGACCAGCGTGGAGCAATCGTGAAACCGTTCGCGACACCTCGGGAGACCGCACCGTCGCCGGAGTCTGTCACAAGCGAGAGGAGCTCCACGAGGTCGTCTCCGCTAGCACGAAAGATGGCGCGCGAAATGGGCGTCGACATGGCGAGATTGCACGGCAGCGGTCCCTCGGGCCGCATCATCGCCGCCGACATCACGCAGGCTGCAAAAACAGGGGCTCCGTCGGCCGGAGGAGAAGCAGGAACTCGCCCGGCTGCGCCGCCGGTGCCGATGGCTCCTATGCAGGAATTGCAGGATCGGCAGATCCCGCTGTCGGCGATGCGCCGCACCATCGCCAAACGCCTCGTGGAGTCGCTTGGACCGGTGCCGCATTTCTTTCTCACAGTTGATCTCGACGTGACGCAGCTCCTGGGGCAGCGCGCGCAGTTGAACGAGATCGCCTCGGCCAAAGTCAGCGTGAACGATTTCGTCATCCGCGCCACGGCCCTGGCACTCCGCCACCATCCGAATGTGAATGCCAGCTTCACCCCCGAGGCCATTCAGGAGCATGGAGCCGTTCACGTAGGAATTGCCGTCGCTACACCGGAGGGGTTGATCACGCCGGTGATTCGAGACGCCGATCAGAAATCGGTGATCGATATCGCCGCTGAAGTCCGCTCGCTGGCCGATCGAGCCAAAAACCGAAAGCTCAAACCGGATGAGTATCAGGGCAGTACGTTCACGATTTCGAACCTCGGCATGCTCGGTATCGAGGAGTTCACGGCCATCATCAATCCTCCAAACGCGGCGATATTGGCGGTGGGTGCGGCGTCACAGCAGCCGGTCGTGCTGAACGGACAGATCGTGATTCGGGATCGGATGAAGGTCACCATGTCATGCGACCACCGTGTCGTCGATGGCGCAGGCGGCGCAGAATTTCTTCGTACGCTTCGGCAATACATCGAGCAACCGCTGCGTTTGCTGCTGTAACCAGTTCCAGGGGACTTCCGGTATTTTCAGCGCCCGCGGGAATTTGTCATCCTGAGGGAGCGCTCGCGGGAGTAAAGAATCGGCAGGGAGTGAGTGCGACCGAAGGATCTCTGGTGACATGAGAGAATCTACCAACTCACGCAGCGGTGATGTCACCAAAGATCCTTCGCTGGCGCTCAGGATGACATCAATTCTGTTAGACTGAGGATGTCCCTTGACAAGTGCTCTGCTGGTTTTAGCCGCCATCATTCTGCTTTGGCTGGCGCTGAGGGTCTTTCGCTTGTTTCTCCGGCTAGTTGTCCTTCTCGTCGCCGTGGTGCTGGTGGTCACTGCCGTTTACTACTTTCGTTTGAGGTGATTTATTTGAGTGATCGTAAATACCGCCATCGCGGTTATCAGGACAGCGACCGCCCCGCTTCCTCCGGCCCGCGTCCCCAGGGCCCACCGCCGGAATTCAGAAAAGAGCGGCTCGAAGGAGCTCCCCGCGGGCGCTCCGCCGGTGCTCCAGGACCAGAAGTCTTCCGTTGCGCCCGGTGCGGCGAAGTTCATCGTGGGGCAGCTGAGTTGGAGATTGCAGAGGACGCCCGCTGCAGTTGCGGCGTCGACCTCCACTCCTGCATCAACTGCAAGCACTTTGATACGTCGACGCAATGGGAGTGTCGCGAGCCGAACATTCCGGCCCGTGTATCGCCCAAGGACCAACGCAACCAGTGCGCGTTGTTCGCTCCCAAGATCGTGCGTGATCTGACGGCTGACAAGGCCAGTGCATCAGCCGGCCGGCCGTCGTCGGCCGATGACGCCCGCAAAGCCTTCGAAGATCTCTTCAAGAAGTAGCCCTGTGAGAAATGCGGGTTAGATTCCTCCTGGCGCTCCTGACCGGAACGCTCCTCGCACTGTCGTTTCCCACGGCCGGCCTGTCGTTTCTGATCTTCATCGCCTTCGTCCCGCTGGTGCTTGCCGCGCGATCCTCACGTTCGATCTGGGAAGCCTTTCTCCTCGGTACGTTCTCCTATGCTCTGACCTGGCTGATCAACGTCCCCTGGGTCGTACACGTGATGTCGTACTACGGCGGCCTTCCTCTGCCAACCGGCGTCGCCATCTATATCGCCATGGCGTTTTATCTGGGTATCTTCGGTGGGTTCTTCGCCGTGGCCGTTTTTCTGATGCGTCTGGATACGCGAGGGTGGCGATGGCTGGGTGTTCCGGCGGCATGGGCGGCAGCGGAATACGGCCGTACTTACATGTTCAGCGGATTTCCCTGGAACCTGATTGCCGAGTCGACGGTTAGTCTGCGGCCACTCGCCCAGCTCGGAAGCTTGATCGGTTCTTACGGAGTCGCCTTCATTCTGGCCAGCTTCTCAGCGATTCTCGGTTGGGCGCTCGTGGTCCGGACAAGGCGATCCATCGTCACTGCGGCGACGATCTCCGCTCTGGTTCTCGCCGCGTCACTTCTGACAGGAGAGATGCTTCTCCGAAGCACCCTGGCATCGATGGAGAAAGTTCCCAGTCACCTGGCAGCGATGATTCAGCCCAATATCACCCAGGAAATGAGATGGGACAGCGCAAACCTGCTGTCAATCTTCGAGCGGACGAAGGTCCTCACCGATCAGGCCGTCGAGAGAAAATCCGAGGTGGTTTTGTGGCCGGAATCGACGTTGCCGGTCGCCTTTATGACTACTCCCTTCTGGCGCGATTACATCGAGCAGATCTCACGCGACCATCATATCGACGTCATTCTAGGATCGCTCGCCGAGGATCCGGCCGACGACACGAAGCTCTGGAACGCCGCTTATCTCATTCATGAAGGCTCCATAGCGGGGCGTTACGACAAGATGCGGCTCGTCCCTTTCGGTGAGTATGTCCCCCTGCGGAAGTACCTCTTCTTCGCGCAGAAACTCGTCCGCGCGGTGGGGGAGTTTCAGTTCGGGACGAAGGATGTTCCGCTCTCCGGAAAGTATCGTTATGGACCGGCCATCTGCTATGAGATCACCTATCCTCGAATTGCCGCGCTCCAGGTCGAGCGCGGCGCCGAGGTCCTGATCACGATCACCAACGATGCCTGGTTCGGCGACAGTTCCGCCCCTCGGCAGCATCTCGACGCCGCCAGGTTGCGGGCCATCGAGACCGGCCGTTACATCCTTCGCGCCGGAACTACCGGCATCTCCGCGGTCATCGATCCAACGGGCCGGATTCAAAGTGAGCTCGCTCTCAATCAGGAGGGCGTGCTCGTCGACCGCTTTTCCACGCGACATTCGATCACGCCTTATGTAAGATTCGGCGACTGGCCGGCGGTCGTCTCGATCCTGGCCCTCATACCCATCCTGATTACCCGAAAGAGAGTCTCCAGCCATGAATGAGGATCTGAGTACAAAGGTGCAGCAAATTCGTGATCGCCTGCAGGCGATCCGAGGTTATCTTTGACGTAGATTCCGCAAAGGGAACTCTTGCTGAGATCGAGAAGGAAATGTCGAAAGACGGGTTCTGGAACGATCCGGCAGCCGCGCAGGCCGTAGGTCGAAAGCGAAGCCTCGCTGAAAAGCGAATGAGCATGGGGCAGTCGCTCGAGAACAAAGCTGAGGAGATGGGCGTGCTCGTCGATCTTCAGAAAGAGGGAGAGGACGTTGCGGCCGATCTCACCTCTCTTGTGACACAGCTCAATGAAGAGCTCACCGGCATCGAGCTGACGATGAAGCTTTCCGGCGAGCATGATGACCGCGACGCGATCGTCTCGATTCATCCGGGCGCAGGCGGAACCGAGTCCCAGGACTGGGCCGAGATGCTGCAGCGAATGATCCTTCGTTACTGCGAGCGCAGGAAGTTCGACACGGAGACGGTCGAATACCAGGCCGGCGACGAAGCGGGGATCAAGAGCGTGACCTTCATGGTGCGCGGCGACTACGCCTACGGCTATCTGAAGTCGGAGCATGGCGTGCATCGCCTCGTGCGGATCTCGCCATTCGACGCCGCCAAGCGTCGTCATACTTCATTCGCCTCGGTGTACGTCTATCCCGACATCGACGAAGACATCGAGATCGAGATCAACGACAAAGATCTCCGCGTCGACACCTATCGTTCCTCGGGCGCGGGCGGGCAACACGTGAACGTGACTGATTCGGCTGTCCGCATCACGCACCTTCCGACCAACATCGTCGTCACCTGCCAGAACGAGCGCAGCCAGGGTAGGAATCGCGACACCGCCATGAAGCTGCTGCGGGCCAAGCTCTACCAGCTCGAGCTCGATAAGCGCAAGGAAGAGCAGGGCAAGCTGGAGGGGGAGAAGCGGGAGATCGGATTCGGCAGCCAGATCCGCTCGTACGTTCTTCAGCCCTATCAGCTGATCAAAGACCTCCGCACAGGCTACGAAGTGGGAGATGTGCAGCGTGTCCTCGACGGTGATCTCGACGCGTTCATCGAGGCCTACCTGGCGACGCACGCGAAGTCGAAGGCCGTCTGATAGCCGCGTTTCTATTAAAGTAGAAACGCATGTCATCCCGCCCTTGCTGCTAATGACACACCCCGGGTCTTTGTGTGGCACAGGCACTCTTGCCTGTGTGGCGCGGCGTCGAGCCGCGGCGTTTCTGTTGCAACGTTGCAGGAAGCTCGGCCTCGACGGCCGACACACAGGCAAGAGTGCCTGTGCCACACAAGAGGCAACTGCGTTGTTCCGGCAACACCGGCGCGCAGGGTCGTTCCTCGGCTCGGGATGACACCCTTGGGAGCCGCAGCATAAGTCACACAATTAATTAGATTTAGGTCTACCGACAAATCCCACCTCACAACTCCCATCCCCTGATTTATTGGTATCTTCTTCGCAATAGCATCCCTTCGGTATGAGCGGGCCCGGGCAGCGACGAGTTGTACTGGGTACCGCTCTTATGATCCTCTGCCTCGCTTCCGCCGCAACAGCGGCATCCTTTACCTTCAATCGTTACGCCGGGCGGGACGGTGGAGGATACGCGGACGGCTCGCGCGGAGAAGCGGCTTTCTTCTATCCCCAGGCGATTGCCACCGATTTACTCGGCAATCTGTATATCGCCGATGCGGCCAACGACGTCATCCGGAAAATCACGCCAGACGGTCTGGTCTCGACGCTGGCGGGCGCCGCGGGGTTGAGGGGAACTCGGGACGGAGTCGGGGCCGAGGCGTGGTTTGATACGCCACAGGGAGTTGCGGTCGATTCCACCGGCATGGTGTACGTTGCTGACACTGGGAACCAGACCATCCGTCGAATCACGCAGGACGGCATGGTCACCACTTTCGCGGGCCGAGTCGGTGTCAGTGGCTGGCTTGATGCGGCTGGTATCAACGCCGAATTCCGATCGCCGATCGGGCTCGCTTTTGATTCCAGCGACACGCTCTACGTCGCCGACTACAACAATCATGCGATTCGTAAGATCGATCGCAACGGAGTGGTCTCGACCTTTGCTGGTAACCCTAATCATCCCGGATTCTCCGACGGCTTCGGACGCTCGGCGTTCTTCCTATATCCATTCGGCGTAGCCTCCTTCGGGTCGCTGGTGTTCGTTACTGACAGTGCAAACAACGTCGTTCGTGAAATCCTCAGCAGTGGCGAAGTAAAGACGGTCTATGGATCGCCGACTGAGAAAGGGAATCGGGACGGGGTGGGCTCCACGGCGCTCTTCAGCAGGCCAACGGGAATCACCGTCGATCAGACCGGAGTCCTCTACGTCACGGATACCGACAACCATCAGGTGCGACGTCTCTCTCCCGATTTGCGCGTTGTCAGCATCGCCGGAAGTGGAGTGCGAGGTGCTTCCGATGGTGTCGGGAGCGCCGCTCAATTCGATTATCCGTTTGGAATTACGATCGATTCTCTCCAGCGGCTGTTCGTTGCCGACACTTTGAATCAGTTCATCCGTGTTGGAACCGAGGAAGGCACAGCACCACCTCCGCCGATTCCCCTATCGCACCGCGGTCGCGGCGCTCGTCGATGACAGAATTCACGATTCACAACTTGCCTTCATGGTCACGCGTGTTTAGCAGCGCGAAATTGAGAATAGAGGCCCGGAGTGGCGACATCCTGTCGCCTGGCTCGGCGCCATCCCGTGGCGCCGTCGGGTGGTGTGAACCGAAATCTTCGCGTTACCGAACGGCGGCGCGGGACGCCGCTGAGCCAGGCGGCAGGATGCCGCCACTCCGATACTTCACCTTACGCCCCGCGTCAGTCCTTCCCGTCGCGCAAGTAAGTTCGATGAATTCGCCAGAGGTCTGAAGCCGATCGGATGAAGTCATACGGCTTGACCTTCGAGCCGGCTACATCGCGCCATTCGCGAAGCGGTAGCTCGTAGAGCGTCTCCTGAACGTGTTCCAGTGAGGAGGCCCGAATGAGTCGAGCGATGATCTCGACATCGAAAATCCATCGCGTGACAAACGGGTCGGCGAACACTTCACGCAACTTCTCGGTGTTCCTGAAAAGCTTGGCGCCGCACTGCGTGTCGTAGACGGCAAGACCCAGAGTCATCGAGATTGCCGTGGCCGATATTCGACCGATGTAATGGCGCGCCGCGTGCCGCTCGATGGCGTGCCCCATCAACTTCACTCTTGATCCGAAAACGGTCTCGACTCCCGGAATTGACGAGAAGATCTCCAGGAAGGGATCGATCTCGCTAAGAGGGGCGGCAAGATCGGCATCCCAGAAGCCAACCAGGTCAGGATCACGCTGGAAGGCCTGAAGAAACCCAAGCCGAACTGCTTCGGCCTTCCCGCGGTTGGGTTGAAGATCGAGTATCTCTATGCGATCAGGCAGTTCCGCGGCAAAGGAGCGAAGCACATCGGCCGTGTCGTCGCCGCTGCCGTCGTTGACGAATAGAAATGCGACGCCGTTGTCATGGCCCCCGAAGTACCGACGAAACGCTTCCAGCTTCAGCCGGCGAGCTTCGTTGTAGCAGGGGACAATGATCGCGATCCTGGGCATGGCGGCCGGATTCTACCCGTGTTCGTGCGCGCCCGAGGAGCAAAGCTCTTCTACGAGCGCGATGATTCTGGCGACCCCTTCCGCCAGCTCATGCCCGTCACCGAGAAGAGAGAGAACTACGAATCCCTCCTGCGGAAAGTCGAAGAAGTATCCCGGTTGAATGAGAACACCCTGGCGTTCGAGCAGCGCGAGCGCTAATTCTTCATCCGTTCGAATGCTGGGAAGCCTGAGGACGGCGGACCATCCTCCTTCGACCGGCAGTAACTCGATGAGCGAGACATCTCTCAATCGATCTCGCAGCGAGTTTAGATTTGTTCGCGTGCGCGCCGAGATCGACGCTCGGAGGTCTCGTGCAAGAGCCAGCAGCTCAGGCACGGCAACCTGAACGGGCGACGAAACTGAGAGGAAGGTGTCGGCGATCAACTCCAGCCCCTCAACCGCGGTGCGGCGCAACGGTTCGGGACCGGAGAGCTGAATCCAGCCGAGCTTCCAGTGGGGGAGCCCAGCGCTCTTGGAGAGACCGCCGAGCGAGAAGGAGAGGTTGTTCCGGAGGCTGGCGGCGCTGCGGCGGGAAACGTCGAGAATCGGGTAATCGAAGAACACCTCATCGCTGATGAGCGGCATCGCTCGGCCGGCGCAGAGGCTCTCGAGCATATTGAGCTCGTCAGTACCCAGGTAGCTTCCAGTCGGATTGTTGGGATGAATGGCCACGATCGCCTTCGACGTGGTTGGATCGAGAGCCTCTTCGAGGATGTGTGACTCCAGCGCCCAGCGACTGTTCTCGGCCTTCGAATGAAACGTGAGCGGGAACGTGCGGATCGCGACCGACTCCAGCGCGGCGAGATGCTCGAGCAGGGGATAGCTGGGCACGGGGACGAGGACAGAATCGCCAGGGTTGCAGAGCAGCTTGAAGAGAAACGAGTAGGCCTCACTCGTCGAAGCAGTGAGAATCAAATCATCGGGTGAAACATCGGATCCCCGTTTCGAAAGCTCGGCGGCGATCGCCTGGCGGGCGCTCAGCAAACCCCTCGAATCGGGACTGTACGACGCCCTCGCCGAGCGACCGAGAATGGCCGACAGCTCTTCGAGTGGATAGCTCAGCCCGGCGGTAGTCGGATTGGAGCGAGTAAGGTCAATGGTCGGAAGCCCCGCCGTGTCGCGCGCTTGCCGAGCTCGAGTCAGCCGGTTCGAAGGCGCGTCCCACGGCGTTCGGTTGGACAGACGCATCACGCCGGCTGGCCGAGACGTCGCGGCCGTCGTCGGTGGGGAAGATGTCGCTGCGCTCGTTGCCGCGGGCCTATGCACTGAGCGTTCATCTGAGGATGGAGTACGCCGTCGAGATCATTCGCGAACTGCCTGCTTTCTCCACTCAAGCACGCGAATGATCTCGGCCGCGGTCTGAGGACAATAGTCGGCCCTCAGAAACCAGAGGCAGCGCTCGCGATAGTCGTCCATGAGTGAACGAGCAGACGAGGCAATTTCCGAATCGAGATTCGCCATGATTCCAACCTAACAGTTCGCTCCAACACCCGCAACCCGGTCTGTCCGGCAAATCCTCCGCCCGGGGGGAGCGGGCGCCTCGCCCGCTCGGCGGATATGAAATCCTCGGTACGTGCGAGGGCGCCGACGCCCCGGTGGCGACGCGGTCAGTAACTGAACCGCAACGGGACATGTTTGGCGATCAGGGTAAAGACGGCGTCGCGCGTCAGAAGGACTGCGTCCCGATCGAGCGCGCACTGGGCAACATGGGCGTCGGGTATCGTCACGGACACGCCCTTCCGTGCCAAATTGCGGCGCAGGTCGCCTACACGTATCCAGTGCTCGAGCGGTGTCTCGTGAAGCGGCGCATCCTGCAACAGCTCACCGATCGCCTGCCGCTGTAGGTGCGTGGTTGCCCCGCTGATCAATTCCGAAACGACGATTGGCGAGAGTATAGCTGCGCCGTTTTCCAGCGCTTCCTCAACGAGCACTGCTTCAGCTCCGGCGAAGAAATCGATCCAGACGGACGTGTCAATGACGACGCCGGCCACGAGCCTTCTCCAGATCGATTTTCAATCTGATCTTGCCCCGAAGGCCAATGGCACGTTCATAGAAGCTGCGCCTCTGGACCTGTGCCAGTCCCTCGACGATCGTTTCGGTGATCCCTTTCCCTGTGATTTTCATCGCGGAGTCGAGGAGATCGCGCGGAAGATTCGCAGTCACGCGACGGGTTGACATGTCTGGATATGCTAACAGCCGTATGAATGACCGTCAATACGGGCCGGCAGGGCGCGCGCACCACACGCCGCCGCTCTCTAGTTTTTCAGAATCCTTCGTATCTTCTCGGTGACCCGCAATGAGCCTGCCTCGCCCATTAGGTTCGCCGCCTCATCCAAGCCGAACCACCTGAGGTCGATCGACTCGGCCGGGTCAGGTCGGATCGAATCGACATCCTCGGTGGCGAGGAGATATCGGACGTCGAAGTGGTGATGGTCGGGCTCTCCCTTACCGGCGGGAATCGGGTGGATGTCGAGGTCGAGCACGTTGTTCTGAAGGAAGCGCAGAGAGCGAAGCCCCGACTCCTCGCTGCCCTCGCGCAGAGCGGCTTGCGCTGCCGTCTCACCGGGCTCGACATGGCCACCCATCTGGAGCCATTTGTTCAGACGGCGGTGGTGATGCAGGAGAAGGCGCCGGGTCGCTGGGTGAACGATGAAAGCGCTGGCGGTGATGTGGCCCGGTGCGAAGTGCGCTCGGGTCAGACTAGCGCTGCCAACGTCCAGAAGTTGAAGGATATCGAGCCGGTGTCTCTCCTCAGCGACGTCTGCAGCACGGTAGGTGACGAGCTCCTCGCGCAATGCAGCGTGCGGTTCAGGGAGGGAGTTGTTCACGGCGCCGATTATAGGGTCGCGGGCTCTCGAGCTCCTCGCCGAACGGCCAAACTTCTCCACAAGGTTTCGTCGCGAGGAATCGGACAGGCTGCTCTCCGTTTCAGCACCCGGGTGCAGGGCGTAGGGCCGCACGGCGTGCGGCCGGTACCTTCGGTCGCGAAACACAAGCGTAACAATGGCCTCGGCGACGAATCATTCATAACGTCTCTGTTTTCCGCTGTGACTCATGGTATCGGCCGCACGCCGTGCGGCCCTACCCTGCACCGCAGTACAACCGAGCCCGCATTTTCAACTGCGAGGAAGCAGTATCAGCTTCCTCATCAAAACCATGCGAGAGGTGCGGGCTACAATCTGCCTCGAATGACGAAATACAAATCGCTCTGGCAACTCGATCCGAACGTGACGTTCCTCAATCATGGCTCCTTCGGAGCCTGCCCGATCGAGGTTCTGGACAAACAGACTGAACTGCGAACACGGTTGGAGCTCGAGCCGGTTCGGTTCATGGTGAGGGAGCTGGAAGGACTTCTTGACGAGGCTCGCGCTTCGTTGGCAGCGTTTGTTGGCTGCGACCAGGCAGACCTCGCCTTCGTTCCGAATGCCACGTATGCGATCAACTCGGTGCTCCGCTCGATGAAGCTGCGGGCCGGCGACGAGCTGATTGTGACCAATCATGAATACAACGCCTCGAAGAACGCCATGGACTACGTGGCCGAGGCCGCCGGCGCGAAGACGGTCGTAGTCGACATTCCTTTTCCTCTACACTCGAGCGATGAGGTTCTGGACCGGCTACTAACAGCGGTGACACCACGTACGCGACTTCTCCTGGTGGATCATGTGACGAGTCCCACGGCGCTGGTCTTTCCACTGCAGCGAATCGTCAGGGAGTTGGCGACTCGTGGAATCGAGACCCTCGTGGATGGAGCGCACGCACCCGGGATGCTGCCGCTCGAGCTCTCGACTCTGGGAGCGGCCTGGTACACGGGGAATCTACATAAGTGGGTATGTGCTCCGAAGGGCGCCGGTTTTCTCTTTGTGAGAAGCGATCTGCAGCCGACTGTGCGGCCGGCGGCCATCAGCCACGGCGCTAACTCTTCTCGCAGCGATCGTTCCAGGTTCCTGCTCGAGTTCGACTGGACCGGCACTTTCGATCCGACACCGTGGCTGAGCGTTCCAACGGCACTGCGGTTTTTCGAGGGTCTGCCGGGCGGCTGGGACGGCGTGATGAAAAGTAATCGTGAGCTGGCTCTTCAGGGAAGAGACCTGCTGTGCCGCGCGCTCCAATGTGATCCTCCCGCACCCGATGAGATGATCGGCTCCATGGCCGCGATGATCCTTCCTGATGGCCGCGCTGCAACCGCGCCTTCGCTTTATGGCGATCCGCTCCAGGATGACCTTCTGAGCGAATTCAACATTGAGGTGCCGATCGTTCCCTGGCCAGGGCCGCCGCATCGTCTCCTGCGGATTTCGGCGCAGTTGTACAACGACGTGTCTGATTACGAGAAGCTGGCGGAAGCTCTGAAGGAGCTGCTCGCGCGCGAGCAGCGCGGCTGAAGGCTACGGGTCATTCTTCGCTGCGGCATGCTAATGAACGTCTCGCTGGTTCTTGTGTGGCACAGGCACTCTTGCCTGTGTGTCGGCCGTCGAGGCCGACTTCTCTGTGAATCATTTACAGGAACGCCACGGCTCGACGCCGCGGCCCACAGGCAAGAGTGCCTGTGCCACACAAGAACCAGCGAGCTGCCCGACAGAACGACACGTTCAGCGAATTCTGCCGTCCAGCGCTGCCGTAATCGGCGACCCGGAACGAATTCGCCGTTCGACAGCGCTGCGAACGCGCTCGCCGGAATCAACCGGCGGAAACGGAGCGAAGATTTCCCGGTATCCATCGGCGATCTTTCCCTGATAGTCCGTAGTTGCCACCGTGTACGTCCCGTCATCGCGAAGTGGAGCCCACTGGCCATCGCGCGACACGACAAGATCTTCGGCATGCCGGTCATGGATCGCGAACCGTATCCCCGAGACCTGCGAGAAGAAGTCACTCCCGCGTCGAGAGATGCTCTGCTCGATCAGCTGCTTCACCGACGCTCCCGTCATCCGATAGATCAGGATCTTATTGTCGTAGGGAAGAGAAGCGCGAAGGTCTTCCAGCCGAAGCGGACCGGGTGGAAGCGCTTGCCGGAAGCTGCTCGCGGCCGAGATGGCGATATCGCTTTTTGTGACATCACGCATGACGTCGGTGACGAAGTCTCCGATCAAGGACTCTCCCTCGACACCGTTCCTGGTCGCGATCTCGGTCGAGGCTGAACCAACGGGGAGGAAAAAACTCCTGTAAGCAAGGTCCTGCTCGAGAGCAGCCTGCATTTTCGCAACCGTCGCCAGCGTGGCCCGATCCTCGCGAATCGAACGGTCCATAGGCACCAACCGGCCATCGATGGAAGCGAGCCGGCCCGCCGAGAAGTGCATTTCCACCCGGCTCACATAGTTCAAGTATTGAAAGGGGGAAATCATGTACGTGTGCGTTCCCGGCACCACCTCCAGATCCTGCTTTCGATGCGAGTGCGTGCCGAGAATCAGATCGATCCCTGGAACCTCCCGCGCCAGCCGGATGTCATCCTCGGTGTGCTCGTGCCCGATCAGGATGATGCAGTTCACTCTCTCTTTGCTCTTCAACGCCTCCACGACTTCTCTGGCGGCCGAAGCAGAGGCCGTGAAGCGCGCCTCAGCGGCGGGGCGGTGTGATGGCGACACCAGCTTCTCGAAGTCGTCTCCCGCGATCGCAAAGACGCCGATGCGGATATTTTTTCTTCTGAAAACGAGGTAGTTCTTTCGATTGGCGGCGAACAGGGGCGAACCATCGGACCGGATCACGTTCGCACCGAGAATCGGGAAACGGGCGCTTTTACGGCAGCGCTCGAATACCTCCGGCCCGTAGTCGGCGTCGTGATTTCCAAAGGCCATGGCGTCGACGATTCCGTTCAGAAGAGGCCAGTCTGCACATTGATACTTATCGGACCAGGAGGGAGAGCCGGCGTTCATCATGTCGCCGCCCGAAAAGATGAGCGTGTCCTTGCGCCTCGCCAGCGGCTTCAGGAAACCGATCAGTCGCGGCAGCCCGCCGACGAGCTCTCCCGACTCAAAAAAGGGGACGGCGTGAGAGTGGTAATCTGAGAAATGCAGCACCGTCACGGTGCTCTCGGCGAAGAGAGTCGTCGCCGAGAGCAGAAGAAAGAACAGGGAGATGGCTGGCAGTCGCATCAGACGTCGAGACCGACCGCGCGCATGAGTGCCAGCGCGTTGCTCTTCTCGACAACTCCTTCACGCAGCTTGAAATCAAAAGTCATTCTCCCATCCACGATCGTGTCCTCGAAATGGACGTTTCGCCCACTGCCCTCGGCGATGCTCGCCAGGGCCAGGTCATGAGTAGTGACCAGACCAATCGCACCTGCTGCCAGAAGCGAGCGGATCACAGCCTCTGCGCCGATGCGACGGTCATGGGAATTTGTTCCATGAAAGATCTCATCGAGGAGGAAAAGCGTGCCCGGCCCTTGTCGCGTCAGGTCGACGATCTGTTTGACCTTCTGCACCTCAGCGTAGAAATGGGACACGCCAGCCTGAAGAGAGTCTGCGATGCGGAGGGAGGCTCCAACTCGAAGGGGCGAAAGCGACATCGAGGAAGCTGCTACGGGACTTCCCGCTAATGCCAGCACGGTGTTCGTGCCGATCGAGCGCAGATACGTGCTCTTACCCGACATGTTGGACCCGCTGACGAGTAACAGCGGAACTTTCGTGCTCAGCGAAGCATCGTTGGCAACCCGTTCCGTTTGTTTCATCAATGGGTGCGTCATGCGCGTCGCCGAAAAGTGAGGGGCTGTCTCCTCGACGGTTGGGAAGACGTGGCCGGGATTCTCCCAGGCGAATGATGAGATTGAGGAAAGGGCCTCGAAGGTTCCGATTGTCTCCAGCCATTTCTCGACATCGGGCCCATTCGCGGCTCGCCATCGGGCGACCCGGAAAGAAATGTGGGTGCGCCAGAGCAGGAGAGCCGCAAAGGGCGCGAAAAACTGGTTGCGGGCTGCATCCACAAGTTCGAGAAGTCTGGCCAGGCGTCGCACGCGCGCCGAGGCGTTTTCTCCGTCGTGTTGAAGAGAGTCGTGCAGCGCTTGAAGAAGGGGCGCGTCGAAGGTCTGCGCCGAGATGAGATCCAGGACTCCAGCCATGATCGTCAGATCGTCGGCCGCCCTGGATATGCCTTCCATCTGAGGCGCGGTGCGCCGCCCGAGGTATTTCGTGAATCCCAGCTCCGCCAGTGCGATGAGGAGAAAGAGCATAGGGACGAGACGAAGGAGGGGATTGTCCGGAGTGAGTGTTGGAAAGCGTGGCTCAATGACGCGTGCGATGGATGAGAGCACGCCGGGCAGCGACAGAAGGAACAGTGGGAGTGCAACGATTGAAAGTGCAGAAGCAACCAGCCGCTCCCACGGTGCGAACTCGGCCTTCGGCGCTCTTGACCAGGTAACCAGCTCCTCCGGCGAGATCGCGGCGGCCGTTTCTTCAGCAATCGTCGCTAGCTCCTCGCGGAGGTCGAGCTGCGCCGTCAGCTCGCGAACGGCGTTCTGTCGAGGCGGGATCTCCCCTATGGAGGCTGGTGCGGCGAGCCATCCGGCAAGCTTGTCCTCGCCGGCCGCCGTCCGGGCGCTGGAGAGGAGCTGAAAGAGGGATCCGGTGCCGAAAATGTCGAGGTCTGCGGCGTAGGGGTGCGAAGGATCGAGGAATCTCGCGCCGTCGCTTCCGCGTCCCATCCACATACCGGTGACCCTTTCCAGTCCGCGTTCATTGAATTTCCTGCGCAGCTCCAGATGGGTGGAGCGCCGGATCACCCTTTCGTGCGTGATCGCCAAAGCGATGAAGGCGGCCAGGGGCAGCGCGACCCACCAGCCGTTGAGAACGCCGTACACGAAGGCCGGGAAGGCCAGTATCACGGCGGTGGCGACGCAGAAGAGACGCAGGCGGGAGATCAGCGTACTGCGTGAATTCAGAGCTGCCAGCTCGACGTTGAGCGCTCGAACGCGCTCGACGTACCGCTGAGAGATGTCGGTCGGGTTGGCGGCCTGCGCAGCCGCGGTCAATTCCATGCGGTGGCGATTATCGCGGACGGCTGCCAATCCGCAGAAACTTTCCACTCCAGCACTCGTAATTCAAGGTTTGTAACTCCGGGAGGTTTTATGAAACGAGCAATTTGCACGCGCCTGATCGCGATGGCCACGGTGGCCGCGGCCGCCTTTCCCGCAGCAGCGGCGATTTCCAGCAACATCCAGAAGAACTTCAGCGTAGCGGCGGGGGGAAAGCTGATCGTCGACACCGATCTCGGTGATGTCGAGGTGCGAACTTCTCCGTCTAATTCCGTCTCCGTGCAGGTGTTCCGCGAAGCGCGCCTGGCTGATGCGAAAGATGCCGAGAAGCTCTTCTCGAAGTTTCACCTCAAATTCGAGCAGAAAGGGAACGACATCGAGGTTCGGGGCGACTATGAGGATCAGAGCTTCTTCCATCTCTTCGACAACGCCAGGCTGAATGTCCGGTTCGTGATCACTGTCCCGTCGCGTTATGACGTCGATGTGAACACATCGGGCGGCGATGTCTCGGTGGCCGACCTGGCCGGCAACGTCACCATCAAGACGTCGGGTGGTGACCTGAAAATCGGCCGGATCGACGGAACCGTCGACGCTGGGACGTCCGGTGGGGATGTGGTCGTCAACTCCGGACGAAATATCACCGTGAAGTCGTCGGGCGGGGACCTCAGCGTCGGTCATGCCTTCGGACCAATCGAGGCTCGCACGTCGGGCGGAAATATCAAGATTGAACAGGCCGACGGCTCGCTCGTGGCGAAAACCTCCGGCGGCACGATTACGTTGAATCAGATTGCCGGTGCTGTCGACGCCAACACCTCGGGAGGCTCGATCTCGGCGCGGATCACCCGGCAGCCGAACAGCAATTCGTCGCTGTCAACTTCGGGCGGCAATGTCTCGGTCTACCTCAACGAGGGTATTCACCTCAATCTGGACGCTGACACGTCCGGTGGACGCGTATCCACCGAGATGCCGGTGGCGGTCCAGGGCTCTGTCGATTCCTCGTCCCTCGACGCGAAACTGAATGGCGGCGGTCCAGCCCTGAGAGTGCGTGCCTCCGGCGGAAACATCGTCTTTCATCGTGCGCAATGATGCGTCCTCCCGAGCCGGGGAACGACGGCGGAACGTTTGTTGAAGCAGAAATGAACAGTCTTGTCATCCTGAGCCGGGGACAGCGTGCGCGCTGCCACTGAGAAAAGAAACTGAGTGGGTGTCATCCCGAGCCGCAGCGAGGGATCTGGGCGGGGGCCTTAGACCCTTGGCAATCGAAAATGTTTGCGAGCACCACGATG
>DASZZV010000358.1:0-12076 GCA_035544835.1 Thermoanaerobaculia bacterium
CCTCGCACAATCGTAAGAGAGCTCCAAGACTCCACACCGCAAGGCCCCCTCCCAGATCCCTCGCTCGACGCTCGGGATGACACCCTGGTTTCTTTCACTCAGACGCCGCGCTCCGCGGTCAATCGCTCGGGATGACACAAAGTCGCTAGATACTTCGCTCATCATTTCGCCATCGGTATATCCACACCTCGTTCGCGCGCCACGTCGAGTGCGATGTCGTAGCCGGCGTCGGCGTGACGCATCACGCCCGTCCCCGGATCGGTGGTGAGCACGCGCTCCAGGCGATCGGCTGCGTCGGCTGTACCGTCGGCTACGACGACCATTCCCGAGTGCAGAGAATAACCAATACCAACACCGCCGCCGTGATGCACCGACACCCACGTCGCGCCCGCTGCTGTGTTCAACAGAGCGTTGAGAATCGGCCAGTCGGCGATGGCATCGGAGCCGTCTCTCATTCCCTCCGTCTCGCGATTCGGTGAGGCGACGGAGCCTGCGTCGAGATGATCTCTGCCGATCACGATCGGTGCTGAGACGGCACCGGAGGCAACCAGATCG
Source organism: Thermoanaerobaculia bacterium (assembly GCA_035544835.1). Classification (GTDB taxonomy): domain Bacteria; phylum Acidobacteriota; class Thermoanaerobaculia; order Gp7-AA8; family Gp7-AA8; genus DASZZV01. The sequence continues at coordinate 556 of DASZZV010000358.1, forward strand.
TTGAAGATCTTGCCCGCTTTGGCTCTCTCGCCATAACCAAGCCAGCAGATGCGGGCCGGCAAGCCCTGGAACTCGACTCTCTTCTGGGCCATGCGGATCCAGCGATGCAGCGGCTTGTCGTCCGGGAAGGCAGCCAGCAATGCTTCGTCGGTGGTCGCGATATCGGCCGGGTCGCCCGACAACGCCGCCCATCGGAACGGCCCTTTCCCTTCGCAGAAGAGTGGTCTGATGAAGAGAGGTACGAATCCCTCGACGGCGAAGGCGTTTTTGACGCCGGCCTTGAGAGCCTGGCCGCGAAGGTTGTTGCCGTAGTCGAAAGTCACCGAGCCGCGGCGCTGCAGCTCGATCATGGCCCTCATGTGGCGGGCCATGGTCTCGTAAGATCGTTCGATGTATTGCGAGGGTTGGTTGAGACGGAGCTGCATTGCTTCGGCCAGCGTGAGGTTCCCCGGTACATATCCGTTGAGCTCGTCGTGAGCGGAGGTCTGATCGGTGACGATGTCGGGAACGATGCTTCGGTTGATGAGCTCCTGAAGGAGATCCACGGCGTTGGCTTCCACTGCTACGGAGATGGCCTCACCCCGATCGCGTGCCTTGAGCGCACGTTCGATTCCAGCATCCAGCGAAGCGGCGCGCTCGTCGAGATAGCGCTTGTCCAGACGTCGCTGAATTCGGGTAGGATCGACTTCTGCCACCAGGCAGGTGGCGTCGTTCATCGTTGCGGCCAGCGGTTGGGCGCCTCCCATGCCGCCCAGACCGGCAGTTACGACCAGCTTCCCCTTGAGGGAGTCGGCAAAATGTTTTTTAGCGATTGCGGCGAAGCATTCGAACGTTCCCTGGAGAATGCCCTGCGTGCCGATGTAGATCCACGAACCGGCAGTCATCTGTCCGTACATCGTCAGCCCGAGTGCCTCGAGGCGCCGGAACTCGTCCCAGGTCGCCCAGTGGGGAACCAGGTTGGAGTTGGCAATGAGAACTCGCGGTGCTCGTTCATGGGTCCGGAAGACGCCGACCGGCTTACCGGATTGAATGAGAAGTGTTTCATCGTTTCCAAGTCTCTTGAGAGTGGCCACGATGGCGTCGAAACACTCCCAGTTCCGCGCCGCTTTTCCACTCCCGCCGTAGACGATCAGATCCTGGGGCCGCTCCGCGACCTCCGGATCGAGGTTGTTCATCAGCATTCGCAGCGCCGCTTCCTGCGCCCATCCTCGGCAGCTCAGCTCGAGCCCTCGAGGGGCGACGACGGTTCGAGGTCCACTGATTTTCACGTCGGTGACGGTCATACCGATCTCCTGGAGACACGAAGTCTAAGCCCAAACCCATGCTCATCGTTCATGCCGTAGACTTAGACCCCCACTATGACCCAGCGAAAACAGCGTGTAGCAGAAATTCTCCTGCAGTTGAAAAAGATGCATCCAAAGGCGAGCTGCAGTCTCGATTTCGAGACTCCGTTCGGGCTTCTGATTGCCACGATGCTCTCCGCCCAGAGTACCGACGTTCGAGTGAACGCAGTGACCAAAACGCTTTTCAGAAAGTATCCCGGCCCGCAAGCTTTTGCCGGAGCAAGACTCGCGGAGCTCGAGCGCGACATTCATTCGACTGGTTTTTTCCGCAATAAGGCCAGGTCCGTTGTTGGTGCGTCGCAGGCCATCCTCGAAAAGCATGGGGGCGTCGTTCCACGAACGATGGAAGAGCTCGTGGCCCTGCCGGGCGTGGGGCGTAAGACTGCCAACGTCGTACTGGGGAACGCTTTCAATACCGCGGTCGGGATCGTCGTCGACACTCACGTGACCCGCGTGGCCGGACGCCTCGCTCTCACTGAGCGTTCAGACGCCATATCGATCGAACAGGATCTGATGAAAATCATCCCGCCGAAAGAGTGGGTGAAGTTTTCTCACCGGATGATTCTGCATGGCCGAGAGATCTGCATGGCGCGAAAACCGAAGTGTTCGGAGTGCCGGCTGAACGAGGTTTGCCCCAGTGCGCAGGAGCCACTGGCGTAGGGAACGGGATGAGAGTCCGTCTGCGGATCGTGATCATCCTGGCTTTCTTCGCGGTCTTCATCATCGTCGCGCATGATGGCGTCGTGGCGCCATCGGAACAGTTTCTGACGAGACCGGCGCTTTCTGTGATCCAGGGATATCGAGCGCACGTCTCCCCGCATCTCCGAGGTGTGATCCGGTGTCGCTTCAAGCCGAGCTGCTCGCAGTACGGGCTCGAGTCGGTTCAGAAATATGGAGCTCTGCGAGGTGGAGCGCGAGCCCTGTGGCGCGTGGTGCGATGCAATCCGCTGACTCCGCAGGGAACAGTCGATCTGCCCTAGTCCTCGCAAATGAGGCCGATGTGAATATCAATCCGCTCTCGTAAATGACGAGGAGAACGACTCTTACATCGCTCGTTGCAGGCGAGGCCACTCGCCCTCCCGCACACCCACCCTTGCTCGGGGTGACACCAGCACCTAAGTGGCCGTCGGGTAATAAAAAGGGCGGCATTTCTGCCGCCCCTTTTGAATACGTATTGAAAACGTTTACTCGCCGGCGATGAAGATTGGATCGCCGGAGATGTTGTCGACTACCGAGCCGTATACAAACATCGTCGGGCCGCTGTCGGTCTGCGCTTGAACGGTAAGGCTGCCGATTCCGGAGACGTTCACGCCCGGAAAGATCGACGCCAGTGACGACTGAGACTGCGATCGCGCCGGCACCGAGACGAAACCGGTTCCGAGTGTCTGGCCCCAGACATTGACCAGTGTGACCGTCACGCCGATCGTCGCGTAGCCGCTGTTTACGAAGCCGACATTAGTCCGGTAAGTGCTATCCGATCGCAGACCGGTGACGAAGGCGTTGCTGACAAACTTCTGCGTTGCATCGATGGATTGACCAAAGGTGCCGTTGTCGCTGACACGTGTCGTGTAGGTGCGACTCGTGGTGATGGGACCGTTGGCTGCTCCCGTCCAGGTGATCTGAAGCGCACCCGTGCCGTCGCCTGCCCCGATCCACGACAACAGATCGGTCAGAGTCACGGTGCGACCAGCAGCGACAACAAGGGTACGCAACTGCGGCTGGGTGTTGGAGCGGCCCGAGGCCAGAAAGCCGAGCGTCAGCGTCAATGGGGCGCTGTTGGGGTTGTAAAGCGTGACATCACTGCGCCAGTACGTACCGTTGGCCCCGGCAACCCTACCGACTGCGGGGATGAACAACTCTCCGCTACTCTTCGGAGCGGCGGCCTGGACGTACACCGGATCCTGAGTGCGGTTGTCGACGATCGAGGTGTAGGCCGTCACCGCGTTGCCACTGCTGGCCACGACACGAACTGTCAGATTGCTCAGCGAGGCACCGTTGACGGCCCCGAAGTAACTTCCCAGGGCCGCCTGCTGGAAGCTGTTCGCGCCCAAGGTCTGGTTGGAGGTTCCGATCGTGCTGCCGTTGGCATTGAGGAGTGTCAACGTGACATTGACGCTGGCAGCGCTTCTGTTGACGAGGCCCAGGTTGGTGCGATAGCCGGCGTCGGATTCGAGACCGGTCATGTAGGTGGTCTGGGAGATGTCATCTCCGACCACGTCGGGGACGAACTGCCCGTAAGTTCCGACGGGGCTATTGGTAAAGGTGCGGCTCGAAATCTTGAGATCGGGTGTCGATGAGTTCGTCGCCTGAATGGCCACGGCACCGGCACCGCTGGCCAGCCCGAAAATGTCGGGCAGGGCGTTGGCGTAGTCGAGCGTCTGCCGCGGGCCGATCGAGACAGCCCGGTTTAGAATCGTACCGCCCGCGCCCGGGATGAAGAGAAGCTGAATCGACTCATAAGCCGATCCGGCGTTGAAGATCGACAATTCGGTGCGCCACTGCGAGCCACCGACGCCGTCGGTCTGCGCCGTCACCGGGACCAGTGAGCGGAACGTCGTCAACGCGGGAGCCGCGGCAGCCACATAAAGCGAAGCTGAGGCCGATCCGGAGGTGGTGCTGTTGCGGGCCACGAGCGTGATCGTATAGGTGCCCGCATTCGCGAAGGCGTGCGACGGATTTTTCGCCGTCGACGAACCGCCATCACCGAACGTCCACTGCCAGCCGGTCGGGCTGCCGCTCGATTGATCGGTAAAGGTCACGGAGCCGCCGGCCTGAATCGACGTGGCCGACATCGTGAACGATGCGCTCACCGGCACGGTTGCCGGAGTCTGAGATGCAACGCTGATGAGCTGCTGGGTCGAGGACTGGGATCCACTTCCGGCAACCGTCAGCGTAACGGTGTAATTACCCGCGTTCGCATAGAGGTGATTCGGGTTCGCAGCGGTGGAGGTTGCGCCATCGCCGAAGCTCCAGTTCCTCGAGGCCACTGGCCCCATAGACTGATCGGTGAATCCGAAAGTGGTCACGCCGGCCGTGCCACTGCGACTCGACGGCGAGACCGCGAAAGCCGCCTGCACCTGAGCCACGGTTGGGCTGATCGTCACTGAGACAGTGTTGGAGCCTGTTGATTCACCAGCCGAATTGGCGGCCGTGACATAGAACTGATACGTCGCGGCGCTCAAACCGGAGATGGTCGCGGAAGTCACGTTCGCTCCCAGACTCGCAACCCGGTTGAAGCCTCCGCCATTGGACATGTAAACGTACTGGGCAGTCTCATTCGAGGCGTTATCGAGCCAGCCGAGTGCCACACTCGACGAACTGGCGGCCGACCCGGTCAACCCCGACGGAGCAGAGGGAACAGTCGTTACCGTCGAGCCGCCCGCCAGAGGATAGAGCCATCGCGCGGCCATCTGGTCGTCAGAACGAAGCGACGGTCCGGCACCTGTGACCATGTAGTACATGAGAGCGCCCTTGAGGTTGGGATCGCTCTCGCTGGGGTTCTCACTGCTGTGTCCGAACCCGAGCGTGTGGCCGAATTCGTGCGCGGTGATCTCGGCGAGAGTCTGGCTGCTGATGCCCGCCTGCGGAGAGACGTTGTCCTGGATGGTGAGGTTCGCTTCCGTGATGGCGTACGAGGTATACGTTTTCTGCGGATGCGCTGCGTCGGCCGCGAAGGGTGAGGTCCACGAGCCGCCGGAGGCCACACCATTGAATCCGCCCTGCCCGACAACGCCACCGGTGGATGGATTCCACGAGCCGGCGATCTCACTGAGCGGATCATTGAGGAGAACTTCATTCACGTTGTTTCGCGCGGTCAGGCCCCCGGGGGCGACACTGCTCACGCCGGCGTAGGTGTAATGGATGTTGGCCTGACTGTAACCGGTCCATGCGTTCATGGCCGTCTGCAGCTCGTTGACGCCACCACCGGAATAACCGGGCTGTGTACCCTTGCTGTACCAGGCCGCAGAGCCCCCGGTGTCGAATGCCTTCCAGCGATAGATGGTCGGCTCGGAGATCATGGTGAAAGGCTGCGAGACCACCACCAGCCCATCCTCGGGAGACTTGTCAGCCTCGTCTCGGTCGATGCCATAGCGACGGTCGCCCTTCTCACCTGCAGCGCGGACTCTGATGTAGCGGTCGAAGGCGCCGGCGTCGCGCAGCACGTTCTTGACGCGGATGGGATGGAAGTTCGAATCCAGAAGCGTCGTGTTCTCCGCGCTGTTGTCTCGTAACCAGACGCGACGGCCGGACCGCGTGGTCTCACTGTTGAATTTGCCGACAAAAAGGTCTGTGGTCTGATAGTCGCCCCGTCTGGTCGGAGTGAGGAAGGTAAGGACCTTTTCACCGGCCGTGAATTTCGGTGCACCGAAGAGAACGGTAATATCGTCGCCGATCTGGCCGCCCACCTCACGCACGGTAACCGTAGAGCCGACCGGCTTGCCCTTCAGCTGGCGCTGAACCGAGATGGTGGTCTCTGTCCAGATTCCACTGCCACGCCGGACAGGCTTCGAATCGAGGACGATTCCCTCGATTACGACCGGCGATTTGGTGATGAGCTGATCGTCGGTTGGCAACACGATCGAGGTCGCCCTGGCGGACTGAACCGACGCCATGGCCATCAAGCAGATACACGTCACCCTATACACCCATTTCTGGACCATTGATTTCCCCTTAGATTGTGTGTTTGTGGGTTGGGCGAGCGCCGGACGTGGGCGTAGCTACGGGCACTCTGAAAAGACCAGATTGTCGTGTGAGAAAGCAGCTCCGGCGCTGGGAATCAGCGACCTTTTTTTGAGCAGACTTCTCCCTATACGCCCTGATTTGTTTTCGCATGATTGGAGGGTTTGGAACGTATCTGAAAACGCGTGACTAGACGACCATATTTCCAAATAACGACGGAAAAATCAGGCCGGCCTGCAAGTGGCGCAGGGACAACTATTTCGGAGACCGTCAAAGGTCCAGATCCCGTAAATATGCCCATCGGCCCAGTTCATTTGAAGCCCGTAATTGCCGATCGGTTCCACACCCGAGAGCTCGAAGGAACGAGGGGTGTAGCGCTGCTCGGGACCACGAGCGACGCGACCGAAGAGGTCGGGCTCGCCGCTGCAACTGGCGCAGGGACAGGCCCGCCGGAGCTGCTCGAGCGCATAGTAGCTCTCGTGCTGATCGTCCCAGACTACGGTGAACTCGCTGCCGATGACGTCATAGAAAAGTGGTTTCATTCAGTCGTTGCTTTCCCGCCATTCATTCTTCATGCTTTCGCGAACTGCATTCTGGCAGGCTCGCAATCGATTCCGAAATGCCCACCTTCAAACTCACCATCGAATACGACGGCGGTCGCTACTCCGGCTGGCAGACCCAGTCGAACACGGGCAAGACCATCCAGGGGTATCTGATCAGTGTCGCCAAACAGCTCTTTCACGAAGCCGATGTAGGGGGCGCCGGCCGAACGGATGCCGGAGTTCACGCCGCGGCCCAGGTCGCTCACCTGCGCATTCGCAAGGCTGCCAATCCGCGGGAGCTGGCCCGCCAGATGAACGATCTGCTTCCGCACGACATTCACGTGCTCGACGTTCAAGCCGCCCCGGAAGGATTCCACGCCCGACACGATGCGCAGTCGCGCATTTACATGTATCAGATCTCGCGCCGGCGCACCGCCTTCGGGAAAGCTTTCGTCTGGTGGATCAAGGACAGCCTGAACGTGCAGTCGATGGTTGCCGCCTCCAGGTTCATTCCCGGAATGCACGACTTTGCCTCCTTCAGCGATCAACGCGGCACGGCCGAGTCGACCGACGTACTGGTCGAAGCGGTCGACGTGGGGGAGTCAGGGGACCTGATTCTGATCCGAGTCAGCGCATCGCATTTTCTCTGGAAGATGGTTCGTAAGTTGATCGCGGCCCTCGTCGAAGTCGGTCGCGGCAATATCTCGCCTGAGCGCTTCGGCGAGATGATCAACAGTCCAGACCAGCCGTTCCGCCCGACAGCGCCGCCATCGGGACTCTTTCTCGAGGCGGTGACGTATCCCGGCGACAAATTCGAGCGACCCCTGCTACCGCTCATCCCGGTGCAGACTCCACCCTTCGCCACGACCGCGGCCCGGAAATGGGACAAACAGAAGAAGCGCTGATCACGCGCATTCAACGCCTCTTCCCTTCCTTCAAAGAGGGGATTGGAATCGGCGACGACGCGGCAATTGTCGAGGCTCGCGGCGAGATTGTCATTACGACCGACATGCTGCTCGAAGGGATCGATTTCACCCTCGATATCCCGATGGGCTTCATCGGCGCGAAGGCGCTGACCGCCAATATTTCTGATCTCGCGGCCATGGGCGCCATTCCGAAAAACTTTCTCCTCACCCTGGCCATGCCGCCTGACTCTGCGGCGTCAATCGATCCCCTGCTTTACGGTTTGCGCGACGCTGCTTCGAAGTATGAAGTCAAGCTGATCGGTGGCGATCTCTCGTCCGGCCCCTGTCTCATCATCTCAATCACCGCCATCGGTGCAATGGATGGCGCCAGGCCACTGCTCCGGAGCGGCGCGCAAGCTGGCGATCGCCTCTACGTGAGTCGCCCGCTGGGCGCAAGCGCGACCGGGCTTCATCTCACACAGTCGGGCTGGAAGGTTACGGCTGAAGGGAATGCGGTCAGTCCCTCGGGTTATGCCTTGAGTTACACGCAGCGTGAGTTCGCCGCCTCTGTGCTTCGGCGGCATGTTTCGCCTGAGGCAGAAGTCGCACTCGGCCGAAAGCTCGCTACCGCTGGTCTCGCCTCATCATGCATCGACGTCTCCGATGGGCTCTCTACTGATCTGCAGCACTTGTGTCGGGCCTCGCGATGCGGCGCTCGCATTCAGTGGGATCGCCTTCCGGTGTTCCCTGACCTGCCGCAACTGGCCCGGCCGATCGGAATCAGTGTCGACGAGGTTGTCCTTCACGGAGGAGAAGAATACTCGTTGCTCTTCACATCTCCGCTGCGTGAGTCAGAGCTCAGTCAGCGGCTCAGCCGGCCCGTGTATCAGATCGGAACCATCGTGAAAGGGTCCGAGCTTACGATCGTGCGCGATGAGAAGGAAGAGCCGCTGGAAGTTAGGGGCTACGATCACTTCGCGTAACAGCAGGCCTCGTTGTTTCTTGTGTGGCACAGGCACTCTTGCCTGTGTGTCGGCCGTCGAGGCCGACTTCTCTGTAGATCATTTACAGGAACGCCACGGCTCGACGCCGTGGCACACAGGCAAGAGTGCCTGTGCCACACAAAAGGCATCTTCGCCACAGTCCGGAAACAGCCAACTTGCCTACCGCGAGCGCTGGGTGGACAGCGACGACGACGCCACCGCGCAGACAAAAGCACTGATGCCGAGCACCGTTCGAATGGCGTGGGCGCGGCCGAAATTGCGGATGAGTGTGCGCGAGCCACCATCCGGATAGTCCACTGGCGCCGTCACTTCGATCTTCTTGTTGAGGGGGACCGTAACCAGGGTCGTAGTGGCCAGCACACCCGCCAGGCCAAGCGCCGAGGCGACGTCGAGAACTTTACGGGTTGAAGCACGCCCCCTCGAGGCGACGGCCAGCGTCACCGACGTGGCCAGCGCAATCGGACCGATGGCATTGAAGTACGCGTTCTCATTCGACGACTTTTCTTCCAGCCGCCTGGTGCGTTCTTCCCGTGAGCCGGGTGTCAGAATCGCCTCGCCAAATCCAAGAGAGCCGGCCAGCAGACCTGACGCAGTCAGGTTCACGAAACGAAGCAACGTCTCTGCTGCACGGTTCATCACGCCTCCATCTTACGAACCAAGACCCAGAACGATTCCGAGCGATATGAGCAAGAGTACACCGAATGAAATCGCCGCAAAAGCAAACCTGCGCTCGCGAATGAACTCAATCAGCAGGATTACGATACGAGCGATGGGCGTGATCATGAGAACGAGCAATCCGAGGTGAATCAGCGCCACCGGGTTTCCGGCGGCCAGCCCGTCGCCTAGACGCCTCATCTGCATAGGCTGCAGCGATCCGATGGGGTCCGGGTGCATTGCGTAACGCGCCAGTCCGGCAATCAGGAGAATGCACGAAAGCGCAACTCCGCCGAAAAGCACAACCGAGGCATTCCTGGCCAGCTGACTATCGGTAGAAGATTCCATTGGCCTTCAAAATGAGCTGTATTGCAATTACGACCATGACCATCGAGAAACCCTTCCGAAGACTCGCGCTTTTGATTCTTCCCGCCAGCACCGATCCGGTACGCGACCCGGCGAAGACCCCCAGGACCGAAGCTGCGCTGATCAGTGGCGAGACATCTCCGCGGCCATAGTAGATCACCGCGCTCGCCACGGCCGTGACACCGATCATGAAGTTCGACGTCGCCGCGGCCGCCTTCATCGGCACGTCGCAAAGCAGCGTAAGAGCCGGCACCTTGATGATTCCACCACCAACGCCCAGCAATCCGCTCAGCAGGCCTGCGATCGAAGAGATGGACAGAGCGAGCGGCAGTCGCCGAACGCGATACGTGACGACACTCTGCTCCGCGGCATCAAAGTAACTGCCATTCAGTGAATCGGTGAACGTTTCCTCGACGAGTTCGTCGGCCGTGGCGATTTCCTCGGGCTCGTCCGCAACGCCCCGCGCCATCGGAATGGACATCAGAATCATGGCGCAACCAAAAATCATCATCAGCATGTTTGCCGAGATGTTCCCGGCGACCGCCCCCCCGATCATCGCTCCAATGACGGTTGCGATTTCCAGGGTCATTCCCAATCGCACGTTGGCGACGCCACGGCGTACGTTGCGCGAGGCCGCGGCGCTCGACGTGGCAATGACGCACAGAAGCGATGTCGCTACTGCCTGATGCATCGGCACGCGCAGCACGATGGCCAGCAGCGGCACGATGAGAATGCCTCCTCCCAGACCAAAGATCGATCCGATCAGGCCGGCACCGAAGCCGCCGAAGAGCAGCAGTAGAAGCTCGGGGAAAGTCATGGGGACAGGCGGATGTCAGATGTCAGAGGCGTTGTCATCCTGAGGGAGCACGCGCGAAACACAGGACGAGAAGAAAAGTGAGTGCGACCGAAGGATCTTTGGTGACACGCGCGAGGTCGTCAACGTACGCCTTGGTGATGTCACCAAAGATCCTTCGCCGCGGCGGCTCAGGATGACAATCCGTCATCTGACATCTGACATCTGACATCTAGCTCTTGACGTCTTCGAGCGACTTCATCTTCGTGACGATGTCGCGGTAGTTCGTGTTCAGGCCGTACACCTCGATGAACGCCTTGTGGGCATTCTCGATATCGCCGACTTCCATGTAGGCGCTCCCGAGGTCGTAGAGCATCCCGAGATGTTCGTCCTCGGAGATATCATCGACGTCCAGGCCCTTGCGATACCACTTGATAGCCAGCTGCGGCATTCCTTTTTCCAGGAAGCAAAGACCGAGCATGGAACAGCACTCGATGGCGCGTTTAGGATCCTTGGCGGCGAGTTGAAACTCACCAATGGCTTCGTCGATCAGGCCCATTTCCTTGTAGGCAATGCCAAGGTTGTAATGGGTGTCGTAGTCTTCGCTGTCGAGTTGCGACTCAACTCCTTTCTTGAATTCGCGGAAGATCTCTTCGAGCGACTGCTCCTCCTCGGAGAGCGAGATCGAATCGTCGGCTTCTTCCGCCAACTCGTCTTCCAGCTCCGCGGCAAGGTCGAAGAAATCATCTTCGTCAGCGAAGAGATTTCCCTCGTCGATCTTCGGCGCGGCAGCGCGTGAAAGGGCCGCGGCGACGGGACGGGCCATCACCTCGATATCGTCATCGTCGTCCGGGATTGCCGACATCAGCTCGTTCTCGATGTCAGCAGCCGAGAAGGCCATTGGCGGCGGCACTGCTGGCGCGGCCGGAGCCGCCGGAGGTGGAGGGGTCGCTTTGGCCCTCAGCCGTTGGGTTAGCGTCGCTTGTCTCTGAAGCAGGTCGGGATCGGTCGGAAAGATCACCAGCAGCGAGTCCAGCTTGAGCTCAGCCTCCTGTAGAAGGTCCTGCTCGAGGTAAAAGTCGATCTCACCGATCTCCTCGATCGCGGGAGCAGTCTCGGGGGCGGCTTCCTCTTCGAAGGACAGATCGGCCGGCTCCTCACTGAGCGCGCCATCCAGGTCGAAGAGTGGTTCTTCCGCTTCGAGTGGCGGCAGCGTCTCCTCAGGCAGCGGCTC
>DASZZV010000359.1:0-22048 GCA_035544835.1 Thermoanaerobaculia bacterium
GGCGGTGCGGCTTTTTTCGAAGAGGAGTGGATCGGAAGGACGATTCGTTTCGGCGATGCTTCCGATGGGCCGGCCGTCGTCGTGTCGATGCCTGACATCCGTTGCGTCATGATCAATCTGGATCCCGAGACAGCGGCGGCAGAGGCGGGACTGCTGAAGGCCGCCGTGCGGCTCAATCAGAATCGTGCCGGGGTTTATGCCACCGTTGTCCGCACAGGTAACATCAGAGTGGGTGATGCGCTGTTCCTTTCGTGACAGGGACGTTCATGAAACGTCCGTGATTTTCATGCCCCTGGTGATGCTTCTCGTGTCCGGTCCGATGTTAATGGCCTGGAGCGACCTTATGAAGAAGTCTGGTCCTGATCGCTCTTCCGGTCATGGCGAGAAGCAGAAGCATCGTAACGAGCGAGATTCCCGCGCCCTTCCTCGCGCCGGGAGCCGTGCAGGCCATCTCCACCGTGTGTGTTCCCGCCGGAAGAAAGACGCCGCGCAAGAGATAGTCGGTCTGATGAATCGGCGTCTCGGCGCCGTCCACCGTGGCGATCCAGCCCGGGTAGTGGATCTCGCTGACGACGAGCATCGTGGGTTGCCGGCTGCTGGCCTTGAGAACAATGCGATTCGGCTCGTACTTTACGATACGCACCGAGGAATCTGCGGGCAGCGGTTCGCCCGAAAGGGGAGGCACCTCCCGTGGATTCAATTCGACGAGCGCACTGCTCTGTGGATCGAACGCGGCGTTGCCGCTTCCGCGAATGCGGCGGAGGATCTCCGCTTTGTCGAGCGCTTCGACCTTCGTCACCAGCCAGGCGCGCGGAAGAACCCGCAGGTTTTCAAGGATTGTGACCCCGTTTTTTTCGTGAACCGTTTTCCACTTCGTGGATGACGGTTCAGGAAGCGGTCGCGATCGCTGTGTCACCGAATCATGGAGCGCGGCCTTCCACAGGCCCACCGAGGCGGTCGAGGCGATGTTGACGATGTCGACGCGATCGACGCGCAGGCGCTCGCCGAGATTGACGCGAGCGAGAAACCGATGGGACTCAAAGCTCCCTTGCGGATCGCCTGGGGCACTGTCGAAGATCGGCGCGCGCGCGTGGCGGACCGTCGCTTTCACATCCGCACGGTCATGAGCCCACTCCGAAGTATCGATTCCAGCCCGCAGATATCGCTCGATGAGATGACCGTCGACTCCGTGAATGGTGAGCCTGGCCACCGGTTCCCCCTGCGCAACCAGGCCCGAGTTCGCCATTGTGGTGACGAGCGCGAGTGTGTCGGCCTCGAGCCCCGAGGCGTGGAGGCTGAACGCGACGAAGCGCGGGAGATCGACGGCCAGATCGGAGGAAGAGAAGGAGATCCCCGCCTTCTCGATCCGGGCCGCGGGGGGTACGGCGGAGAAATCGGCATAGGAGGTAACGAATCGGACGTTGAGCAGGTCGAGGACTCGTGAGCTCGGATCGAGCAGCTCGGGGTTCGGGCTCACGAACGGCTCGGCATCGATATTCCCGCGCAGTGCCCAGCTATAGCGCTCCAGGATCAGCGATTCGTATCCATTGGCATCCTGAATTCCCGCAAGAGCGGTCCAGTTGACGGCATCGAGGTCGCGCACCGGCACCGAGGGAACTGCATAAGGGTGGGCACCTGAGTAGTTGCGTTCGTACGGACCGAGTTGCTTCTGCAGAATCCGAGTGGCCTCGCCGAAGGAGCTGAACTGCTCGGCTGTGACACTCCACGGCTCAGCGATCGGGCGCACCATCCATAGGAAGGGCTCGACGATGCAAGCGAGGCCGATTGTTGTGGCGAGAAGCGCCGTGCGTAACGAGCCCTCCGGAAGGCGGCAGAAGAGTCCCAGCGCGAGAATGATCGAGAGTGTGAAGCCGGTTTTCCATCCGAGATAGGGCCCATTCAGCTGTGTGATCGCATTATTGAGATCGCTGATCTGGTCAAGGCCGCTCTGGACAATCAGCCGGCCCCAGCCGAGAGTGAAGAACCCCGCCAGCAATACCGAGGCAGTTCCGATGAGGATGGTCGGCCATCGGGCGCCGTCATGTGGGAGTTTGCGGACCCTGCACTCCGCGGCGTCCCACCCGAAGGCTGCTAGAACGCCGATCGCGAACGTCCACTCCAGGGTGTGACGTGATGGGTAGCGGAACCGGCTCACGAACGGGAGCAGCCTATAGAGTCTGAAGAGCGGGGTGTGGTTGCCGAGGATGAGCAACCAGGCAACGATGGCCGCGACGAGCCAGAAAAAGATCTGCGGCCACTGGCGAGGGTGCCGAACCGCTGCCATGACGGCGATGATTGCCAGTCCGGCGGCCAGGAGCGGTACGTAGGTCGCCGAGTCCCAGTAATTGCCGAGCGGTTGAAGCAGTGAGTGCCAGGCGAACATCGGAGGGAAACTTCCCTCGCTGAAGCGTTCGGCTGGATAGGCGCGGCGAACGCTGAGGCTTGTGGCCGTCCATGTCTCCAGAATCTGGAATGCGGTCAATCCGATCGACAGAAGGATCGATCCGGTGGCGATGGCCAGCGGCTGCCATCGAAAGCGTGGCTTCGCTGCGGATCCATAGTCATCGGGTGGGAAGAGTGTCAGAAACGCTCCATAGGCAACTGCGAGCGACCCGGCGTAAAGAAACATCTGACCGCTACCGGCGAGAATGGACATCGTGTACGCGAAGGTCGACAGGAGCAAAGGCGGAAGGAAAGATCCTCGTCGCGCACGGGCGATACCGAGAAGGACGAGCGGCATCCATAGTGCCGAGTTGGCATGAACACCGGTCAGGCCGATTGGACTGAAGAGGAACCCGCTGTATCCGAAGACGAGTCCGCCGAGGACCGAGGCCAGAGGGCTTCGCCCCAACTCTCGTAAGAACGCGTAGGTGAAGATCGGCGCCAGGAAGTAGGGCGCGAGGATGTAGATCTGCTCGGCCCACGGGCCGGGTAGGAAGAGATAGCCCCAGGTGACCGGATAGCCGATGCCAAGCATGATCATGGAGAACATCGGGTAGCCGGACAAAATGTAGGGGGTCCAGAGTGGCAGCGCGCCGTTTCGGATCACCTCCCAGGCAACCATGCGCAGGGGATACAGCTGTCTGAGAGGATCGCCGACGAGCAGGAACCGCCCGCCGAAGAGTGCCTTTCGAAAGACGACGGCGAAGAAGGCGATCATCACGACCAGCGGAATGATCTCCACCTTGCATTTCCGGAGGACGAGCAAAGTCCATTGGCTGAATCGCGACATCGTCAACTTTTGTGAGCTCATTGCGCCGGCGATGAATCCCGATACGAAACGTTCGGCGGCTCGGGCATCATGCGGTAAGTATAGGGAACGGAACCGAGGCCAGAGGCGTTGGGACGGAGCAGATGATCGAGATCAGTGTTGGCTCTTCCAGTAGTCGCGGAAAGCGCGCAAGCGCGGTAACGACTCGCGGTCCTTGGCCCGGTTCGCAGCCACCTTGCTGGCGATGATGTCGTCGGGGTGACAGACCGGGAAGTGTTCCACCTCGACACGGCGCGCCCAGGCGTCGTCGAATCGCTCGATTCCATCCGGAGCAAAGACCAGGTCGAGATCGAAAGGACCGTTCTTTAGTTGCACGAAATCCTTCCCGCTCAGGATCTCTGACGCTTGATCATCGGTGAGGGCAAATCCGAGATCACGCAGCGCAACGACCAGGGCCGAACAATTCTCCTGCGACTTGTCGAGGAACAGATCCGCATCCTGCGTTGTATCGGGAAAGCCGAGGAGAATTGCGCCGGACTTGCCGATGAACAGATAGCGGATGTCGTGACGGGCGAAGACGTCACGGATCTCTTCGGCCTGCCGGTATTCGAACGCCGCGGCCATCTATCTTCCGAATCCGAGCCACTCCGGAAGATTGGCCTCGCACCAGGCGCGGTAGTCGGCCATCGTTTCGAATGCGCGAAACGGAGCATCGTCGAGGACTGGCTTGTAGGTTCGGATGAAGGCGTACTTAACGCGCTGTGCCAACGGACGGCGCGCCGCTGCTTCGAACTCTTCGATCCACTGCTGGTGCACGGTAGCTGGCGCCGATTGGTCCATTGCTCGATTGTATCGCTCCACGAACCTCGATCGTCTGAGGAGTGTATGAAACAAGCTCGCTTCTCCTTACTGCCCCAACCCATCTGCTACCATCCCTCGATTCCCAAGGCCGTGCGGAGGTTTCCTTGAAGTCTCGGTTCATCGCTCTCTCGATTCTCTTTGGTGTTATTGCTTGTCCTTTTCTTCGCGGCGACGCGCCATCCGAGGGGGCAAAGGGGGCCCGGCGGTTTCAGGAAGACATCAATGTCCTGGCCAGCGACGCTATGGAAGGTCGCGGCGTCGGAACTGCGGGCCAGGGCAAGGCTGCCGACTTCATCGAGGCGCGGCTCCGCAAGATCGGTCTGCAGCCGGCATTCGTGAAGAGCTTCCGTCAGTCCTTTCCCATCAAGACGGGTGTGGCTCTCGTCACCGGAAATCGCCTGAATGGAATCGGCGATGACGACTGGATTCCGCTAGGTTTTTCCAGTGCAGCCAGCTTCAGGGGAGAGCTGGCATTCGTCGGATACGGGATCACGGCAGCCCCGATCGGCTACGACGATCTGGCCGGCGTCGACCTGCACGGCAAGGTCGCGCTCATGCTGCGCTATGAGCCGCAGGAGCGGGACGAAGCCTCACCTTTCGACGGCCGGCGCCCCAGTCGATGGTCCTCGATCCGCTACCGCGTGCATCAGGCCCGGGAGCGGGGAGCGGTGGCCGTCATCTTCGTCACCGGCCCGCTGCAGGACGAGGAAAAGAACAAGGTCCCGCCGCTCTTCAACGACGGTCCGGAAAGTCCCGCCGGACTCCCCGTCATTCAGGTAAAAACATCTGTCGCCGAGAGCTGGCTGAATCGACTGAAGGTCAACCTGCGTACCTTCCAGGAGAATGTCGATCGAGACCTGACCCCGCGGTCGATCGATCACACCGGAATCGTCATCGATGGCTCGGTCGCTTTGAAGAACACCTTCGCCGAATCACAGAACGTCGTCGGAGTCATTCCCGGCCAAGGCTCTCTCGGGAGCGAAGTCGTCGTGGTCGGCGCACACTACGACCACCTTGGTATGGGCGGCCAGGGATCGATGAAACCGAACGTCCACGCCATTCATAACGGCGCCGACGACAACGCCTCTGGTGTGGTCGCCGTTCTCCATGCCGCAGAGTCTGTGGTGCGCGATCTGTCGCGATCGGCCAACCACCGCACCGTCGTCGTGGCGCTCTTCGCCGGCGAAGAGGTCGGTCTGGCCGGGTCGTCATTCCTCGTCGATCACTTCCCCTTCGACTTGAAACGAGTCGTGGCCATGGTGAATCTCGACATGGTCGGTCGCCTTCGGGACAACCGCTTCGTGGCCATGGGGGCGGAGTCCGCGCCTGAGTGGAGTGCAGCCCTTCAACGCATCGCGGCCCAGCAGCACATCGACGTAACCACCCGCGGTGATGGCTACGGTCCGTCCGATCAGACCAGCTTTTACGCGCAGCGGATCCCGGTGATCCATCTCTTTACCGGGAGTCACGCCGAGTACCACACGCCTGAGGACGACCCGTCGACCATCAATGCCGAGGGAGGAGAGCGTATGGCGCACTTCACAGCCTCGGTTGTCGAGGAGCTCGCTTCGGGCCAGCTGACGCCGACCTACGCCCGCGCGCAGTCGGCGCCGGCCATGGAGGGCGACAGCCGCGGCTACGGCGCCTACCTCGGCACTGTTCCCGACTATCGGGCCATGGAGCAATCGAACGGCGGCGTTCTTCTCGCCGACGTTCGTCCGGGCGGTCCCGCCGAGCGGGCCGGCATTCGCGGCGGCGACCGCATCCTGGAGATGGCCGGAACGACCATCAGCAACCTCTACGACATGAGTTTTGCGCTTCAGGACCACAAACCGGGAGAAACGATCGACGTCGTCGTGATGCGAAAAGGTGATCGTGTGACGTTGCGGGCGACGCTCGGTGACCGTAAAACGATGGGCTCCCCGCAGGCATCCCCTCCTCAGGCAGCGCCGGCGACCCCTAACACTCCAGTGATGCCGACGCCGGCTGCCTCACCTCACGATGCGCCGCCGCCCAGCTCCTCCTCTTCGGAATTCACGTTGCCAAAGTTCTATGAGAATCGCCCCGGCCCGAAGTTCACGATCAAGGCCGGACGTCCCTGGGAGCACCCCGTCGACGGAGAAAAGCATCTCACCGAGATCCGTCAGTTGACCTTCGGAGGAGAGAATGCCGAGGGCTACTTCAGTCCCGACGGAAAGCAGTTGATTTACCAATACACACCGAAGGGCGGGACGTGCGATCAGGAGTATCTGCTCGATCTCGGGACTGGCGAATCAAAACGGGTTTCCAGCGGAAAGGGGCGTACGACCTGCGGCTATTTCGACTGGCCGGAAGGCGATCGGATCATCTATTCGTCGACCGAGGCTGCCGGCGAAGCCTGTCCGCCTCCGCCGGACCGGTCACATGGATACACCTGGGCCGTGTATCCCTCCTATGACATTTACGAGGCTGCTCCGGATGGCTCGGGAGCGAAGCGCCTCACCAGCACGCCCGGCTACGACGCCGAGGCGACGTGGTGCCACCGCGGTGGGAAGATGGTGTTCACTTCGTCGAGAGACGGCGACCTCGAGCTCTATGAGATGGACGAGGCCGGGAATGTACGCAGGTTGACGAATAGTCCTGGCTATGACGGCGGTGCTTTTTTCAGCCCTGACTGCTCGGAGATCGTCTGGCGTGCCAGCAGGCCGACCGGAGTGAAGCTCGACGAATACCGGCAATTGCTCTCACAGGGTCTGGTTCGGCCCACGACCATGGATCTGTTCGTCATGAAGGCCGATGGAACGGATCAGCGCCAGATCACATCCAACGGCGCGGCGAATTTCGGTCCGTACTTCCTGCCCGACGGCAAGCGAATCATTTACGCCTCCAATGCCGGAACGAACCCGCGGGAGTTCGACCTTTATGTGATCAGCAAAGAGGGTGGCGAGCCGGAGCGGATTACTTTCGCCGAGGGGTTCGATGGATTCCCGATGTTCAGTCCCGATGGAATCTATCTGGTCTGGGCATCGAATCGCGCCGACGTGGCGAGTCATGAGACAAATCTGTTCATGGCCAGGTGGATGCCGTAGGGGCGACGGTGAGGCCGGGGGTGGCTCGGCGGTCATTTGCAAAAAGGGGCGGGCGAGGGCGTAACGGGCAAGTCCATAATCTAACGTTGTTGTCCGTGTACTTACACGCAAAGGAGTGGTGATGAACGTTCGCTTCGTGATCTTGGCTGGACGGTCCGATTCTGCCACCAAGCGGCTCCACTCTGGTTACCGTCGTCGACACCGTCAAGCCGCCAGTGGCGAACGTGACCTTCCCCCCGCTTCGCAGTGGCGAGGTGCCCTTGTTCCTACCCGGCGTGGGACATCTGGTGGGAAGTGTCGGCACGTTCCTGTCCGATCTGTCCCTGATCAACGAGTTCGGCGTCAGCACCCTCGACGAGCTGAAGCTCTTCTACACGCCGGCCTCGGGATTCTCACAATCCATCGGCGCGACATCGGTGAATGGTTTGCAACCGACGCAGGCACTGTCGCTGGCAGACGTCGTGAAGAGCGTCTACAACAAGGATGCGGAGCAGGGGACGTTGCAGATCCGCTCTCTGGACTGGGCCAAGCTCTCTCTCAACGCCAACATCTTCAACATCAGCGACTCTCGCGGGACATACGGAACATCGATCCCGTCCTTCCGCGGCGATCGAGCGCTCAACGCCGGACAGTCGCTGCTTCTTTCCGGACTCCGCAGCTCCGACAAGGCTCACACCAATATCCTCATTCAGGAGACCTCGGGCGCGACGGCGAATTTCGACGTGGACTTCCTGGCTGAGGATGGAACGGTGGTCTCTTCCCAGTCCGTTCACGATTCTGTACCCGGTTTCCTGCTCTACAGGTTGATCAACAAGGTTCCTCCCTCCGCCGTAGCGGCTCGCATCACCGATCGCGCCGACTCCGCCGGCCGACTGGTCGCATATGCCACACCGGTCGACGACGAGTCAGGCGACTTCTGGTCGATCCTCGACTGGAACCTGCAGTCTGGGACCGATGGCTCCGCACCCCAGGTGATCCCTGTGGCCGGTACGCTGCGAGGAGCCAACAACAATTTCTTCCGCACCGATGTCGCGATCTCAAATCGTGGCACGGGGGCGGGAAGCGGAACACTGCGCTTCTACTACGACGGTGGGCAAACGGTCGCGGAGCAGAAAGACTTTATCTTTACGCCGGACCGGAGCAACTTCCTGCTCACGAGCCGGACCTTCGCTACGCAGGAAGGAATCAAGGGGACATTCGGAACCGGGGTCCCCACGATCCCGATCTCGTCATCGCTCTATGTGGGACAGTCCAGGTTGATCGCCGGATTGGAAGTGGCTTCGCCCCGGACGGTCGGAGCGCGCACGCCTGCAACCTTCCGGACCAATCTCGGGTTGCTGGAGACCTCCGGTAAGAGTGCCTCGGTACGTGTGACGATTACTTATGCCGACATCAAGGGGCTGTCGCTGGCGGCCGGTACGCGCCTGACGCAGAAGACCTACGACATGAAGCCGCATGAGTTCCTGCTGCCCAACGTCTCGCAGATCATCGCCGAGACGAATCCGACCGTGGGCGATCTACGCAATGTTCAAATCGAGTTTCGAGTCGTGGGTGGCGAAGGTGCGGTCCTGGTCTTCACCTCGTCCGTCGATAACGGTACCGCTGACCAGATTCTTAGGACGGAATGAGTAACTGAAAATTGAGAATTGGGAATTGATGAAATGAAATAGGGCAGGAGCCTATTTGATATACATGTCTCGGAGGCATCACACACCATGCGACGTCGGAACCTTTTTTTGATCGCTCTTTCGCTTTCGTTCCTCTTCTCCTCCGCCTGCAAGGTGAAGGAGCTCGTCGCCAAGGCCTCAGCAGCAGCGCAGGATGCGAAGGACCGGGCCGCCGGGCCGGCTTCTGCTGCAGCTCATGCCTCTGGCAATTCCGCCGGCGCCGGCGATTACGCTGCCCCAGCCGACGGGCATCTCACGGGCACAGAAGTCGAGAACTACATAAAAATCCGGCAGCGGGCCAAACAGTATGAGGAGGCGGGGCGTCACGACCTGGAGCAGCGGATGAAAGCGAGGGAGGGGAAGGAGCCTTCGCTGGGCGACTGGGTCGGCAGCATGGGAGCGATGCAGAACGTGGTCCTGAGCGATTCCAAGGCCGCGAAGGACCTCGGGTACAACGTGGGCGAGTACGAATGGGTCAGGCAGCAGATGATCGACGCCAGCATGGCCGCTGCGGCCGATCAAGGCAAGATCGCGGGGTTGAAACTGGCCGACAAGGAACGGGCTGCTCTCCAGAACTCACTAGACACTGCCCCCGACGAGAGCTCGAAAGAGATCTATCGCGGCATGATGGCCGATGCGGACAAGAACCGGAAGGAGGCTCTCGCCGCCGAGGAGCCCCAGAGTCCCGCGGTCATCTACAACAAACAGTTGATTGCAAAATATGAGGATGCCACCCGCCCAATCATGGAGCTGTTCATGAAGGGGACAGGCCATGAGGATGAGATCACGAAGGGCATCAAGGACCTTCAGAAGGCCGCGAGCGGCACACCCTGACACCGGGCACTCTAACTTCGGACGTCACCATCAGTAATCGTCTCAACCAGGGAGAGTCCATGAGAAACGTTATCGCTGTCTCAATTCTGTTGACGTGTACAACCGTCCTGTCAGCTCAGGATCTGATGATGGTCACAAAGACCAGGGTCGGCGACACTGAAAACAACCTCAAAAGCCAGTCAACTACCTACATGACGACCAACCTGAGCCGCACAAACGACAGCGCAAACGGCATCGATATCCTCATCGACTATCAGAAAGGAATTACATATTCGATCAATCACAAAGCCAGGACCATTACCTTCACGAAGGCTTCGGACCTGCCTGGGCTCGCGGCCTACGTGAAAGCACATGCGCCGGCAGGAAAGGGAATGGATGCTTTCAACGCCAGAATGAATGACATGTATGGTGATCCGGGGATCTTCAAGGTTGAGAGCATCGGCAAAGAGGTCTTGCTTGGCCGCTCCTGTAACAAAGTTCGGATCACCAGCGGTAACCAGATCATGGAATATAGCGTGGATCCTTCCCTGAAATCGCCGGTCGATCCAGCCAGAATGGCCCAGGTGGCGGGATCCAGCTACTCTCGGTTAGCCGGCTACCCACGTGCGGCCAAGGTCATGGCCAATTTAATGACTGCCACCGCAAACCTCAAGGGCGTGGCACTCAAGATTCACGAGTCAGGCGTCATCGACATGGAAGTGACATCCATCAGGCAGGGATCGATTCCTGCCTCGACATTTGTGCTGCCGGCCGGGTACGCAATGAAAGATCAGATTGCCGAGACAGAAAAGAGAATGGCCGCGCACCACTGATCGATCTGTAGCTATCACCGACTCCACCAGCCGCCAGGTAGTTCAGGAACGAGCTCAGAGGGACAAGGTGCTGAGAAGAGACAACCGTCGACCTTCGGTACGGTAGTCGAACGGAAAATCGTTCACCTTGATCAGATTGTTCGTCCGATCGAGAAGGTTCGTTCCCTGAAAAGTGAGTCCGAACTTCGGAGACGGATGAAAGGTCACGTTCGTGTCCAGCGATGTCCACGACTTTACCGAGGAGGGGCGATAGGGTAGAAACTGCGGATCGAAGTTGTCGCTGGCTCGGCGGTTCAC
Organism: Thermoanaerobaculia bacterium; assembly: GCA_035544835.1. Taxonomy (GTDB): domain Bacteria; phylum Acidobacteriota; class Thermoanaerobaculia; order Gp7-AA8; family Gp7-AA8; genus DASZZV01. Next base: position 10,751 of record DASZZV010000359.1, read on the forward strand.
CTCTCCCTGGTAGTGAGCCGATAACGAGCTCTCCCATCGACCGCGGTTGCGGAGGTACCCGATGTTTGCGACGTTCCCCGGGTACCAGGTCATCGTGCGGCGACTCACGGCGATCGTTGGATCGAGGATCCTCTCGTCCAGTCTGCGCACGTAGGAATAGTTGAAGAAAGCTGAATCCGAGGCTGTTCCGACAAGCACTTCGGTTTCAGCGCCCAGGCTTTTCAGCGAGTAAATGTTCGTGCTGAGGTTGGCGTTCGCCACACTATAGGCGATCTGGTTCTCGAACTTGTTATCGAACAGGTTCAGGCGAAGGAGCACATCGTCATAGATTCTCCAGTCCCCGGCAAGCTCGAAGCTGGTCACCGTCTCTGGCTGGAGCTGACGTGGGTTCGAGGCGAGTGAACGGGTGTTCGCGCCAAATAGCTCGGTGGGAGAGGGGGCGCGGAAAGCACGTCCTGCCAGTGCTTTGATCGTTAGTGCCTCATTCGCGTGAAAGACCACGGCCAGGCGCGGACTGAATTGCGAAAACGACTTCGATTCCTTGCCCGCCCCGGGCCGGTCGATGGCATTCAAATCAAAGAACTGCCGATCGTAGCGGAGGCCGAGAGTGGCCGTCGCCTTGTTTCCCAGAAGCGAGCCGGAGACGAATTGCGCATACGCTCCGACGTTCCAGACAGGGTTTCCCTTGATCCATTCCAGCCAGGGTCTCAGATGCTTCATCACGTTCCCGGCCACGGGTGAGAAATCCTCGCCGTTGTTGATATTGACGTTCGAGAAATGCTCCCGGTCGCCGTCGTAGAAAAAGCGCGTTGTCTCCACTCCGGTGATGAGCGATGCTCCGCCCCGGGTCGGGAACGAGATCTGGGCACGGCTGAAAAAATCGCTTGCCGATGTATCGAGAAACTCCCACAGACCTGCCGGGTAGAGGTGTCCATAGGGGTCGACCGCGGCATTCGGAAAGTATCTCTGGTTCCAACTGATCTGATGTCCCTGATAACGAATGACGTACTCGTGATCCCGATCCGACCGGTCACGATGCTTGTAGGAAAGAGCCACGATCGTCCGTGACTCGTGCATTGCTTCCTTGAAGTCGGGAATGTAGAAGAGCCAGCCCTGGTCGGTGCCGAATTTCCAATCCTGCCAGTGCAACTGGAGCGACCAGCCCGAAAGGCGCTGCTTGCCTTCGAGCTTCACGAGCGCGTAGTCGGTGGTCCGGCTGTCGTGAGTGCGGAATGCAGCCAGCCCGCCCGCTTCATCGGTTCGCCGGGAGCCATCCAGAGACCGGTATTCGTTGCCATTGGTTCGGAAGCCGCTGTAGCCGGCAACGACCGAAACCGATTCTCTGGTGATCCCGGTGATGGCGTCGTATTGGCGTGTTCCAAAGTCGCCGAACCTGACTCGCGCCACGGTCAGGTCGTTGAGGTCGGAGGCTGACACGGTCTTGAGGCTGACGGCGCCATTCATAGCATTCGATCCGTAGAGAGCGGATCCCGGGCCTCGAAGGATCTCGAGTGACTTTGTGAAGAAGAGGGGCGTGGTGTCCCATGTGTAGGCCGTGCCGTAGAGATCGTCATTGAAGGGAACTCCGTCGACGAGCAGCAGTAAGTGATTGTTGTTCCAGCCTTCGAATACTCCGCGTGATGCCACGGTGCGACGGTCATAGTCCTGCGACGGAGCGAATCCCGGTTGGTGATACAGGACGGAGTTGACGGTGTTCCAGCCGAATCCCTCGATCTGGTAATCGGGGATAAGAGCGACGGCCGCCGGGGCATCAGTGGTCAGCTGCGACAGTTTGGAAGCGGAGGTCACCACAGTCTTCAGCAGATCCTCGAGCGTCATGTCTTTGATCGCCGTCTTCCTGGACACCCCGCCGGCAGATGGCTCCTGCTCGGTTTGCTGTGCGGTTAGCGGAACACCGGTAACAATCAAAAGGCCAAGAAGAAGGACTGGGCGGATAGGCTTTGTCATGATTGTTTTCAGCAAAGCAGAAGGTGATCAGACGGCACGTCGACATCGAATGGCTCGAGATGGCTTTGGCAACAAGGTAAGCGAAAAAGGGCCCGCTGTCGACCAACGGACGCGCCCGTTCGAAGGCCAGCTCATCCTGGCCGAGCTCGGCGACCCGGCAAACGCATCCGATGTCGTCGAGGGCGGTTCTCTGGCTGGCACGACTACACTGGCCTTTCATGTGGTTACCAATCTGCCCGAGGTGCTGGAAACGGTGAAGTAGCATGCCGGCGCCACTCGTTGTCATCGGGGGAACGTGGTTCATGATGGGATCGGAGGATGGCCAGGACAACGAGCGTCCTGTTCATGGCCTCTGGCTCGACACGTTCGAGCTCGCCGCGTACCAGGTGACGAATGCCGAATACGCGATTTTCGTCGAATCCACGGGCCATTCCCCGTCACCTCTCCGGGATGATTCGCAATTCAATGACCCGAAGCAGCCAGTCGTCGCTGTTTCGTGGATCGACGCGGTCCGTTACTGCGAATGGTTGGGCCACGTCATCGATCGGCCTGTTCGGTTGCCGCGCGAAGCGGAGTGGGAGTGTGCCGCCCGTGGAGGTCTCGAGGGGAAACAGTATCCGTGGGGCGACGAGGTGCCTCACGCGCCCGATTACGGCACTCGCTGGCTCAAAGGTCCGGCCGCGGTGGGAGGGAGGCCGCCTAACCCGTTCGGTCTTTACGACATGTGTGAAAACGTTCACGAATGGTGCAGCGATTGGTACGCGGCGGACTACTACAGCGTCTCGCCCGTCCACAATCCGCGGGGGCCATTGGCGGGCTCGCGGCGCGTGTCGCGAGGCGGGTCATGGCGCCATCAGATCAAGACCAGCCGCTGTGCCGCCCGTTCGAGCATTCCTCCCGCCCTTCACTACCCGGACTATGGCTTCCGCATCGCATGCGATGCGGAGTGAGTGCGCAGATTCACAATCCCGGAACGGATTCGCTGAGCGGCCGCATGATCCGGCAGTGAGTCGATCTCCTTTCATGTCGACGCCGGGTCGGTAATCGTCTATGGAGGCGCCGCCGCAAAGGAAAGATGCCGCTTGCACTAAATCAGAAAAAGATGCGCTGCATTGTCCAGAAAAGACCTGTGACGGCGATCATGGTCGAAGCCGGTATGACCACCCCACGTCGATACCAGGAGCGTTTGCGTGCCCAGCTCGACACGAGAAGGAAGGCGATTGAGATTACGGTGAGCTGGCCTAGCTCGACGCCGACGTTGAACGTGACCAGAGCTGTCAGAAACTCCGACCGTGGCAACCCCATCTCCCGCAGCACTCCTGCAAAGCCCATCCCGTGCAGCAACCCGAATGCGAAGACCAGAGCCAGGCGCCACGGTTTGAGCTCGGTCACGAAGAGGTTCTCGATTGCCACGTAACAGATGGACAAGGCAATCATCGGCTCGACGACTTTCGGTGACAGCGAGACGAGTCCGTAGATAGTCAACCCCAGCGTAATGGAGTGGGCGATCGTGAAGGTGGTCACCTGCGCGAGAATCGGCTTGAGCCGTGCCGACAGCAGGAAGAGGCCGAGGACAAAGAGGATGTGATCGAGGCCTTTGGGCAGGATGTGCGTGAAGCCGAGATGCAGATACTGCCAGGCTACCTGCCGGCGTGTGAGGACTGGCGCTCTGGCGCGAAGGGCGACCGGCTTGCTCACTCCTTCAGCCTCGATCCACTGGCTGTCGGCGTTTGCGTCGCCCTCGTGATGGACCGACAGCGCGTATGAGCTGTAGGTCAGGCCGTACGACCAGGTGAAGCTCCTGGCGCGCGAAGGCACGGATCCATTGAGATGGATCACGCACTTCGCAGCGGGGTCGGAAGTAGACGGCGGCTGATAGGAAAAGGCGGGCCTCGACCGAATCCCGTCGAAATTGATTTCGGCCCTGGCCAGGAACGCCGAGGCACCTTCGCGGATCGCGCGATCCCTGGCTTCGAGCGAGAGGTGCGGAGGATTGTTCTGTCCCTCAACGGTTAGAAGCTTGTGTGCCAGCGAATCGGGATCGGTACGAACCTCGATCGCATAGGCTCCACTCTGACGGAACATCACGTCGACCTGCGTGGTGCCGATCTCGTGCGCGCGGGCAGAGGTCGGCATCACGATGGTCATCAAAAGGAGAAGGCGAAAACGGCGAGTCATCGTATCGAGCAGAAGTGTGGCACAGGTAGTCCGCACATTCAGGGGATGTCTTGTGCAGGTCCTGAGTGTCAGCTCTTGGTGGCCTTAGTGGGTCCCTCCTATCTGGTCGTGTTGCTTACGGGGCAGTGCTCCAGTCGATCTTCTCGTAGATCTCGGCGAGTCCGGCGGTGCAGCCTATCGATGTGAGATTCAGCCGCTCCTGCGGATCACTGATCTCCGACAGGACCCAGTGCTCGCCATCGCGAACGTAGTGTTCGATCCGGATTTTGTTCTGGGCGACGAGCACGTACTCGCGTAGCGAATCAACCCTGCGGTACTGGGCGAACTTTTCACCGCGGTCGTAAGCCTCCGTGGATTCCGAGAGCACTTCAACGATGACCATCGGGTTGAGAAGCGTGTCGAGATGCGTATCCTCGAAACGCGGTTGGCCGCAGATCGCGACGAGATCCGGATACGTGTAGATTCCCGCAGGGCTGACCTTCACGCGCATGTCGCTCACGTAAACCTCGCACGGTCGCTCCCGAGTCTGAAGGCTCAGCTCGCGACACAAGTTGCTGGCGATGAGGTTGTGCCTCCGGCTGGCCCCCGACATCGCGAAGATCTTGCCGGCGATGTACTCGCTGCGGACCTCGGCCTTTCGCTCGAGCTCGAGGTACTCACCGGGTGTGAGACGATCCGATCTGGGCGATGACATCGGAAGATAGTATGCGCCAACCTCGTTCCGGTTTCCCGGTGGTGCTGCATACACCACCAGGCCACGATCACTTACTTTTCTAGAAACGCCCGGACCGGTAATCATGGAAGGCTTGCTCGAGCTCCTCGGTTGTGTTCATGACGAACGGGCCATACTGCGCGATCGGTTCGCGCAGGGGGCGGCCGGCGACGATGAGAGCGCGTGCGGCAGTGATCGCTCGGAGCGTCACGCCGTTCGTATCCTTCTCGTTGCCTAACAGCGCCATCTGGCGCGCCGAGACATGACGGGCGCTCGAGCCAGCTTCGATTTCACCTTCGTAAACGTAGACGAACGAATTGGCCTCCGGGTCGATGATCGTGTCGTACGATGCGCCGGCCGGGAGATGGACGTCGAGGTAGAGCGGCTCGGTCGTCTCACGCGACATTGCGCCGGTCGCACCGTTTGCTGTTCCCGCCACGACCTTCACCATCACGCCGGCCTCCGTCGTGATCTCAGGGATCTCGGACGCAGCGATGTCGCGGTACCACGCAGGGATCATCTTGCTGCCGGACGGCAGATTCAGCCAGAGCTGGAAGCCGTGCATGAGGCCGTTCTCCTGCTCGGGCATCTCGGAGTGAATCACACCGCGCCCAGCGGTCATCCACTGCACGCCACCGGTTGCGAGGAGACCCTCGTGCCCGGCATTGTCCTTGTGCCGCATGCGCCCCGCGAGCATGTACGTCACCGTCTCGAAGCCGCGATGCGGATGATCGGGGAATCCCGCCCCGTAGTCGTTCGGATCATCCGAGCGGAACTCGTCGAGCATGAGAAAGGGGTCGAGCCGTCGCTGCAGGTTCTGCCCGAGGACGCGGAGAAGTTGCACACCGGCTCCGTCGGAGGCGGGAGTGCCGCGGACGATGGTCTCGACGCTGCGTGACGAAAACGTGTTCATGAGTCACCTCGCTGGTCATAACAGTGTCGCATTCCCGAGGCGGACCGCGTAGCGGCGGGCAGAGCCCGCCGATACCCTTAGGCTCCTGGTAGATCGTGGGGAACGGGGTGTCGGCGGGCTCTGCCCGTCGACGCCGACTTCAATCTCTTTTCGTTACACCAGCCCGTCACTTGAACTAATCTACCTTCACCTCAACAATCAAACTATGCCGATGCCTTTGGTGCTGATGCGCCGTCTTCTCGTTCTCCTGGTGGTCGCTGCGACCGCGGGCTTGATCGCGTGGCGTTACACGCGTCGCCCGTCCGTGCCGGTCGTGGTCGGGAAAGTCGATCGTGGCCGCGTCGAGCGCTCCATTGCCAACACGCGCGCCGGCACGGTGAGGGCTTGCCGGCGCGCCAAGCTTGCGCCGGCGGCGGGAGGTCAGATCGCTGCTCTCCGCGTGCACGAAGGAGATCGCGTAACGGAAGGCCAGGTTCTTCTGGAAGTGTGGAACGGGGACTCGACGGCGCAGGCGCGCGTTGCCGCGGAGCAGTCTCGCGCCGCGAGACTACGTGCCGAGCAAGCCTGTCTCAGTGCAGCCACGGCCGGGCGAGAGGCGGAGCGGGCCCAAAAGCTCCATGACCGCGGCCTTCTCGCCGATGATCAACTGGATCGCGCCAACTCACTGGCGAATACCGAGCGTGCCGCCTGCCAGGCCGCGACGGCCGAGGTCGGGCAGAGCGAGGCGCACATCGAGCTGGCGCGGGCCAACCTCACCCGCACCGTGCTGCGGGCGCCCTTTGCCGGAATCGTCGCCAAGGTCACCGGCGAGCTCGGTGAGTTCACGACCCCGTCTCCACCGGGCATCCCCACACCGCCGGCCATTGATCTGATCGACGATCAATGCATGTTTGTCTCAGCACCCATCGATGAAGTCGACGTGGCGCGAGTGCGGGCCGGGCAGCCGGCCTACATCACCATCGATGCGCTTCCCGGTCGCCGCTTCACCGGGCGGGTCCGGCGAATCGCGCCCTATGTGTTCGATCCCGAAAAGCAGGCCCGGACCGTCGATGTCGAAGTCGAATTTGCGGATCGCAACGACATAAAGGCACTTCTGGTCGGGTATAGCGCCGATGTGGAGATCGTTCTCGATTCGCGGGACGCCGCGCTGCGGATTCCCACCCAGGCGCTCCTGGAGGGGAATCGGGTGCTAGTCTACAAAGGAGACGGCGCGGCGCTGGAGCAGCACAAGGTCGAGACTGGAATCTCCAACTGGCAGTTCACCGAAGCACGCTCAGGCCTCGCCGAGAACGACCAGATCGTTCTCTCCGTCGAGCGCGACGGAGTCGTGGCCGGCGCCAAAGCGGTGGCCGACAAACGACCACAGCGATGATCCGCATGCGCGGGATCAACCGCTTTTTCTCTGTCGGCGAAGAGGAGGTTCGGGCGCTGCGCGAGGTGAGCCTCGCCATCCCTGCCGGCGAGTACGTCTCGATCATGGGGCCATCTGGATCGGGCAAGTCGACGATGCTCAACATCATCGGTCTGCTCGATCGTCCCAACAGCGGAATCTACGAGCTCGACGGAGAAGAAGTGAGCGCGTTCTTCGATGAACAGCAGTCACGGGTGCGGCGGGAGAAGATAGGATTCGTCTTCCAGTTCTTTCATCTGATTCCTCGACTGACCGCGGCGGAGAACGTCGAGCTTCCACTCGTCCTGGCCGGTGTGGCACCCGGTGATCGTGCACCGCGGGTGAGCGGTCTACTCGCCGAGTTCGGCATGGCGCGTCGTGCCCATCATCGTCCCGATCAGCTCTCGGGTGGCGAGCGGCAACGCGTCGCTATCGCGCGGGCCATGGTCATGAAGCCGGCGGCCATTCTCGCCGATGAACCGACCGGCAACCTCGATCAGACCACAGGGAAAGAGGTCATTCATCTTCTCGAGGAGCTGCAGGCGAAAGGGGTTGCCATCGTCCTGGTGACGCACGACCCGGCCATCGGAGGTCGTGCCTCCCGGCAAATTCACATGGTCGACGGACAGATCGATTCTGACTCCGGAGGAGACGTCGCGTGAGACTCGCTGATGTGGGGCGATTCAGCTGGCGCTCGCTCTCCGCTCATCCGGCGCGGACGCTGCTGATGGTGCTGGCAACCTCGATCGGCGTTGCTGCCGTGGTCGTTCTCACCTCGCTCGGGGAGGGGGCGCGCAACTTTGTGCGCAACCAGTTCGTCGCCCTCGGGACGAATCTCATCATCATTTTTCCCGGCCACTCGGCAACGGCCGGCGGATTTGCCGGAGTCGTCTCGGGAAGAACGTCCCGCGATCTCACCATCGATGACGCACTGTCGTTGCGGCGCATTCCGGGCGTGGTCCGCGTCACTCCGATCAATGTCGTCTCCGGAGAGATCGCCTTCAACGGACGAAGACGCGACGTGCCGATGGTCGGTACCACGACGGAGCTTCGTGATGTCTGGCACCTGACCATGGCTCAGGGAGATTTTCTTCCGCCGCTGGATCCGCGCGATGCCCGATTTCTCTGCGTGATCGGATCGACGGTTCGCAGGGAGATTTTCGGAGCCGCTCCGCCGGTAGGGCAGTGGGTGCGGGTCGGTGATTATCGTTACCGCGTGGTCGGTGCCATCGCGCCGACCGGGAACCTGCTCGGGCTGGACATCGATGAAGTGGTCATCGTTCCCGTAGCCGCGGCTCAGGCGCAGTTCAACCTGCCCTCTCTCTTGCGTATTGCCGTGGAGACGCACGCGCGCGAGGACGTCCGGCGCGTGCGGAGCGAGATCCTTCGCACATTGCGCGAAAGGCACAACGGCGAGGAGGACGTCACGGTCATCACCGAGGATGCCGTCTCGACGACGTTCGACGCCATCCTTCTGGCCTTGACGCTGGCCGTCGGCGGCATCGCCTCGATCAGTCTCGGGGTCGCCGGCATCCTCATCATGAACGTGATGCTCGTGGCCGTGTCACAACGCACCAGCGAGATCGGTCTGCTCAAGGCAATCGGCGCGTCGCCAGATCAGATTCGCCTTCTCTTCTTCGCCGAGGCGGCGATCCTCTCTGCGGTTGGCGGCGTGGTCGGATCGATCCTCGGGCAGTTCGGCAGCCTGATCATCCGGCGCCTCTACCCGAGACTGCCGGCCTTCGCGCCTCCGTGGGCTTCCGTCGCCGCCTTCGCAATCGCCATCGTCACGGGAATCGTCTTCAGTCTTCTGCCGGCGCGCCGCGCTGCACGGCTCGATCCGGCTCATGCGCTGGCGAGGCGATGAGCCTATGCGTCTGAGGGATTTCGTTCGTCTGACTCTCGGGTCGTTGCACTCGCAGCGGCTTCGTTCTTTTCTGGCCGCGCTGGGGATCGCCGTCGGCATCGCTGCCGTGATCCTGCTGACCTCGATCGGGGAGGGGCTGCACGAGTTCGTCATCGCGCAGTTCACGCAGTTTGGAACGAATCTGATCATCGTCACTCCGGGCAAGGTCGCAACAGCGGGAGCATCCATCGGTGTCTTCGGCGCCGTCCGTTCGATCACGATCGAGGATGCCGAGGCAGTTCGTCTCGCCCCGTTTGTGGAGTTGACCAATCCGTCCATCGACGGCAACGCCGAGATTTCGGCGAACGGAAGACATCGGCGGCTCACCGTCTATGGCGAGGGACCAGACTGGCCGCGGGTGGGCCACATGCGGGTTGCCATCGGCTCATTCCTGCCTCACGAGAGTCTTCACGCTCCCCGGCCCTTTGCTGTATTGGGATCGCGCGCAAATCAGGAGATCTTCGGTTCGAGCAATCCGCTCGGTCAACGGGTCGAGATCGGAGGAGCCCGTTTTCGTGTCATCGGAGTGATGGAGCCGAAGGGTCAGTTTCTGGGGATGGATCTCGATGATACGGTTTTCATCCCGGTGGCGCGGGGACAGGAGATTTTCAATCGCCAAGGCATCACCGGGTTCCATGTGACCTACGACCCGAAGGCTCCGGTCGACGAAGTGGTGGCAGGAATCCGGCGAGTGATGGCGAAACGTCATGGCCGCGACGATGTGACGATCTTGACGCAGCAGAAGATGCTCGACGTTCTCGGATCGGTGCTGGGCGTGCTCACCTTCGCCGTCGGTGCCCTCGGCAGCATCTCGCTGCTCGTGGGCGGCGTCGGAATCCTGACCATCATGACCATCGCCGTGAGCGAGCGGACCGCGGAGATCGGTCTATTGCGCGCCCTCGGTGCCCGGCGGGAACAGGTATCGATGATCTTTCTGGGTGAAGCCGCGATGCTGGCAGCGGTCGGGGGCGCCGCCGGACTTGCGCTCGGGATTGGTCTCTCGCAGGTTCTGAAGCTCGTGATTCCGGCGTTACCGGTGAGCACTCCCTGGTCGTTTGCGATTCTCGCCGAAGCGATGTCGGTGGGAGTGGGATTGATTGCCGGCGTGCTGCCAGCCCGCCGCGCCGCCAGGATGGAGCCGCTCGAGGCGTTGCGCGCGGAATAGGAGCGCGAGCGGGAGGGTACGCGGAACACCGGGCTCATGATCATCGGAGCGCCGGCATCATGCCGGCCGGACCGCCGGCTTCAAGCCGGCCGCGCTGAACTGAATCAGGCCGCGCTACTTCCCGCTCATCCTCTCGATGATCGCGCTCGTGCTGTTGCCCTCTTCTTTTCCATCCGCGAAATGGTGGATCTCCCTCCTGGCGTCTTCCCACCGCCAGCACCCGCGCGACTAGTGATCATGACTCCTCAACAAACCAATCTGGACCGATCTCCTCCATCGGCCGATGGTCGTCACACGGCTCCTCGGGCTGACAGGCGTCACATTCTTCCCATCCCTTTTCCGTGACCTGTCGTTCCACCTCGGCGGCCCGGACGATTCTTAACTCGCGAGCGCTGATCTTTGCTCCGAGAGTGCCTTCGCAACCTCCGCATATCGAATCACGATCCAGCGCTCTCGTCCGGCATGAACTGCAGATACGACCACGGAGAAACCGAAGGATCGAAGCGACCACGATGGCAGAGCCGGCCAGTGCCATCACGGCGATGATCCAATTCTCGTTCTCGCCCCAATCGGAGCCCGAGCTGGCGATGAGCCCGACCATCCACCCCATCCAGGCTCCAATGAGGCCGCCCATCCAGACGACCCCGCCGACGCTCATGGTCTCGAGGCGGTGCACTGGAAGGTTCGCATTCCGATGCCGCCGATCGGGTACTGGTACCGGCGCCAGGGCGACCAACTCATGCGGCAGCGGGTCATGTACTTCGCATGCTTTCACTGCGCGCGGAGCCGGCCACGATCCGTGGGGCGACAATCGGAGGTCGTCGAGATACGCGGTGTCGAGCGCGATCTCGTCCAGCTACGCCTTGAAGAATGCCCTCTGATTCGGTTCGAGATGCTGCGTCACGCGCGCGCGTTCGCCGCGACGGTCCCGCACGGCGATCTGTAGTGCCAGCAGCCACGCCATCGATTGCGGCGGCAGGTAACCGGCCGCAGAGGTTGACCACTGCGTCACCCTGTAGTTCCCGGAGGCGCGATAGCGGTCGGTGTTGTTGGTCGTGAGGATGCC
>DASZZV010000360.1:0-3225 GCA_035544835.1 Thermoanaerobaculia bacterium
TGCACAACGATTTTGCGAAACGCCTCCTCGTAGACTCCGGCGTGACGACTCCCATCACCGTGATCGGACATCCCCACATTCCTGCGACAGAGTCCTCGTCCATCGATCGGGACGCGCTGGGCTACAAACTTTCCGATCGCGTCATTGTCTGTCTCGGTTTCATCACCGAGGCGAAGCAACCGGCAGTAGTTCTGGAAGCCTTTGCGAGAGCGGCGCGACAGGACGCCTCGTTGCAACTCCTATTCGTCGGTGAGCCGGCCACAACGGTCGACATCGATTCCCTCATTGCTTCCTCCGGTGGCGATCGCTCTCGAGTTCGGGTCGTGGGGTACGTCCCCGACGCCGACTTCGACGCTTACACCGAGCTTGCCGATGCTGTGGTGAATCTTCGCTATCCGACCGCCGGAGAGAGCTCGGGGCCGCTGGTGCGTGTGTTAGCGGCAGGGAAGCCGGTCGCGGTGAGTGACTATGCGCAGTTCGCAGCTCTTCCGGACAACATCGTCACGAAGATCCCGCTGAACGCTCCATCCATCCCGCTCGCGACCTTCATGCTGGAGCCACGCGCAGAAGACGCGAAGGCGCAGAAGATGTGGATCGCCGAGAATGCCGATGTCGAAAAAGTGGCATTGAGGTACGTCGAGGTGATCACCGAATCACGGCGACGCAGTAGCGCGAGCACATCCCCCCGGGATGGTCTTCCGCTGTTCGCCGGTCTCTCGATGGTCGGCGCATCAGCCCGCGCCAGCGCCGGTGTTGTCCGTCTGGAGCTGACGGTCAGGAATGACGGCCCACAGATCATTCGGGCTCGCGATTTCGGTCGGCCCGTTCTGAATATCCTCGGGCGTGCAATGGCAGGAGAAAAGGAGATCGAGACAGTCTGGATCCCCCTGACCGCCGATCTGCAACCCGGAGGAGGGGTGACTCTGACGTCTTCTTTCACCTCGAGTGGGATCACGCGTATTGAGCTCTTCGAGGCACTGACGGCCGTTCCTTTCTTCCCCCGATCGCCTTTTGCAGTTGTGGATATCGCATCGTGAGAATATTCGAGGCCGACGCTCTGTCGAAGCTGCGTCCACTACTTCTTGGTCACCTTCCCGACGAGATCGAGGGCGGCGGTCTAAGGCGCGCCTGCGTGGTGATCCCCCTCGTTCCCCACGGCGCTACGTATTCGCTGCTCTTCTCTCAGCGGTCCCGGAGTCTCAACGTTCATGGCGGCCAGATCTCATTTCCAGGTGGAAGTGCCCATGAGGGCGAAACATTGGAGGATGCGGGGCTTCGCGAGATGCAGGAAGAGGTGGGCGTTCCGGCTGTCAGCGTTGAGCTGATCGGTCGTATGGATGACGTCGTCACGCGGACCGGGTTCATCGTCGCGCCGTTCGTCGGTGTCCTAAAGGAAAAACCGGCCTACGTTCTACAGAGCAGCGAGGTCGATGAGGTTTTCGAAGTGCCGGTCAACGCGCTGCTTCGACCAGGGGTCCCCGAAATCCGTTACCTCATGTACCAGGGCGGCAAATATCCGAGCTATTCGTATGAATGCGATGGAGTCACCGTCTGGGGACTCACCGGCCGGATTCTGAAGTCGTTTCTCGATGTAGTTCGGCTGACGCTGTAGTGATAGCCCACGCCTTCGCGCGGAGGAAGTTCAAACTTCAGTGCTCGATTGAAAAACCTTGCGCATTTCCTCATTTCCACGATCAAGGCTGGATCGGCTGCGCGGGCCTGAACCTTCGAGTGGCGAAAAACATTGCCGCTCCGGCTGCGATCACTACCAGGCCGCCGATGCGGAACCCCTTTTCCGGCGACACGACGATGTAGGCCCAGAGAGCCAATGCCACGATCGAGGGAATCGGGTAGAGCCACATCCGGAAGGGTACGGGATCATCAGGTCGTGTCCGGCGGAGGACATGCGCTCCGATGATCTGGGCCATGAAGGGAATCATGGCCCGGATCGACAGGATCGATTTGAGGACAGTCTTCAAAGGAAGGAAGCAGAAGAGGCAGGCCATGGCACCGAGCGCGATGACTGCATAGATGGGATAGGCACCAGTTGGATGGAGCTTGCCGAAAATTGAGAAAAAGTTTCCATCCCGTGCCGCGGCGTAAAGGATTCGAGAGTAGCCGAGCATGACTGAGAAGATCGACGCGAAAGCGGTCCAGAGGATCAGCACCGTGACGATGCGCGCCACTCTTCCGCCGACCAGGATGGTGAGGTAATCGCCAACGATCGACTTCGATGTCATGGCCTGTTTCATCGGCAGCACCGAGACGATACAGGCGTTCATGGTGATGTAGATGACGCAGATGGCAAGGATTGAGATCACGATGACACGAGGGACGGTTCGCGCCGGGTCCTTCACTTCATCGCCTATGTTGGCGATGTTGTAGTAGCCGAGGTAGTCGTAGACGGCGTAGATGAGCGCGACGCCGAGACCGGTGAAACCGGCGGCGGAATCCAGGCGAGGTGCGCGCCAGAAGGTGAATGCGTCGAGTCGCAGATGGGGGAGTCCGGCGAAGATGACGATGGCCAGAGTAGCCATGACACCACCCCAGAGAAAGATCGAGAAGCGGCCGATCGAGTCGATGCGGCGAAGCAGCAGGACGGTCGTGAGGATACAGATCGAAACTGCGATGATTTTCGGGTTTACCGTCATCTGCGGCAGCGCGAATTTGAGGTAGTCGGCGAAACCGATGCAGCCGGAGGCGATCGAAAGGGGAGCCGAGAAGATAATCTGAAAGAGAAACAGGAAGGACAGCAGCCTTCCCCATGAGGCCGGGCCGTAGGCCTCGCGGAGAAACACGTACGATCCGCCCGAAGCCGGCATGCGGCTGGCCAGCTCCGCCGTCACCAGTCCGTCGCAGATCGCCAGCAGGCCCCCCAGTACCCAGGCCAGCATGCTACGGCCGCCTCCCATGGCGGTGAGGATCAGCGGAATGGTGATGAACGGCCCGATGCCGACCATCTCGCTCATGTTCAATGCGATCCCGCGCCAGAGCCCGATCTCGCGAGGCAGCGTAGAAGAAGACATGGGGAGAGATTGTGGCATAAGGCGATTAGTGCAGGTGGATTGCGCGATTGAAAAGAGGCAGGAGAGTACTGGACCGATGCCAAGGGTGTCATCCCGAGCAAGGGACAGCGTGCGCGCTGCCACTGAGAAGAGAAACTGGGTGGGTGTCATCCCGAGCCGCAGCGAGGGATCTGGGCGGGGGCCTTAGACCCTTGGCCAT
>DASZZV010000361.1:0-2638 GCA_035544835.1 Thermoanaerobaculia bacterium
TGCTACAGGTCTGCCGCGCGCCTTCGCGCGCTGGATCGCTCTCATCCGCCCCAATCCAACATTCACCCTTCACATTCCCCATTCGTCGTTAGAATCGGACGTAGATGACCGAACGGGGGACTGACAACGACGGCCAATTGAAGAACGCGCTCGCCGAGATCGAGCGGCTCAAGACGCTGGTCGAAGCCTCCAAGCTCATCAACTCATCGCCGGATCCCGACTCGCTTTTCGATTCGATCCTCGAGGTGGCCCGCCGCGAGCTGGGCGTTGATCGGGGGACACTCTACTTCGTCGACGACGAGAAGAGGGAGATCTGGTCGAAGATCACTGGGGACAACATCACCATCCGGTTACCGATCGGGCGCGGACTGGCCGGATGCGTCGCCGCGACTGGAGAGGACCTCATTCTGCACGACGCTTATGCCGACCCTCGCTTCGATCGGGAGACCGACTTGAAGTCGGGCTATCACACCCTGTCCATGCTCTGCTCGCCGATCAAGAACCGTGCGGGAAAGGTGGTCGGAGTGCTCCAGCTTCTCAACAAGAGAGATGGAGCGTTCGGGGAGAAAGATCTCGAATTTCTCGACACGCTCTCCGATCACATGGCCATCGCAATGGAGAATGCCACCCTTCATCTCGCCGAGATCGAAAAGCAACGGATGGAACAGGAGCTCGAGTTGGGGCGCGAGATTCAGGCCAGCCTCCTGCCGCCGCCGCCCAGGGGGATCTCACAGACGGAGCTGGCAGCGCTGAACAAGCCCTGCTACGAAGTGGGCGGGGATTACTACGACTTCATCGAGCTGAGTGGCGGGGCCTGGGGGCTCGCCATCGGCGATGTGTCGGGTAAGGGTGTATCGGCGGCTCTGATCATGTCGAGCCTTCAGGCCGCGCTGCGGGTGGCCGCGCCGAGCGAGACCGATCTCTGTCAACTCGTGTCGAGACTCAACCAGCTTCTCTACCGGATGACGCATGGTCGCAAATATGTCACTTTCTTCTTCGCCCGCTACATCCCGCGGACTGGAGAGCTCAATTACGTGAATGCCGGACACAACCCTCCCTTCCTGCTCGCGCAGGGCGTCTTGCGCCTTCTCGACTCGACGGGACTACCCATCGGCCTGTTTCCGGAAGCAAGCTACGAGGAAGGAACGGTGACGCTCGGCAAGAGTGACACGCTGCTTCTCTACACCGATGGATTCGTGGAGGCGGAGAACCGCGATGAGGCGGAGTTGGGGATGGTGCGATGGCAGAACATCTTTCTCGCAGAAGCATCTCGGCCGACAGCTGACATTCCGGCCGCACTATTGCAACGCACTTCCTCCTTTGAGAATGGGGCGCCGGCGACGGATGACAAGACCCTCGTCGTCATCCGCCGAATATAATAAGGTAAAGAACTTGACGACCTCGGGATCGGAACTTATCATGAGAAAGAAGGTTGAACGTTCTGGGAGGGTGTGACGAATGCGGCTGCAAGTGAAACGTTCGAGCGATGCGATTTCCAAGGGCCGTCTGGTCTCGGCGATCCGCACCTACCTGCCGGGCGCCTGGGTGAATCCAGGCAAGGGCGAGCTCATCGCCCTCTATCGTCTCCGCTACAAGATGGCTCTGGACGAGCAGAAATACGACACGGCCATCATCTTCCTCAACAAAGTTCTGGAAGTGGAACCACTCGACATCGACGCCAAGCTCTGCAAGGCCGAGCTCTATCACCGCCACCTGAGCGACTTCACCCAGGCTATCGAACACTACAACAAGGTGATCCGGTTGACGGCCGACAAGCGCAACGACGCCCGCAACGTCAAGGCCAGGAGCTCGATCTGCGAGATCATGGAGATGTTGAGTTGAAGCTTCTAGCTTCTAGCTTGAGGCTTAAAGCGTGAAGCCTGGCTAGAGGCTAGAGGCTAGAGGCTAGAGGCTAGAAGCTAGAAGCTAGAAGCTAGAGGCTAGAAGCTAAAACCCAAGCCAAGCTAAACCCGCCGCCGAGCGTGACCCTTCTCCTGCTACCATTTCCCCATGCGCAAAGCCGTGTATCCCGGATCGTTTGATCCGCCTACCAACGGTCACCTCGACATCATCCGCCGCGGCACCCGGCTGTTCGACCGCGTGGTCGTAGCCGTTCTGGAGAATGAGGGAAAGCAGCCGCTCTTCCCGGTGCCGGAGAGACTCGATCTCCTCCGCGACGCAACACGCGACCTGGCCAACGTGGAGGTCGCCTCCTTCTCGGGCCTGCTCGTCGACTTCATGAAGGAAGTCAGTGCCAACGTCGTAGTTCGCGGCATCCGAGCCATATCGGATTATGAATTCGAACTGCAAATGGCACTGATGAATCGGGAGCTGGCTCCGGAGACCGAGACCATTTTCATGATGCCGGCCGTCGAGTACACCTATGTCTCGTCACGCCTGGTCAAGGAAGTGTTTCGCCTGGGCGGTGATGTCTCACGCCTGGTTCCTCCCGCCGTGCTCGAGAAACTGCGGGCCAAACTCGCCGTCGACGTGTAGCGTCTGGGCCAGACCGAGAGTTGGCCCGTTTTGAGGCGGCCCGGAGGGCCGGAAAGCTGGTAGCCAGTGGTGAGCGAAGCGAACCACTGGAAGACGTCACGAATCAATCATTTGCTTGAAGTTTCACCGAGCCCCGGCAGGG
>DASZZV010000362.1:0-3213 GCA_035544835.1 Thermoanaerobaculia bacterium
GATCGTGGCCAGTGCGAAAAAGAGCGACGGCAGCCGCACGGCCAGCTCCGTGGGGCCGAAAATCTCCACGAATCCCGCACTGGCAGCAAAGAAGAGGATTGGCTTGTCCAGGTAGGGAAGAGCGTTGAGATGAGGCAGCACGTAGTCATTCGTCGCCGCCATTTCCCTGGCGACCTCGGCGTTCCTTCCCTCGTCCGAGTCGAAGAGAGGAGGCTTGCCCAGGCCGAAGGCCAGAGCGGCCAGGACCAGAGCGAAGAGAAGCACGAACCGAAGGCGTGAGACTTGACTTCGCTCTTCGATGACCGGCTCGGGGCCGGCCGGCTCAGGCAACGATTCCTCCCCTTCGACGCCGGACTGCGATCCAACCATCACTGAACTCCTCACCTTCTGCCGCAGGATACCAGCGGAGTCGGCTCGACGCTGCTAATGAACCTCCTCCGTGCCCCGAACCGAAAACAGAAGAAGGCAAAGGCAAACCAGAAACCAGAACCAGAAACCAGAAACCAGAAACCAGAAGGGGCAAAGACAAAGAGACAATCTCTGACTCCTGGGTTTCTTCTGGTTTCTGGTTTCTGGTTTCTGGTTTCTGGTTTCTGGTTTCTGGTTTCTGGTTTGCCTCTCCGGCGAACGCGGCACGGCCTCTGCTTCGATCAGAGTAGTGGAAGGAACAGCTCGATACCTGCCAATCGGTGACTACGCCATCATCGGTGACAGCCGATCGGCAGCACTGGTCTCGCGATCGGGATCGATCGACTGGCTCTGCTGGCCGCGATTCCACAGCCCCTCGATCTTCGCCCGGATCATCGACTCGGGGCGGGGCGGGTCATTCGCCCTTCGCCCCTCCATCCCTTTTACGGTCACTCGTTCCTATGTTGGAGATACCAACGTGCTCGAGACGACCTTCCACACCGACGCCGGTACGGTGCGGCTGACCGATCTGATGCCGGCTCTCAACGAAAATGAAAAACGGCGGCGCCTGACGCCGCTTCGAGCGCTCCTTCGCCGCCTGGAGGGGATCGACGGGAATGTTCCGATGCTCGCGACCTACGAGCCTCGTCCTGACTACGCCAGAACCAGCGTCGCTCTCTCGATTCGCAGGGACACGGTCTGTCTGGAAAGTGGCCCGGAGGTGCTGTACCTCCGATCGGACGTTCCTTTCGTCATCGTCGAAGGTGAATCCGCCAGAGCGGAGCTAACGCTCGCAGCGGGGGCGCGGCACTATTTCGCCCTCGGCTACGATTCACATAGCCCAGCGGTCTTTCCGAGTCTTGGCGACGAAGCGGACTGGCAGATCGAGCGCACTCTCGCTTACTGGAATGAGTGGATCGCAAAGCTCACCTTCGACGGCCCTTACCGGGCAGCGGTGGCGCGCAGTGCTCTTGTTCTCAAACTGCTGGCGTACGCGCCTTCGGGAGCGATCGTGGCCGCGCCAACTACCTCCCTGCCCGAGAGCATCGGAGGAACCCGCAACTGGGACTATCGCTACTGCTGGCTTCGCGATGCCTCCTTCACGGTGGCCGCGCTCTATGACTGCGGCTTCGATGTGGAGGGAGCAGCGTTCGTCGACTGGATGCTCTATGCGACGCGGCTGACACATCCGGGCCTGCAGGTCCTTTATGACGTGTTCGGAGAGTCGCGTGTCCCTGAGACGACGATCGATCACCTGGACGGATATCTTTCCTCTCGCCCGGTGCGCGTCGGCAACGAAGCTCACGATCAATTTCAGCTCGACGTCTACGGCGAGGTTCTCGGCGCCGTTGAAGAGTTCACCGACCGCGGCGAACGGCTGTCCAGAGATACTCGCACGCTCATCTCCCGACTGGCCGACATGGTCGTCAAGCGTTGGCGGGAGCCCGACAGCGGAATCTGGGAGAAGCGCTCGGGGGTCCAACAACACGTGCACGCCAAGGTCATGGCCTGGTCCGCCCTCGATTGTGCGGAGCGACTGGCGCGGAAGGGCCGGCTGCAGGCAGACCCATCTGCCTGGAAGCGAAACAAGGAGGAGATCATGGAGCTGGTCCTGCGGCGCGGATTCAACGCCGAGCTGAATAGTTTCGTCAGCGTCCTCGATGGCAACGAGCTCGACGCCAGCCTGCTCTACATTGCACGAGCGGGCTTTCTCCCGCCCGACGATCCTCGCGTCCTGGGTACCATCGACGCCATCCGGAAGCGACTCGGGCACGACGATCTGGTCTACCGATACGAGATTCAAACCGAGGACGGACTCCCGCCCGGTGAGGGAGCATTCCTTCCCTGTAGCTTCTGGCTGATCGAGGCTCTGGCCACTTCAGGCCGCATCGACGAAGGAAGGGAGATGTTTGAAAAAATGCTCTCCCGCGGAAACGATCTGGGCCTATTTTCCGAGGAGATCGACGTTGAATCGGGGGCGCTACTCGGGAACTTCCCTCAGGCGCTGACGCATATCGCGCTGATCAACGCCGCCCTCTGTCTTCAGCAGCCTGTGGCGCGACGCGGCGAGGAGCGGGAGACTTCCCACCACAGTCCAGCGGCCAGCCCAGTCGAGCAAAGCCCATGAACATTCCATCGACGCTGCTGTGGGGATTCGCGGCGACGCTCACGCTGACCACGGCCATCATCGCCGCGCAGTCAGCCGGCCTGACCCGCATGGACATCCCGTTCGTGCTCGGCACGATGTTCACGATCGATCGTGACCGCGCCAAAGTAATCGGAGCGCTTTTTCATCTGGTGAACGGCTGGCTCTTTGCCTCGGTTTACTCACTCTTCTTCGAGAATCTGCATCGCGCCACCTGGTATCTGGGCGCCCTCATGGGACTAGCGCAGGGGACAATCGTGATGGTCGCGGTCTTTCCGCTGCTCCCCGGAATCCATCCCCGGATGGTCTCCGATTCCAGAGGCCCCGAGCCAACGCGCCTTCTGGAGCCGCCCGGTTTCCTGGCGATGAACTACGGGCGAAATACGCCGGTCATCATCCTTGCGGCGCACCTGCTCTACGGACTGATCCTCGGAACCTTCTACACGTTGAGCCACTGAGCCTTGAGATAGAGAAAAAAGCATCGTCATCCTGAGCCGGGGACAGCGTGCGCGCTGCCACTGAGAAAAGAAACTGGGTGGGTGTCATCCCGAGCCGCAGCGAGGGATCTGGGCGGGGGCCTTAGACCCTTGGCCATCGAAAATGTTTGCGACCACCACGATGGAAGGGCCCCCGCCCAGATCCCTCGCTGCGGCTTCTAA
>DASZZV010000363.1:0-3513 GCA_035544835.1 Thermoanaerobaculia bacterium
GCCTTCTCCATTCCCGCCTGGTACCACTGGTCCAGGCCCGTTCCCAACGAAACGAATGCACTCACCGTGCGCGTGGTAGGGGAGCAGTTTGCCTGGAACGTTCAGTACCCCGGGCCTGACGGAGTCTTCGGGGCGCAGGATATCAAGCTCATTTCCGGCTCCAACCCACTCGGTCTCGACATGACCGATCCGCATGCCAAAGACGACATCACGACCATCAACCAACTGCACCTCGAGGTGAACCGTCCCACAATCGTGCGGTTGTCTTCCAAAGACGTGATCCACAGCTTTTTTCTGCCGGTCATGCGCGTGAAGCAGGACGCCATCCCGGGAGAGGAGTTTCACGTTCACTTCACGCCGGTAAGAACCAACAATGGCGACCATTGGGAGATCGCCTGCGCGCAGCTATGCGGTCTGGCTCACTATCGGATGCGCGGATATCTCACGGTTCACGAGAAAGCCGATTTCGAAAAGTGGCTGAAGGACAGCGTGCCTGTACCTGAAGTGGCGCCGGCAGCCGAGGCTCCTCCAGCGATATCGCAGCCAGTGCCGCCGGTCAATCCTTCGTCGTCTACCACCGCCGGCGTCGTCGAACCGGTACCGGCGGAACACGCGCAGACAACCCCCTGACGCGCCTGAGGTTCTGGGCGGCGATCGTAAGCGGTACGGTAGAATGGCGGCTTCCCAGGATTGAGGATGACCTCGTTGACCTTTTCCGATGCCACACCCGCCCCCCTCCGCGCCTTTGCCAAGCTGACGGCGGCAGCGACGCTTTTCCTGATTTTCGCCGGGGCCATGGTGACCAGCACGAGCTCGGGACTGGCCGTGCCTGACTGGCCTCTGTCGTATGGCATGTTCTTCCCGCCGATGGTGGGCGGCATCTTCTACGAACATGGTCACCGCATGATCGCCGGTACGGTCGGCATTCTGACCTTGATTCAGGCTCTGCTCCTTCAGCGCTTCGAACCGAAACATTTTGTGCGGCGACTGGGCTGGATTTCCCTCGCTTCAGTATTGTGTCAGGCCATCCTCGGGGGGTTGACTGTCAAGCTTCTGCTTCCGCCCGCCGTCTCGATCTCGCACGCTGCCCTTGCCGAGATCTTCCTCTGCCTGAATGTCGCGGTCGCCTTCTATACGTCGGCGTTTTTTCTGCGTTTGCGAGAGGACAGAGTCGAGCCCTCTAGAGATCTCTCCGGGGCCATCGTCATTTGCGTTTACCTGCAGATCCTCATTGGCGCGACCATGAGACACCTTGGGGCAGGTCTGGCCATTCCCGATTTTCCCACGTCGCTCGGTCGCTGGATTCCGCAATTCACTTCATTCGGTGTCACCGTGAATTATCTGCATCGGATGTGGGGCATGGCCACGGCGCTGTTGATCGTGGCCAACCTGCTTCTGCTCCTCAGAGGCCGTCAGTCCGTGTTGTCGCGGCAGACGATGCTGTTGGCCGGAGTCGTTGTGCTCCAGATCACACTCGGTGCGTATACCGTGTGGACGGGGAAGCATCCGATCGTCACCAGCCTGCATGTGGTGACCGGCGCGCTTACTCTGGCGACATCTCTGATCGTGGCGCTGACTGCCCGTGTCGTTCGTCACACTGCCGCCGTTCCGGCCCTGCGCCTAGTTAAGGAGGCCGCTTGATGTCGGAGAACGCCGGATTATCAGAGCCTCGCGTAAAGGCTGCGGGATCCTGGCGCGATTACCTCGTGCTGGCCAAGGCACGAATCGTAGTGATGATTCTCATTACGACAGCGGCCGGCTACGTTCTCGGAAGCTCATCGCCGGTTGACTGGATGGGACTCGTGACGGTGCTCATCGGAACGGCCCTGGTCGCGGCAGGGACGAACGGCTTCAATGAGTACGTCGAGAGAAACTACGACAAGCTCATGGTCCGAACCCGCCGTCGGCCGATTCCCGACGGGCGTATCTCGGAGCGTGCCGCATTCCTGTTCTGCTCTATCGCCACGGTTGCCGGCGTTGCCTTTCTCGCTCTGGCCAACAACTTTCTGGCGGCCGGGGTGGCCTTCCTGACATTCTTCACCTACATCTTCATCTACACGCCCCTCAAGCGAAGGAGTACGATCTGCACGCTGGTCGGCGCGTTTCCGGGGGCGCTTCCTCCGCTGATCGGATGGGCCGCTGCGGCCGGTTCCCTGAATCTTCAGGCTCTGCTCGTCTTCGGCGTGCTCTTTCTCTGGCAGCTCCCTCATTTCCTGGCCATTGCCTGGATCTATCGCGAGGACTACGCACGGGCAGGATTCCATATGACTTCGGTTCGCGACGCCGAGGGTCTCTCTTCCGGGCGGCAGGCCTTTTTTTACAGTCTGGCTCTTCTTTCGATCAGTGTTCTGCCGGGACTCGTGCACCTGTCGGGCATGCCTTATCTGGTCGGTGCGCTGGTAGCTGGAATTGCGCTGCTGATGGCGTCGATCTCCTTTGCCATCAGGCGGACGATGCGCTCGGCACGACAGCTGTTTCTCTTCTCCAATGTCTATCTGTTGATCATGATGTCGGTACTTCTCATCGGGAAGGCGACGCTCTGACACGATCTGGATGTACGCGCTGTGTGCCCATGTGTCATCCCGAGCCGCAGCGAGGGATCTGGGCGGTGGCCCAACATCCGCGGTATCTCGAACAGTCGCGTTTGCCAGGAGGGTTGGGCCCCCTCCCAGATCCCTCGCTCGACGCTCGGGATGACACTGGGCGCAACACACCTCGGCGCCCTCTTCGTCTGCTCGCTTCCGTAGTGATTTCCGCGGCGATTCTCATGAGCTGTCAACGTCGCGTCGAGCTCCCCATGCTCTATCCCCTTCCCGACGCCTCTCTCATCTCGCATCAGGGAAAACAGGTGGCCCTGCGTCAGATGAAGGGGCGGGTGGTGGTCTACGACTTCATTTTTACTTCCTGCGGTGGGGCCTGTCCCTTGATGACTCGCGCCATGCAACAGCTAGTCAGCGACTTCAAGCCGGACGAGAAAATTCAATTCGTGTCGATCAGCGTCGATCCGAAGCATGACACTCCGGCCGTCCTCTCGGATTATGCGAGGAAGTGGACTTCCGATGGGCGCTGGCTTTTTTTGACCGGCGATCTCGACACGATTTCGGCGCTGGCTGTGAAGGGATTCAAGCTGGCGGCAACCCAACCGGGTGCTGGAGCCGAAGCACTTCTTCACAGCTCCAAGTTCGTTCTGGTCGACAAAACCGGCTTCGTCCGCGGCTACTACGATTCGACGGAGCACTCTGCGCTCACCTCACTGCAGGCCGATGCCCGCGCTCTCATTCAGGAATGACGGTGACGGGCTGGATCAGCTATCTCCCACCTGTGAACGCGTCTCTCAACGCGCTCAGCGGGATTCTGCTTCTCATCGGTTTTACATTCATGAAGAAGGGCCGCATCACCGCCCATCGCCGGACCATGATCGCTGCCTCGATTACGTCGGGAATCTTTCTGATCTGCTATCTGACCTATCACTACACCGCCCGCATGACAAAGTTCGCGGGTACGGGTTGGTCG
>DASZZV010000364.1:0-16738 GCA_035544835.1 Thermoanaerobaculia bacterium
TATCGGACCGCATCCTCCAGAAAACGGGAGCGGTCGAGGAGCGCGACATCGAAGAGCAGATGCTCGACGACATGGACCTGGAGCGAGAGCGCGGCATCACCATCAAGGCCCGCGCCGTTACCGTCCCCTATCGGGCCAAAGATGGGCAGTTGTACACGTTCAATCTCATCGACACGCCCGGGCACGTCGATTTCAGTTACGAGGTGAGCAGGAGCCTCGCCGCCTGCGAGGGAGCAATCCTGGTCGTCGATGCCACGCAGGGCGTCGAGGCCCAGACGCTGGCCAACAGCTATCTGGCCATTGAAAACGACCTCGACATCATCCCGGTCATCAACAAGATCGATCTTCCCTCGGCCGATCCCGATCGCATCCGCGAGCAGATCGAGAACGTGATCGGCCTCGATGCCAAAGATGCCGTCCTGGCTTCAGCGAAGTCAGGGATCGGTATCGACGAGATTCTCGAACAGATCGTCGCCAGAATCTCACCTCCGAAGGGCATCGTCGATGCGCCGCTGCGAGCTCTTCTTTTCGACTCCTGGTACGACCCCTACCGCGGCGTGATGATGCTCATTCGCGTGATCGATGGCGAGCTCCACAGGGGAACCCGCCTGAAGTTTCTGTCCACCGGACGAGTCTACGAGGCAACGACACTTGGCATCTTCACACCGAAGCCGAAAGAGGTCGACAGTCTCGGCGTCGGCGACGTGGGCTTCATCGCTGCGAACATCAAAGACATTGTGCTGGCCAAGATCGGGGACACGATTACCGAGGAGAAGGCTGAGGTAGAAGCGCTGCCGGGCTTTATGGAAGTGAAGCCAATGGTGTTCGCCGGTCTGTATCCGATCAACACCGATCAGTACGAAGATCTTCGCGACGCCGTCGCCAAGCTGAAGCTCAACGACGCCTCCTTCAGCTATGAGCCGGAAGCCTCCACGGCCCTCGGTTTCGGATTCCGTTGCGGTTTCCTCGGGCTCCTGCACATGGAGATCATCCAAGAGAGGCTGGAGCGCGAGTTCAATCTCGAGCTTCTCACGTCCGCCCCCGGGGTTCGCTACAAGGTGCTCAAAACCGACGGCGAATGGATCGAAATCGAGAACCCGCAGAAACTGCCCGACCCGTCGTACATCAACTACATTGAAGAGCCAATGATCGAGGCCACCATCCTCACCCGCGAGGAGTACGTCGGGCCGATTCTGGCGCTGGCCATCGA
Source organism: Thermoanaerobaculia bacterium (assembly GCA_035544835.1). Lineage (GTDB taxonomy): Bacteria > Acidobacteriota > Thermoanaerobaculia > Gp7-AA8 > Gp7-AA8 > DASZZV01. Next base: position 1,211 of record DASZZV010000364.1, read on the forward strand.
CAAGCGCGGTACGCAGAGGAAGCTGGAGTACCTTTCGACGAATCGCGTGATGATCGTCTACGACATGCCTCTCAACGAGGTGATCCTCGATTTTTTCGACAAACTGAAATCGATCTCGCGTGGTTACGCATCGCTCGATTATCAGTTTCTCGGCTACAAGCAGAGCGAGCTGGTGAAGCTCGACATCCTGATCAATGGCGAGCCTCTGGACGCACTTTCGCTCATCGTCCATCGTGACAAGGCCTACGCGCGCGGGAAAATGCTGGTGGAGAAAATGCGGGAGTTCATCCCTCGACAGATGTTCGAGGTGGCGTTGCAGGCGGCGATCGGAAACCGGATCGTGGCCCGGGAAACGGTAAAGGCACTTCGGAAGAACGTTCTGGCTAAGTGCTACGGCGGTGACATCAGCCGCAAACGCAAGCTCCTCGAGAAGCAGAAGGAAGGCAAGAAGAGGATGAAGCGTGTCGGCAAAGTCGAGATCCCGCAGGAAGCGTTCCTGGCTGTGCTAAAGATCGACTGATCCCGGAGTCTTGTGTGGCACAGGCACTCTTGCCTGTGTGTCGGCCGTCGAGGCCGACTTCCCTGCATCCAATTCACAGAAACGCCACGGCTCGACGCCGTGGCACACAGGCAAGAGTGCCTGTGCCACACAAAAGACCGGCGGCGCTCAGTTCGAGAGTTCCTGGCGTCACGAACAATTTTCCGCGCCGGCTCGTTCGGAAGTAGAGAATGAACGACTGAGCGGAGGAACCTTGAGATCAATGCGTGGGAGTGTGGCCGTCCTTTTGATTGCCGGGGGATGCTCCACATCGAGTCCGGTGACATGGCCAGGGGACAACGCCCCTGTCAAGGAGGCGCGAATTCTAGTGGGTCAGGACAATCAGGTTCGGCTCACAGCGCGACTGGCCACCGATCGCTTCGCGCCGAATTCGCTGGTCGGCATCCGCTTCGACGTGGAGAATCGTCGCGACGAACCGATTGCCGTCGCCGACATCGCTTCCGAGACCGTTTACGACGTCGACTCGGGCGTGATTACGGTAAACGTTGGATCGGAAGTCCCCGGGAACGAGTTTTTGCCGCGGCTCGTGAAGGTCGGGGCCGGCGAGACGAAGATTTTCAGAACGTCAGCGAGGGTGCGAGCGTCGGTAATTGCCGAGGGGACGCAAGTGTCGCGTCCTCGATCGATCAGGGTGAATCTGCATTTCCTGACAGCGATCGAGCCGTTTGCGAAACTCATCGACATATCGGAGAAGGCGATCCGCGATCCGGCCCTGGCCGACTCGCTGTTCGCGTTGTGGGTGGACCACATCCAGGCCGTGGCGACCAACGATCTTCCGATCCGATGGGGTGGTCCCAACACCGTCAACTTCGGTGGTCCGAGCGAGCATTAAGGAAAGGCCGAGGGGTGCGGGCGCCTCGCCCGCACCTACTGAATCGAGGATGCTCAGCAGCGCCGAGCGGGCGAGGCGCCCGCTCCCCTCGGGCCGGAACGTTGCAGGACCGTACTAAACTTCGCAAGTCTTACAAGAAACTCTTGAGCGCTTCCCCTTCGTTCTCGTAGACCTCGAACACGGTGATCAGCTGCGTCACCTGCAGGAGGTCAGTCACCTTGGGCGGCAGGTGGAGAAGCTTCAGTTTTCCGCCGCGATTGGTCACCGTCGTATAAGAGCCGACCAGCTCACCGATACCGGAGGAGTCGATGGTGGTTACAGCATTCATCTCCAGAAGGATCTTGTTTTTGCCGTCATTGAGGCATTTGACGATCAGATCGCGGAGCTGTGAGTCGCCGGACCCGATAGTGATCTTCCCCTGAAGACTGATGATCTCGACCCCGTCGACATTTCTCACGCTGGTTTTCATTCTGCTCTCCTTGTTCTTCTTCGGTTCCGGGGCGGCTCAGGCCTTCACACTATCAGTAACGCCGCTCCGGTTCTCGAGGTTCTTTGTCATCACTAGGCTCGTCCCGCCTTTGGGATCAAACGAGTACTTGATCACGTCCATGAAAGTCTTCATATAGAAAATGCCGCGACCACTGGTCTTCATCAGGTTCTGAGGGTTCAGGGGATCATCCACTTTCGCCGGATCGAACCCCGAGCCCTCGTCGGAAATGCTGATGCGGAGGTTTCGTCCTTCCAGATCAAATGTTGCGTGGACTCGCTTCTGGATGTTCATTTTGTTGCCATGCTTGATGGCGTTGGCGACGCCCTCCCGGACGGCCATGCCGATCCAGTGGGACCCATCATCATCCAGCCCGGCCGTCTCGCACAGGTGTTCAGCGATCACCTGGACGAGCTCGATGTTCTCAAAGCGGCTGCTGATGGTGATTTCGATGCGCTCGGGTGTAGTCATCTGGGAAATCGAGCGCATTCTACGAGAACGAAAGCGCCGCTTTCAAGCTAACATCCGCGCAATGACAAAGTTGCTGGCACGCATTGGCCCGCTGAGGGCTCTGACGGTTGCTCTTTTCGCGGCGCTTTCGCTCTCCCTCCCGGCCCTGGCGGACGAGGTCTCCCTCACTCCTTTGACCGCGCAGGTGGAGACGCTCCGGGAGCGACACTTCCTCCGTGAGGTAAACCAGAAGACACTGCCTCGCGCGGAGCTGCGTTCCTTTCTCGAGAAGCAGATGGAGAAGGATCTGCCGATGCCGATCGATGAGTACGTCGGTGTCCTGCGCGCCCTGCACCTGATCGGGAAGGGGGATGGGATCGGTCCCATGCTCGATCTCTACGAGGCCCAGGTGCTGGCCTTCTACGATCCCGTTTCTCATGTCTTCTACTCACTGGACAAGCCACCCGCAGCCGCAGGCGCGCTCCCGGAGGCGATGCAGAAGGCGGTCATCATTCACGAACTGACGCATGCATTGCAGGATCAGCTCTTCAATGCCGGAGCGAGGATGCAGGGCGTACAGGACGACTGGGATGCGCAGCTCGCCTATCAGTCCGTCCTGGAAGGGGAAGCGACGCTCATCATGATGGGCTACCTCGGCGAGACCATGGGGATGAAGCTCGAAGACATGGTCAGCAGTCCCGATCTGCTCAAGACTCTGACGGCAGCGTCCAGCGCGAACGCCGGTGTACCGGAGACGACACCACGGTATTTTGTCGAGTCGCTGAAGTTTCCCTATATTGCCGGAATCGGCTTCGTCATCGATGCTTACAAACGACAAGGATGGAACGGTGTCGACCAGATCGACCGCTGCCCGCCGACGACGACCGCCGAGATCAACGATCCTGCTCTGTACTGGAAAATAGTCGCCTCCGCAGGCGGCATACAAGCGAACAAGAGTGTTGGAAACACTTCGTCGCTCGGCGTTTTTCATTGGGATTTTCTTCTCGGCCAGGGTGCGTCGACGGGATGGATGGGCGATCGTGTCGAGGTGCAGCGGCCATCCTCGAAGGAGCCGACCGTTCTGGTGGAAACGCGGTGGGATTCGCCGAAGCACGCCCGTGACTTTCAGCATCGTTACGAAGAGTTTCTCAAGAGTCAGAATGAACACCCGTGGTCCGTCGTAACCGGCTCGACTGTCAGGATCGCCTATGGGGGAGACCGGACGGCAAGTCAGAAATTCACCAGAAACAAAAACGAGAGCAAGGTGACGGTGCGACCGCGTCAGTGCACGCCGGCCGTGACAGCAGGAGCCTCGAAATGAAAAAAACAATCGTCGCTTTTGCGGTTGTATGCACGCTCCCTGGCGTGCTGGCAGCCGCTGATCGCCACAAGACCATCGACGCCGAAATCCAGTCCCTCAGCAGGCAGCTCAGCGACACACGCCGCGATCTTCACATGCATCCGGAGCTGTCCAACCGCGAAGAGCGCACCTCGAAAGTTATCGCCGATCGCCTGCGCTCACTGGGAATTCCAATCGAGACCGGCGTCGCGAAGTACGGTGTCATCGCCACGATCAAAGGCAATGGCCCCGGGAAAACGGCGATCTTCCGAGCCGATATCGATGCTCTGCCGATTGAAGAGACGATGGATGTTCCCTACAAGAGTCTCAATAAAGGCGTGAAGCACGCCTGCGGGCATGACGCCCACACTTCGATTGCCCTCACGGCGGCGGAGCTCCTGTGGAAGCACCGCAGCGAGTTTCCAGGAACGGCCGTCGTACTCTTCCAGCCCGCCGAGGAAGGACCGCCGCTCGGGGAAGAGGGCGGCGCTGCTCTGATGATCAAAGAGGGCGTGCTGGAGAAGTACAAACCATCGGCGATGTTCGCGCTTCACGTCGATCCAGCGCAGGAGGCCGGCATCGTCAGCTGGACTCCCGGGAGCGAGTTCGCCTCGGCCGATCGCTTCTACATCACCGTCACCGGCAAGGGAACGCATGGTGCGTATCCGCACATGGGAATCGATCCCATCGTGATTTCGGCCGAGATCATCACCAACCTCCAGACCATCGCCAGCAGGCGCATCGATCCGATCGAGCCTGTGGTCGTTACGGTCGGGGCCATTCATGGAGGGACACGTTTCAACATCATCCCCGACACCGTGCAGATGGAAGGAACGATTCGTACGCTGTCGGCCAGCGTTCGCGACAAGACCCTCGGGCTGGTCAAGTCGATTACGGCTGGCATCGCCGAGGCTAATGGTGCCTCCGCCAAAGTCGAATCGCTCCTGCTGGCGCCGATCACGAAAAACGACGAAAAGGTCGGGCTGTTCGGTGAGAAGTCATTGCAGACGACTCTTGGGCCGGCGAACGTTTTGCGGGTGCTTCCGGTGATGGGTGCGGAAGACTTCGGATTCTTCTCCGATCGAATCCCGTCGTTCTATTTCAAGCTCGGTATCGCCAACAAAGAGCGCGGCATCACAGCCAACATTCACACCGCCCAGTTCGATATCGACGAGAAGTCGCTGCTCATTGGCGCTCGTGCGGTGACCAACCTGATGATGGATTACCTGCAGGCGAAGTAGAAGGCATGTTCGACATCGACTACGACACACTTGAAGAAGACATGATCTCTGGTGTCTTTCGCGAACGTTTGCGCGAGGAGTTGGTCGGAGCCAATCGCCTGCTTCAACAGGCCGGTGAGCCGATCCCGCTCGCTTCTTACACGGCCACGAAGATCGCCGAAATCATCAACAAGGGCAGCGACGAGCCGATCGACAAGACATTTGCCTATGACCTCTATCAGGAGATTCTGGAGGCCTGCGAGAGAGCACGGAGCGAAGTGATTGGAGAGGAGACGAAGCCGTCTTGAAGTTGACCGGAGTGGCGGCATCTTTGCCGCCTGGCCCGGCGCCATCCCGTGGCGCCGTTCTGGTGGCGTGACCAGACTTTGATTCGGGCCAGACGGCGGCGCGGGACGCCGCCGAGCCAGGCGACAGGATGTCGCCACTCCGATGAACGACTTAGACGTAGACTTGCTGATCATGAAGCACAAAATCAAGAGCCATCCGCCCCTGTCGTCGTTCGCGACGAGCGGTGGCTGAGCCTGCAAGCTGGGTCAGGATGACCTGCGCGCGGTGCTGTCTCAGCTACCGCAAGGCGAAGACGAAGGGCTGCTGGTTGGTCACGGCACCAACGACGATGCCGCTGTGCTCAAGATCGACGGCGATCGCGCCATCGTTCAAACCGTCGATTTCTTCACTCCCATCGTCGACGACCCCTTTCTGTTCGGATCGATCGCGGCCGCCAACTCCATCTCCGATATCTACGCCATGGGCGCCGAGCCGATCCTCGGGCTGGCCATCGCCGCGTTCCCAACGGACAAGCTGCCGCTTTCGGTGCTGCAGAAGATTCTGGAGGGAGGGGCGGCCAAGGCGCACGAGGCTGGGTTTCCAATCGGGGGTGGACACACCATCATCGACGACGTCCCGAAGTACGGTCTGGCGGTAACGGGAGTCGTCCCGCTCGATCGCGTCGTGCGCAACTCCACGGCGCAGGCCGGCGACATTCTCTATCTCACCAAGCCGATCGGAAACGGGATCCTGGTTTCAGCCCATCGGGCCATGACGACCGGTGGACGCATCGCCACCTGGATGCGCCGGGCGCCTCATCCGAAACTCGATGAGGCCATCGACTGGATGGTGAAATTGAATCGCGATGCCGCCCGGATCATGATCTCGGTCGGCGTCCGTGCGGCCACCGATGTCACGGGATATGGCTTGATCGGCCATCTGCTGGAGATGTGCAGGGGAGCCGGCGTCGGCGCACAGCTGTCCTGCGCCGCTGTGCCGGTGCTGCCGGGTGCCCGAGAGCTTCTCCAACGGGGCTTCGTGCCGGCAGGAACACTTCGGAATGCCGCGGCTTTCCGCAAGTCAGTCGATGTGAAAGCAGCTGACGAGGAGTACACGCTGCTGGCCGACGCTCAGACCAGCGGGGGCCTTCTGATGGCCGTTGCTCCCGGGAAGGCACGCTTGTTGGAAGAAGGATTTTCAGAACAACGTCTGCTGTGTGCCAGGATCGGTGAGGTCAACGACAGAAGTGGCAGGATCGAGCTGGTACCGTAACGATGACGCGCAGTTGGTTGGCTGAAGCGGCCGGCCTTCGAAGGAGCATTTCCATGTTGTATTGCCCGACTTGCAAACAGGCCTTTGACGAAGAGAATACCGAGTGCCCGAACGATCACGTCCCTCTCGTGGAGGAGCTTCCATATCAGACGATCGAAGGTCCGACCACGACCTGGGTGGAAATCGCCAGTGTCGGCACCGAGGATGAGGCAAATCTGCTCAGAGGATTCCTCGAAGCAGAGGGGATTCCCTGTCAGGTCGAGTCACTTCGCTTCAGCATGGAACCGATTACGTTTGGAACCATGGGAGACATCCGCGTCTATGTCGCGGCCGATAGTGAGGCGACCGCGCTGGAACTGCTGAGTGAGCGTCGCGCCGACTACGACCAGATCAAGGGAGAGGAGTCGGTTCTGACGGATGAAGGTCCGGCTGAGATCGACGACGAAGCCCAGACTGTTGCCGAAGAGGAGCAATGAGCGACGAGGGCCAGCGCGATCCTGGCGTCGAGCCGGCTGAAGAGCAGGGTCCGCCCGCGGCAAAATTGCCCGGGTGGGTTGCTCCGGCAATCGGCGTAGCGTTGGTTCTGATGGCTGCGCTGGCCATCTATACGGGCATGCGGTACCGCGGCGCTGGTCTGGGCAGACAGCTGATTCCGGAAAGGGTACTCGAGCGTCGCCGCCCACCCGTGCAGCCCTCCACTCCTCCCGGGGAGCCGGAGCCGGGGGCTTCCCGTCAGGGCATCAGCGGTGGAGTGACGCCGCAGGCAAATCCGATCACGGCGACGGCGCCTCGTATGCAGATCAAGAACGAGGGCTCCGGTCTGATCGGCAGCTCCCGGCTCAATGCGCGGCGAGGCGTCAGGTTTCAGGTCGTTCCATCCGATGCGGTGGTCTATGTGAACAACGTCGCCATCGGCTCGGCCAAGCAGTTCTCCACGTCCGACGAGGTGTATGACTTTCCGGACGAAGGCAGCTTCACGATCCGGCTCGTGGCCCCCGGGTACCGCGAGGCGGAGTACATCGTAAACGCCGACGCGAGCGCTCCCGATGAACTGGCGACGATCTCCACAAGGCTGCAAAAAGAGTAACGACGAATTTTGCGACGGGACCGGAGCAGATTTGTCATCCCGAGCCGCAGCGAGGGATCTGGGTGGTGGCCCTTCCGTCCCGCTGCCCGCGAACATTTTCGATTGCCGAAGGCGTAGGCCCCCGCCCAGATCCCTCGCTGCGGCTCGGGATGACACCCGTCATTTTCCCCTATAAGAGACCCCAGGCGCGGCCTCTTCCTTTCTCAATTCTCAATTCTCAATTCCCAATTCGCTGTATATTCACCCGCCATGGCGCGCCTCCGCGGAAATGAGTTCGAAAAGTCCTTTCAGCAGCTCGAGAAGATCGTACAACGTCTGGAGGGGGAAGAGCTCTCGCTCGATGAATCGCTCCGTCTGTTCGAGGAGGGAATCGGACTCTCTCGCTTCTGCCATCAGAAGCTGGAGGAAGTGGAGAAGAAGATCGAGTTGATCCTCGCTGACGCCAAAGGGCAGCCGGTCACACGACCTTTCGAAGAGGACGCTGAGGAGAAGGCCCTCGTGCCAGAACCTGAACCGGAATCGGATGACGACAGTGACGACGACGTCCCTTTCTGATCAGCGCGGCGGCTCGGCCAGCCTGGCCGGGCTCCACGAGTATCTGAAGGATCGCCGCGAGCGCGTGGACAAGGCTCTCGACCGATGGCTGACGCCTGCCGCAACACCGCCTGCAGTGATCCACGAGGCCATGCGCTACTCGGTGCTGGCTGGTGGAAAGAGGATTCGTCCGATTCTGGCGATCGCCGCCGCCGAGGCCTGTGGCCATGACAGCGAGCCCTTTCTCAAGGCTTTCTGCGCATTGGAGCTGATTCACACCTACTCGCTCGTGCATGACGATCTTCCGGCAATCGACAACGACGATCTGCGCCGCGGGCGGAAGACCGCTCACATCGTGTTCGGGGAGGCCATGGCAATCCTGGCCGGCGATGCGCTCCTCACGGAGGCCTTTTCCTGGCTGGCCGAGTTGCTTCCCGTGCCGGCTGAACGCCAGCTTCGAGCGGTGAGAGCGGTGGCGGAAGCGGTCGACTCGAAAGGGATGATTGGCGGACAGGTCGCCGACATTGAGTCCGAAAGGCTTGGCAGCGACCAACAGGTCAACCGCGGCGAGCTGCTCGATTTCATTCACCGCAACAAGACCGGACGCCTACTCACAGCCTCGGTCGTCCTCGGCGGCATTCTCGCCGGGGCGTCGGAAGAAACGCTGGTAGACCTGCAGAGCTATGGCGAATCGGTCGGGCTGTCGTTCCAGATCATCGATGACCTTCTCGATGAAGAAGAAACGGCGGAGACGCTCGGGAAGACGGCCGGCAAGGATCTCGCTCAGGGAAAGCTCACCTTCCCCGCAGTCTACGGAGCGTCGGAAGCGAGGGAGCGGGCCGCCTTTCTGCTCGACAACGCTCTTGCCAGCGCTGATAAGATCCGCGGTGGGCTGAACTATCTGGGGCCGATCGCCCGTTATCTGTGCGAACGAAGGTCTTGAGAGGCAGCTTTTAGCTTCTAGCTTTTAGCTTTTAGCTTTTAGCTTCTAGCTTCTAGAGGATACTAATGCGGACAGCCCAGCGATAGGAAGTGCAATGCCAAGGTTACTCGACTCGATTGATACGCCTCACGACCTGCGAAAGCTGGATCGCAGCGCACTTCCTCAGGTCGCGCAGGAGATCCGCGATCAGATCATCGACGTCGTTTCTCAGCTCGGCGGACATTTCGGTGGGAATCTCGGCATTGTCGAGCTCACCCTGGCACTCCACTACGTGTTCGATACCCCCAGGGATCAACTGGTGTTCGACACCGGCCATCAGAGTTACCCGCACAAACTGATCACCGGCCGCCGCGATACTTTTCACACCATTCGCCAGCACAACGGGATCTCCGGGTTCTGTAAGCGCGAGGAGTCCATTTACGACGTCTTCAACGCCGGGCATGCCTCAACCTCGATCTCTGCGGCGGTCGGAATCGCCGTTGCGCGTGATTTCCGAAAGGAAGATTACAGAGTGGTGGCGGTCATTGGTGACGGCGCCCTGTCGGGCGGTCTGGCCTTCGAGGGTTTGAATCAGGCTGGGCATCTCAAGCGGCGCCTGACTCTGATCCTGAATGACAACGACATGTCGATCTCGACCAACGTCGGCGCCATCTCCGGCTATTTGAATCAGATCATCAAGGGACAGCGGTACAACGCCCTCAAGGATCTTGCTCGCGGCGTCATGGATCGTATTCCGCTGGTCGGCGGCAAGATTCACGAGGTGGCGCGCGACGTCGAGGATCTCCTCAAGCACATGGTTGTGCCGGGGACTCTTTTCGAGGAGCTGGGTTTCAAGTATCTCGGCCCCTATGACGGCCACGATCTGAAGACCCTTATCGATGTCCTCGAGGAATGGAAGGGCTACAACGGGCCGGTTCTGATCCATGTGATCACGAAAAAGGGCAAAGGATACTCACCGGCCGAGAACAAACCGATCTGGTCCCATGGTGTCACGCCGTTCGATATCGTTTCCGGTGAGGTTCACAAAGGGACCAAGGTTCAGGCGCCCAGCTACACGGCCGTTTTCGGCGACACCCTGATCGAACTGGCCAGGCGGGACGAGAAGATCGTTGCCGTCACGGCCGCGATGCCGGAGGGCACGGGGCTGGATCGGTTCGCAAAAGTGTTCCCCGAGCGCATGTTCGACGTCGGTATCGCCGAGGAGCATGCCGTGACATTCAGTGGCGGAATGGCGACCCAGGGAATGAAGCCGGTGGCGGCGATTTACTCGACGTTCCTGCAGCGAGCCTTCGATCAGGTCTTTCACGACGTCGCCATCATGGATCTGCCGGTGGTCTTCGCGCTCGACCGTGCCGGGATCGCAGGTGCCGATGGTCCGACTCATCATGGATTGTACGACCTGGCTTACATGCGCATCTTTCCGAACATGGTGTGCATGGCTCCAAAGGATGAGAACGAGTTGCGGCACATGGTCAAGACCGCCTTCGAGACTGGTCATCCGACCTCACTCCGCTATCCGCGTGGCAATGGCTTTGGCGTCGCTATGGACCCTGAGCTCCGCTCGCTCCCGATCGGAAAGGGTGAAGTGATGCGCGAGGGTAAAGACGCCGTGATCTTCGCTATCGGAGGCGAGGTTTGGCCTGCGTATCACGCCGCTGAAAAGCTGAGTGGCGAAGGAATCGAGGTCGCGGTGATCAACGCTCGGTTCATCAAGCCCCTCGACGATGAGCTGATCCTGCGTTACTGCAAGCCGGGCGCGCGGGTCATTACCGTAGAAGAGGGCGGGCTGGCCGGTGGATTCGGCTCGGCAATCATGGAGCGTGTCCAGGAGTTGAAAATCGGAGGCGTCGAATTCGAGCGTATCGGCATCCCCGACGTCTATGTTCATCACGGCACGCAGGATGTACTCCGCGCCGAATTCGATCTCCTGACTGAGGGAATCGCCGCGCGGGTGAAGCAGTTCGTGGCTCCTGGCGAGAACGTACGCCGGGCAGCCTCGATCCGTTGAAGACCGGCCAACCGACGACGCGGGCCTTCGCGGCCGTAGGGACGCGCAGCTGCGCGTCCGGCACCCAGCGCCGTATCGACAACGAAACGGGTACCGGCCGCCCGCCGTGCAGCCCTACGTCGCGTACGCTTCGTCGCCGGTCGGGTTCGCCAAGATCGGCCTCTGCGTGGCACAGGCACTCTTGCCTGTGTGTCGGCCGTCGAGGCCGAGCTCCCCTGTGGATCGTCGCAGGAACGCCGCGGCTCGACGCCGCGGCACACAGGCAAGAGTGCCTGTGCCACACGGATGCCCCGCGCACACGTCGCAACGAAGCAGACAGGCTGCGATCCGCTTCCGCAGCAGAAACGGTTTGAAAAATGCGGGTTAGGAAACTCCGCCTCGATCTCGCACTGGTGGAGCGTGGACTGGTCGACTCCCGGAGTAAGGCGCAGTCGCTGATCATGGCCCGGCGCATCACCGTGAACGGCGTCATCGCCGCTAAGGCCGGGCAGACTCTTGCAGAAGATGACGAGTTGGCGGTGACGGAGCTCGAGCATCCCTGGGTTGGCCGCGGCGGAATGAAGCTGTCCGGAGCGGTGAAGCATTTCGGGCTTTCGCTGCAGGGGCTGACTTGCGCAGACATCGGCGCTTCGACGGGAGGATTCACCGACGTGATGCTCGAGAACGGCGCCGCGAAGGTCTATGCAATCGACGTCGGCTATGGGCAACTCGATCAATCTCTGCGCAATGATCCTCGCGTCACCAATCGCGAGAAAGTGAATGCGCGATACCTGCAGCCAGCGGATTTCGACGAGCCGATCGATTTCGTCTCCATCGACGTCTCGTTCATTTCGCTTCGCTACATCATCCCCGTTCTGCCACCTCTTCTCCGCTGTGGCGGTGAAGTCGTCGCTCTGATCAAGCCTCAGTTCGAGGTGGGTCGTGAAGAGGTTGGCAAGGGTGGAATCGTGCGCGACGAAGCGCAGCGTCGTCAAGTAGTTGACGGAATCGTCGCCTTTGCCGGGGAGCAGGGTTTCGAAGTCATTGGCACGATGGCCAGCCCGATCAAGGGAGCTGAGGGAAACGTCGAGTTTCTGATGTACGCGCGACTGGGGAAGTAGCCGGAGCGTCGCTCCGGGTGCCACGCTTGCTCACTCGGCCATGGCTTTGCGCATTTCCAGGGCTCGATAACCGATATCGGTACGGTAGCGCACGCCGTCGAAATGTACCTTGCCGACGTTGGCGTAGATCTTCTCGAGTGCTTCGGAGAGACTCGCGGCACGCGCGCAGACGCTCAGCACGCGCCCGGCACTCGTGAACATCTTCCCATCCTGCTTCACCGTGCCCGCATGAAACAGGACGATCGACTCGTCGGCAATCGGATCGATGGTCACCTCGAGCCCCTTCGACCCATCATTCGGATACTCCTGGGTTGTCAGAACGACGCAGGCCGAGGCTTCCTTGATCCAGTTCAGCTTCATCTCCGAAACGTTTCCGCGAGCGACTTTCATCAACACCTCGGAAAGGTCGTCCTCGAGTCGCATCATCTGGGCCTGCGTTTCCGGATCACCGAAACGGCAGTTGTACTCGAGCACCTTCGGGCCGTTCTCGGTCAGTATGAGTCCGACATAGAGGCATCCCGAATAGGGACGCCCTTCTGAAGTCATTCCCTGAACGGTCGGGATCACGATCTTGCGCATGATCTCCCCTGCCGTCTCGGCCGAAAGGATCACGGCCGGCGAGTGCGCGCCCATTCCCCCGGTGTTCGGTCCCTCTTCGCCGTCGTAGGCCTTCTTATAGTCCTTGGCGGGAGCGAGCGGCAGGATTTTCTTACCGTCGGTGAGCACGAGAAATGAGACTTCTTCTCCGACCAGGAACTCCTCGATGAGAATTCGGTCGGCGGCATTTCCGAATTTGCGGTTTTCGTACACATCGGTGAGAAAGGCTTCGGCTTCCTCGGCGTTGGCGGGAATCACCACGCCCTTTCCTGCCGCCAGCCCGTCTATTTTCATGACGCAGGGGAACTTGAACCTCTGGAGAGCCTCCTGGGCTTCTTTGGCGCCATTGCAGATCACCGATTCGGCCGTAGGGATGTCGTACTTCTTCATGAATTCTTTGGAGAAGGCTTTCGAGCCTTCCAGCTCGGCGGCCAGACGGGTGGGGCCGAAGATGGTCAGGCCCCGCTTCTGGAATTCGTCGACGATACCGAGGGTCAGAGGGAGTTCGGGACCGACCACGGTGAGGTCTATTTTGAGATTTTCCGCGAAGTCTGCCAGCTCCACGATGTCGGCGACGCCGATCGGGACGCAGTCGGCCACCGAGGCGATTCCGGCGTTGCCGGGGGCCGCATAAATCTCACCTACGTTGGGAGATTGGCGAAGCTTCCAGCAGATCGCGTGCTCACGCCCGCCCTGTCCCACGACCAGTACTCGCATGATTTGAAAGGGATTCTAGGGTTTTAAGGGGCATCGCGCAACCGTCCGGCCTGTTGTACCGTCAGATGCAGCAGGCACGGTCCAGGCTCTCTAGACGCTTTTGGGGCTGGCTCCGTATAGGCCTGTGTGCAAGCAGAGCTCAAATTGATGAAGGTGCCCGAAATCGAACAGAGCGACGATCGCCAGCTGGTCGAGTCGGTTCGCGGAGGCGACTCCTCGGCCTTTGAGGAGCTCGTGCGTCGCAAGACCGGCAAGGTCTACGGGGTCTGCTACCGCGTTGTCGGCAATGCCGAGGATGCCAGGGATGTGTCGCAGCTGGTCTTCATGAAGCTCTGGGAGAACCTGGAGAAGTACGACCCTCAGTACACGTTTGACACCTGGCTCTATCGCATGGTGACCAACGTTGCTATCGACTATCTCCGCAGCCGTCAGTCCCGCGAAGCGACCATCAACTCCAGCCTGCGTCTGGTCAGGACCAGCTCCGATGCCGATCAGGGCCTGTCTTTTCAGCGTCGCGAAGTCGAGAAAATCTTCGAAGAGGTCTCGGTCGGGCTCTCGCCGAAACAGAAGACCATCTTCGTCATGAATCAGATGGAAGACATCTCCTCCGCCGAGATCTCCCGCATCCTGGGATGCCGCGAGTCGACGGTTCGAAACCATCTGTTCAATGCCCGCAAGATCATGCAGCAGCAGTTGAAACGCCGATATCCCGAGTACGCCAGTCTCTGGAAGGAGAAAAGCGATGCGATGTGAATTCTTTCGCCAGAACTGTGTCCTGGGGACTGAGCCTGCCCCGGAGATGCTCGAGCATCTCCGCGAGTGTGGCGACTGCCTCAACCATGCCGTCTCTGTCGATCCTGACTACCTCTTCCGATCCCTCGGCGGCGAGATGACACCTCCGGGCGGAGTCGATGCCTTCGTCGATGGTGTCATGGAGCAGGTCCATCTGCGTGAGACCGAGAAGAAGCTCTCCCGTCGCGGAATGCCGGCTGTGTATCGATGGGCCGTCGCGGCGACACTCACCATCGCCACCATCGGTGGCTTGCAGTACCAGAGCGGTCAATCCGTGGCACCCGTTACTCTTACCGCAGAAGCCAGTCATGGTTCGGCGATCGTCCCTGTAAAGAACCAACTGGAGCCACGACCGGTCGTGGAGAATTACGAGTCTTCCTCTGCGACTATTGTTGAAGTGCCAAATCAAACCAGCGATCTGAAAGTCGTCATGATTTTCGATGAATCGCTTCCGGCGGATTTATGAAACGTATCGTGCTCGTCCTCGCCCTGCTGATCGTCAGCGTCAACTCTCACGCTGCCGAGCCTGTTGCTGCACCCACGGCGAAGCCGAGCCTCGCGCAGAAGGTCTTTCACTTTCAACACAAGGCCGCCGACACTGCCGCGTCGATGATCAAGCCGCTCATGAGCTCAGATGGCTCGGTTGCCATTCAGCCTACAGCCAACACACTGGTTGTCACTGACTATGCTGACAACCTCCGCAGCATCAGCGACGCAATCGCGAAGTTCGACACCGACGCCCAGCGCTTTCATCTCGAGCTCAAGCTCGTAGCGGCCTCGCGGGTCACCGGAACACCTCCCGTGACGCCCGATGACCTCAAAGAGATTGCCGGAAAGCTTTCCGGTGTTCTCCGCTTCAATGCCTTCGAGAAGGTGGGCGATCTGAGCATCGACGGCCGCGAGTCCGATCCGGTGACGACGGAGCTCAAGAGCGCCGACTCGAAGCAGGTCTATCGCGCCGAGTTCAAGTTTGGTGAGTACGATCCGGTCAGCGATTCGATCCGCGTCAACGATTTCAAGTTGGGACGGCTGCAGGGACAGGAGATCACATCGCTTCTGAAGACCTCACTGAATCTCAAGGTCGGCCAGACCGTGGTTCTCGGTGCGGCCAAGCTTCCCGATTCACAGAAAGCGTTGATGATGATCATCGTGGCGCGTAGATCGAAGTAGGGCCGCGACAGGGTGTTGCTGTCATCCCGAGCAAGGGCGTGTGGGTGGGAGGGGCGAGGGACCGGTGTGAACCGGGCGCATAGGTAACACCATAAACCGGGCGGATGGGTTACACGCTCCTTTGGCAGAACCT
>DASZZV010000365.1:0-12661 GCA_035544835.1 Thermoanaerobaculia bacterium
GGCGATGCGGAGAGACCTTTGCATAGCTCAGTGAGGATGTGTTCTAAACTCTTGGCAGTTCCCTCAGGAATCGCGATGCCGCTGGCGCATCTCGCGGCCGGAATCGCCAGGGGAGAGACTGATGAGTGATAACCGCGACAAGAAGCGATCGACTCTGGTTCTACAAGGTGAAGACGCCGAAACCTTTCACGACATGGTTCGCTTTGCCGAATCCGTTGAAATCCGGTCTCTGACCAAACTGCTCGAGGAGTTACCGGGGCTGGCTCGACTCTCTGAAGGCAAGTTTTCTCTGGCTGTATCAGTGTTGCGGCGACGGTTCAAGAAGGAGCCTCAGGTAAACCGGGATCAGCTTCGGATTTTCGGTGAAGAAATCGCAACTTCCGTCGAAGACAAGGCGGTCGCTACTAAAATCCGAAACATCTTCAAGTGAGCGACGAATATGTCTGAGGAAGCATTGGGTGCGGGTCATTCACAGGTTCCATCTCAACAGTCCGTGCTCGTTGTCGATGATGACGACTCCATCCGGAAATTGATTCGAAGCGTGCTGCGCCGCGTTGGGTACGATGTCGAGGAAGCCCGCAACGGGCAGGAAGCGATCGACAGGATTCAGCAGCGGAACTTCGACGCCATTCTGCTCGACCTGATGATGCCGATCATGAGCGGTTTCGAAGTCATCGACTACCTGCGGCAGGAACGGCCCGATGAAAAGTGCATCATCGTGATGTCGGCGGCATCGGAGACCCGCCTGCAGCAGGTAGATCGCAACGCCGTCTACCATCTGCTCCGCAAGCCTTTCGACATTCACGAGCTGTCGGAGTGCGTGCGGAAGTGCATGATCAAGGCGCCGTTCTCCCGAAATGAAAACGACCTCAGTGCCTGAAATGCCGCCCGGCGGCAGTGTGAAGAGGAGGGAAGCATGGTGAAGAAGACAGCCCGAGGAAGTGCTTTGACCCCGCCAGCCACGTCGAAGAAGTCGAAAACCGCCTCGTCCCCGTCGAAGAAACCGAGCTCGAGGCCACCTGCTGGCTCGAAGAGCAAAACGTCTCCTCCCGCTGCGTCCGAGGGAAGACGTCCCGCCAGGGCGGCGGCGCGGTCGCGCCCATCATCTCGGGCCTCTACGCAACCCAAACCGGTTATGAGGCGCATGGCAGAAGCCGTCAAGAGCGCCGCCACCAGGATCGAGGAATCTGTCACGTCGACCATTAGTGCCGCTCGTAAAAGCCTGGAACGCCGCGCCGCCCGGAAGAAGAAAGAGGCGAAAGCCGCCACCGCTTCTTCTACCGGTTCAGGCAAAACGAAGTAGCTCGATAGTGGCCGGACATTCCGTTCCGAGGTCCGGCTAGCACCGGGCGGAGCCCGGTGTGTGAGGCCCGGAGGGCCGCAGAGCTGGTAGCCAGTGGTGAGCGAAGCGAACCACTGGAAAACGTCACGAATCAATCATTTGCTTGAAGTTTCACCGAGCCCCGGCAGGGGCGAAAGCCGCCACCGGATGCCTCGATTGGATGCGCTCTTCTGTCGATCGCTCGCGCCCCTACCGGGGCTCTACAGGAAGGAATCGTAATGATCCCGTGTCCAGTGGTTCGCTTCGCTCACCACTACCAGCTTACTGGCCCTCCGGGCCGCCCACGAATGGCCAAACTCCAGGGTCAGGCTCCTAACTAAACTAACTTGCGCCCCGCGAGGAACACTGCCGCGAGCGCCAGCAGCGAAACAATGCCTCCCACCGCAATCAGCGGATTTCTATATCGGAGCTCGAGGCGATGATTGCCGCTGGAAAGCTCGAGCCCCTGGTATCCGACATTGGTCACGTGCAGTGGCACCTCCTGTCCATCGACTCGAGCTTTCCAGTACTTGTGCGGCGTGATCGAAATGACCAGATAGGAGTGGCCCTGGCAAATCACGTTCAGGAGAGATGAGGAGTCGGTGCCCAAAATAGATACGACGCGCCCTGGGGCAGGAACAAACGCGGGTATCGATACGAAGGCCACGCGGCGGCTCCACTCAGCGCTGGTCAACTTGCTGACGAATTCATCGCGATTGGCGATCGAGACGATCTGGTCTGCGAAGTAGTAGCGGGGGTATCTGGCGGTTGGGACAAAGTCGACCGGGCTGGCCTTCCTCAGATCGCCGTTCACCCTTGCCGACTCGTCGATGAAAGGACGCAGAACGGCGCGGTAGCCGGCGTTGGACATGGCCATGAAGACCTCGGCCCAATCGCCCCTTCCCCGATCGCGAACGGCGAACATCGATCTAAGCAAGTCTGCCGACGGAATCAAGGCCGTGCCGTCGATATCCTGCTGCAGCGCGACGAAATGACCCCAGGCCCAGGGCTGCCGCGGAAATTCGCCATTTCGATAACTCCAGAAAAACGTATCGTCCTCGACGAAGTAGGCCGTGGCCCTCGGAGATCCCTTGTCCCACTCCCAATCGGCCTGATGAAAGAGTCGATAGTCACGACTCACCGGCAGTTGACGATCGGCCGGCGGCGGCGAGAAAAACTCACGAGGCATCGTCGGCAGCAGCTCTTTCTGCAGATACGCACAGTCGACGAAGAAAAAGAGAACGAGCGCCGGCGCCACCAGCATTCGGAGACGGCGCAAAATCCAACCTCCGTTCTCGCGGCCATCGCGAACCGTGTCATCCCGAGCCGCGGTGAGGGATCTGGAAGAGAGCCTTGCCTCTGGTGTCTTCGACGCATACGAAGGTGAGAGCACCACCAGCATGACCAGCAGCGCCACACCGCGCCCGATCAGCTGCTGCCAGCCGTAGGTCCGATCTGTTCCGTGGGTCGCCAGAATGAGACCGGCGGCGACAAGCCACACCAGGTTCAGCGTGATCAGCGTCTTTCGAAGGGGCCTGTCACCCAGGAGCAACCGATCCAGCGCCATTGCTCCGCAACCGATGACGATTACGCTCACCGGGAGCCAGAACTTCTCCGTATACCGCAGCCAGTGAAAAAATCCGGCGTCGTACAACCAACGCAGAAGCGGCGTGTACCTGCCGATGGAAATGACGTAGAGCGCCACTACGATCGGCGCTCCCAACAAAGTCCCTGACCTCCGCATGCGAAAGGCCAGCGCCGAGGCACCGAGGATGATGAGCACACCGCAGTACCAGTCCTGCACGAAAGGATCGCCGTCGGGATACATCGAACCGAGCATCGTCTCGCCGTTTCCAGAGCCCAGATGTCTGAAAAGAGCCGGAAAACACATCTCCAACGGACGCGCCGGATGAAGACTCCAGGTCGATACCATCGACCACGAAAATCCCCGCGACCGGACCGAATCACGGGCATGGTCCGCGCCTGGAATCAACTGAACAGCAGCCACTCCGTTGGCGAGAACGATGAGAAGAAGAGCTCGATAGAGTAGTTTCCGGCGTTCGCCCGAAGCGCCCCGCCAGAAGGCAAACGCCACCATGAGTAACCAGGTCTCTCCGGCAATGATCGGCTCACCAATGAGCGCCTGCATCGCCAGCGCCAGCGCCGTCCCGGCGAACCATCGCGCTCTTCGATCCCCCCGGTAGCGGTCAAAGAAATAGAAGATCCACGGAATCCACGTGACCGAGAAAAGAAAAGGGAGTAGACGGATCAGCGACAGATAGGGACCGCCGAGCGCGAAGGCCAGGGCTCCGGCCAGACAACTCCATGGTTGAAGAGCGAGCTGTCGCAGCAGGAGAAACATACCTGCCGCTGCAAGCAAAACGTGAAGGAGTATGTGCAGCCTGTAGCCCAGATAGAACGGCCCGACGAAGATCAGCCACTGGGGCGGATAGAACATCTCGTAGGCGGGGTTGGCCGCCATCGGCTCACCTCCTCCCTGAGCCGGATTCCAGTAGGGGAATCCACCTCGCTCGACGACCTGCCGGATCATCGACTTCATCGGATAGTGATAGGAGGTGAGATCGCGTGAAAAGTAAAAGTCCCCGCGGATGAAGGCTGGACCGAAGAAGCAGAGCAACGCCGCCAGCAGCAGGACAAACGCCAGGCCGTAGGTCAAACCATGAGTAAGATCATGGCGCGGGCATCCCTCTTCAACGCGGGTCTTCACGTTGCCGGAGTATAGGAGACGTCCGGGCGCAGTCGACGCCCGCTCAATGCCGCTCCAGCCGCCAAGAGCATCAGCGCAGCGAGAGAAATCCAGGCGCCAGCGATCACCAGCGGATCGCGGTATCGAAACTCAATGTGATGCTTTCCCGCCGGAACGACGAGTCCCTGATAGCCGATGTTGGTTACATGCAACGGCACAGCGGCGCCATCGATCGTCGCCGACCATCGGCGGTGCGGCGAGATGCTCACGACTAGATAGGACCTGGATTGAGCTTCGACGTCCACGGATGAACGGCTCCATCCTTCCTCGACTCGGGTCACTTGACCGGCCCCTGGCTCGAACGGTGGAAACCCGACGAAGGCAACGCGACGACTCCAGCGGCGACCGATCAGAAGGGCGATGAATTCCTCTCGCGAGCTCACGCCATGCATCTGATCGGCAAAGTAGTACCGGGGATATGGAGCGGTCTGAAAGATCCGCACCGGCTGTCGCTGCCTTAGATCGGGCTCTCCGGCCGTGGGATCGAAGTCGCCGAAGTATCGGGCATTCGACATACTCATGAAGATGTCCGGCCACTCCCGCTGCCGTGCACGGACCTGCTGCATCGAATATTTAAGGTCGCGAGTCGCGAGGAGTTGCGTCTCATCGATATCGGGATCGAACACGGTCGGGATGCTCCAGAGAGCGGGCAGGTAGGGGAACATCCCGTTGCGGAGGAGCCAGTAGGAGCGACCCTCGTTCAGCACCTTATGCTGCATTTCATTGTCGAGCGCACCGGCATGAAAGAGGCGAAATCGCTCCCGCCCCGAGGCCGGAAAACTGGAGAGGAGCTGCGGCGCGGTGAAGAACTCCCGCGGCATCCGCGGCGCCAGAACGTTCATGGGTGGCGCGAGGTCGATGACCAGCAGAAGAGCGAATGCAGCGACAAGCTCGCGTGAACCGCCGCGCTTGCGCCACCAGACGAGCAGAGCGAGCAGAAAGCCCGATCGCGCCGCCGCGGCCAGCCATTGCCCGCGCATCACGTTTACGGCGAACGAGTCGTAGAGTGGCGGGCCTGAGAAATAGAAGAGTCGTCTAACCGTCGCAGCTGCTCCCGGCGCGAATGTCGCTGCCGCAACCAGCAAGGCCACGAGGGTCATCGCCCCCGCTACCCATGTGACTCGCCGGAGCAGCGCGCTATCGCCGTCGATGAGCCGGTCGAGCGCAATCGCGGAAAGCAACGTCAATGCGAACACTGCTGTGAGCGCGAGCTTCTCCGGATAGCGCAGCGATCGAATCAGCCCGGTGTCATAGAGAATCCGATAAATCGGAGTATGGCCACCCCAGGCCATAACGAATCCAAACGCCGTCATGAGCGTCAGCGGAATTGCCCGCGGGATTCTCGAGGCGATGGCACCGGTGCACAGCGCAGCGGCAAAGACGCCGAGGTAGATGGAGATGATGAAGGGACTAGCGTGCTCAGGGTAGAGCGCGGCACCCCAGAAAATCACCCCCTCACGTTCCGTCGACCCGATGAGCGTCGGGAAAAAAATCTCGAGCGGTCGAATGAGAGGCATGCTCCAGGAGGTGACGGTCGAGTAGGGAAAGGGGCGGGAGCGTATGGAATCGTGGGCATGGCCGATCGAGGGCAGGAGCTGAACCGCGCCGAGTGCCGCCGCGCTCAGTCCGATCAGCGCGATGATCAGAACGATCTTTGGGCGGTCAGGAGCGGTAACACCCGGAGCACGAAAGTGCCACAGCCCCATTCCGCAAAGGATGATGGCCGTCTGCGCCACAGTGACCGGTTCACCGCAGAGAAACTGCATGGAGAAAAACACGGCGGCCAGAGCACCGTCTGAAAATCGCCGCCGGTGAATCGCCCGCCGCGCGAATATGACGATCCAGGGCAACCATGAGTAAGAGAAGAAAAATGGCAGAGTGTTCATGAGCGACAGAAAGGGACCGCTCAGGGCGAAGGTCACTGCTCCGAAGAAGCTGCTGATCGGCCGCAGGGAAAGTGAGCGGAGCAGCAGATAGGCTCCGATGATGGCGATGTAGAGATGAACAGCGATGTGAAGCCGGTAGCCCAGATGGAAATCGGGGAGTAGCACCAGCCATTGAGGGGGATAGAAAAGCTCGTAGGCGGGGTTCGCTGCCAGCGGCTGACCGGCCGCGAAGAAGGGATTCCACCAAGGGAACTCCCCCGACAGCATCGCCGCCCTGACAACGAACTTCATCGGGTAGTGATAGATCGACAGATCGCGCCCGTAGAAGTTGTTTCCGAGAAAGAGAACGTCGAAGAAAAGCACGGTTACGAGCAGGCTGAGAATGCCGACGGCCTTGCAGTCAGCACTCCTGGGATGCTTTTCACGGCTCACAGAGTAGTAGTGTACTCACGGACCGTCGATTCCGATGGGAATGAAGAATGCCCCGTCAGCTGCACGCATTCCGGAACTGCAGCCGCCTGGGCTAGCCCCGAGCCATCGCCACGCCGATTCGAACGGCGATGAACCCGGCCAGCACCGACGTGACCACGTTCACCAGCGCCCAGGTCACGGCTCCAGCCTCGGTCAGACGCTGGGTCTCGTACTCGAACGTCGAGAAGGTGGTATAGGCACCGACGAAACCGGTAGCCACGAATAGCCGCCACAGCGGATCGAGAGGCAGGCGCTCGGCAGCCAGAGTCGAGAAGAAGCCCAGGATGAACGAGCCGCTCACGTTGATCAGAAGCGTGGCAAGCGGAAAATCACTCTTCCACCACGTGGCTACGGCCAGGTTCACGGCGAACCTGGCGACGGCGCCGAGCGCGCCTCCCAAAGCAACGGCGAGAAATCGGATGACACCATTCTGCCATCTGGAGAGCTCAGATTGAAGAATTCAGAATGCTGTCCGCGCATGATCGTCGTGCGAACTCTTCCCTCTCCCCGGCGGGGAGAGGGAAGATGAAGATGCCTCATCCATTTTGTATTCCGCATAATGCAGAATTCAGAATGCACCGCAGAATGGAGCCGAGGGTAAAGATGAGCAAACGACCGATCTCCGATTTCATCGAGCATCACTTCCGCCACTTCAACGCCGCAGCGATGAAGGCTGCAGTGGAAGGTTATAAACAGCATCTCGAAAAAGGCGGCAGGATGCTGGTCACGCTCGCTGGTGCGATGAGTACCGCTGAGATCGGTCTTTCGCTGGCCGAGATGATCCGTCAGGACAAAGTGCACGCCATCTCCTGCACTGGAGCGAATCTCGAAGAGGATGTCTTCAACCTCGTGGCTCACGACCACTACGAGCGCGTCCCGCATTATCGCGAGCTGAGCCCGAGCGACGAGCAGAAGCTGCTCGAGCGCCACATGAATCGCGTGACCGATACCTGCATCCCGGAGATGGAAGCGATGCGTCGTATCGAAAACGAGGTCCTCGAGGAATGGGTGCGGCACGATCGGAGCGGCCAGCCGCTTTTCCCGCATCAGTTCATGTACGAGATCCTCCGCAAGGGAACGCTGAAGAAGTCGTATCAGATCGACCCCAAAAACAGCTGGCTCATCGCAGCCATGGAAAAGAATCTGCCGATGTTCGTTCCGGGATGGGAGGATTCCACTCTCGGCAACATGTACTCCGGCCATTGCATCTCCGGCGACGTCAAGAACGTGCACACCGTCCGAACGGGAATCGAGTACATGATCGAACTGGCCGACTGGTACACCAGGACCAGCGGCGAGTCGTCGATTGGCTTTTTCCAGATCGGGGGCGGCATCGCCGGCGACTTCCCGATCTGCGTCGTTCCGATGCTGCATCAGGATCTGCAGCGGACGAGCGTTCCACTGTGGGGCTATTTCTGCCAGATCAGCGACTCGACGACCAGCTACGGATCCTATTCCGGCGCCGTTCCGAACGAGAAGATCACCTGGGGCAAGCTGGGGGTCGAGACACCGAAGTACATCGTGGAGTCGGATGCCTCCATCGTCGCGCCGCTGATGTTCGCGTCCATTCTCGACTGGTAGACAGACGCGATCGGATGAACCCGCATATTTCGAATTTCGGATTTCGGATTTAAAAGAGGAATCCTCAGATGCGCTTTTGCCTTTAAATTCGAAATCCGAAATTCGAAATCCGAAATTCCCCTCGTTCCGTCGTAGCATGGCGTCATGAGTCTCATCAAAGAATTCAAAGAATTCGCACTGAAGGGCAGTGTCCTGGATCTGGCCGTCGGCGTCGTCATCGGTGCCGCATTCGGAAAGATCGTCACCTCTTTCGTCGATGACCTGCTCATGCCTCTGCTGAGCCTCCTGATCGGCAAACACGATTTCAGCAATCAGTTCGTCAGTCTTTCCGGAACCCACTACGACACGCTCGCGCAGGCCAAAGCCGCCGGCGCAGCCACCCTGAACTACGGCCTGTTTCTGAACAACCTCATCTCGTTCCTGATCATCGCCTTCGCCATTTTCATGATCGTGAAACGGATCAACGCCATGCGTCGAAAGCCGGAGGCCGAGGCGCCAAATACGAGGGAATGCCCGGATTGTCTCTCGCCGATTCCGCTGAAAGCGCACCGGTGCAAGTTCTGTACGGCACAGGTGGCGACGCAGTAACTTACTTCTCAATTCCCAATTCTCGATTTTCAATTTGAGTGGTCCGTTGCAATCAACGCCCAGCTCCGGGCATCATTGGCAGGTTGTCTTGATCCCAGGAGGGTTCTCATGCATCGTTCGCTGCTCGCCTCGATCCTTTTCCTCTCCCTCTTTTCGTTTCCAGCTTCTGCAAAAGAGCTCTGGGTGCCAATTGCGGGAAACGCTCAGGGGGGGAGCTTCTTCCGCACCGATCTGCGGATCCTGAATCCATCCTTCTCCAAAGACATCACTGTCTCGGCCACGTACCTTCCGATCAACCAGGACAATACCTCGGCCGCCCCCGTCCAGGTCACCGTCCCCAAGCGGCAGATGCTCGTTTACGACAATGTGGTCAGCGCCCTTTTCTCCACCGGTGGCTTTGGAGCCATTCGGTTCGTTTCCAGCGACGACTTCGTAGTGACATCCCGAACCTTCGCTGATAACCCCTGCACCGATCGCGGTGGTATCTTCGGTCAGTTCATACCCGCGATCCAGGCCTCGGATGCGCAGAGCAAAGGGGTGGTGCTGCAACTCTCCACCAGCTCGGATTCTTCGAAGGGCTTCCGCTCCAACGTCGGCTTCGCCAATGTCAACGCTACTACCGCCACCGTGACGCTGAAACTCTACGGAAGTGCCAACGAGATCCTCAAGACGGCAACGCTCGATCTGCTGCCCTTCGGAGCGACGATCCCGAGTGTTCCGGGCATCTTCGGCATTCCCACCCTGAATGTTGCGAACGAGTGGGTCAGCTATTCGTCGACCCTCCCGGTGCTCGGCTATGGCTCGGTGGTCGACAACAAATCTGCCGACCAGATTTTCATCACCGCCGCCCAGGACTCCGGTACCGAGCAAACCGCCGGCGAGACCAAAATCGTCGACGTGGGGCCGGGTATCTCTTTCAGTCCCGCGACGCTCACCGTCAAGCCTGGAGACACAGTGCAGTGGGCGTTCCACGGGTTTCACTCGACAACCAGCAACACCCAAACCGGGGCCGAGAATTGGGACTCCGGCACTATGAGCTCCGGCACCTTCTCGCACACTTTCACGACCCCGGGAACTTACAAGTACTACTGCACGGTCCACAGCACCCCGAATGGGACGGCGATGAACGGCACGATCACGGTTCAATCCAGCAGTCCCGGGAACGGCGGCGGCTACAAGTGAAACTGGGGTCAGACCCGCAGTGAGTGAGCGACGGCGGCGGCCCCACCCCTGCTATGATTGCAGTGCCGGAATATCAATTCTGCATTCTGAATTCTGCATTCTGCATTCCGTCATTTTGGGGCTGTAGCTCAGCTTGGGAGAGCGCCTGATTCGCATTCAGGAGGTCGTCAGTTCGATCCTGATCAGCTCCACCAATCCCCCCGCGAAAACTAAGGCCGACCCGCAAGGGCCGGCTTTTTCGTTACCGGCAATCCCGTTCCGAAGGTCGGAGTTAGCCCTATTTTCCACAGGTCCCGCCACTCCGATTGAGCTGGACAAGGGACGAGCTCTTGACCGCGGGGGCCGCGTCACACGGCCTGGTCGTATCGACGCGGAGTCGGAGCGCCTGAGGTACTCTGTTGGCGAATCCATCAGAGAGTGAGGACAGTCATGGTCAATCGCGACGAGGTTGCGCCCGAAGATACTTCCCTTCCGGCCGGAGAAGAAGGCGGCAAGAAGAAGAAGAAGAAAAACAAGAAAAAGAAGAAACACGGGATCAGGGAAGAGAAACAGGATAGCGAGCTGAAGGAAAAGAAACAGGACAAAGAGCTCACTACGAAGCAATACGAGAAAGAGCTCAGCCGTCTGCATGTTGAGCTGGTCAAGCTTCAGGAGTGGATCAAGGCCAGGGGGCTGAGGGTGGTCGTGCTGTTCGAGGGACGGGACGCCGCCGGAAAGGGAGGCGCGATCAAGCGGATCGAGGAGGCGATGAACCCCCGGATCTGCCGCGTCGTTGCTCTCGGTACTCCCACTGAGCGCGAGAAGACACAGTGGTATTTCCAGCGTTACGCGGCACATCTGCCGTCGGCCGGAGAGATGGTCCTCTTCGACCGCAGCTGGTACAACCGCGCCGGCGTGGAGCGGGTGATGGGCTTCTGCACAGATGAGGAGTATTCCGAGTTCCTCCGCTCGGCGCCTGAGTTCGAACGGATGCTGATCCGCTCCGGCATCATGCTGGTCAAATACTGGTTTTCGGTGCACGACGATGAACAGGAACGACGGTTTCAGAACCGCCTCAAGACTCCGACCAAGCGATGGAAGCTCAGTCCAATGGATATCGAGTCGCGTGAACGCTGGGAAGAATTCTCAAGGGCGAAAGACGAGATGTTCGCCGTCACCGACACCAAACAGTCGCCGTGGTACGTGGTGAATGCCGATAACAAGAAGGCTGCGCGCCTGAACCTGATCAGCCATCTGCTGAGCCTCATCCCATACGAGGATCTGACGCCACCGTCGATCGATTTGCCGCCAAGAAAAAAGAAGTCGGGTTATGCGCGTCCGCCACTGACCTATCAGACCTTCGTTCCCGAGGTACACGGATAAGCGATCAGCAACTAGTTGACTGTCGACGCGTTGAGATCCAGACAATGCTGGACGACCCTCAGGATGACCTGCGGTTCGACCGGCTTGGGAATGACGTCGCAGATGCCGATGGCTTGAAGCTCGACGCGTACCTTTTCCGAGTCATCGGGAGTCACGACGACGAGGCTCGGGAGCAGGTGCGGCAGATGGTCGTGCAGGTGCTTGAGGACAGTGAGGCCGACGCCGTGGACGAGCTTGACATCGACGATGATCACTCCGTATTTCTCGCCAATGACCAGGCCGATGGCAGCCAGATCGGTGTCGGCTCGGTCGACCTGAATGTGGTGTGCCTCCAGGACCGATGCGATCACGACAAAGACAGGGGAGTCGTCTTCTACCAGAAGGACCCGCGGAAGAATAGAGGTCAGCATCGAGACTCGACCGGTTGCTCCATCCTGCGTCGCAAAAATCGCCCAAGCATCCGCTAACAATACACCAGTGGGATGTAATGGCTGAATATGCTCGACTAGATCGCGTTTGCGCCGCGCAGAACCGCCTGGAGGCCCAGCATCGCCCCGACGGTCGATTCAAAGCCGCCACGCTTCTTCAACTCCGCTGAGAAGATGAGCAGATCCTGGGCGTTGCAGATTTCGGCCAACCCCCCATCGGCGACGATCTCTCTGACCAGCCTCTGCGCCTTCTCGTCGCCGAAGACGAGGGCCAGCTTGCTGTGCGCAAGGTCGTGAAAGTAATTCGTGTCACTCATGGATTCACCGGCTGAGGGTTTGCTCCAGTTCCTTCACCCGCCTCTCCGCGGCGTCCTTCCCCGCCCGCATGGCAACGAACTCCTGCTCATACTCAGTACTCTGTTCGGCCAGCTCCTTTGCAAAAGCCTCCGCAGCGCGGCGCGTCTCCGCTTCCATCTGGACGAGGTGTCTTTCGGCGGCCTTTCGCGTCGTCACGTTCCGAATGGCAGCCGTGACCAGGATCCCCTCGTCACTTTCCAGAGGGCTGAGCATGATCTCGATGGGGAAATCGCTTCCGTCCTTGCGTCGCCCATAAAGCTCCAGACCTGTCCCCATCTGCTGGATCATCGGGCTCTCGGCCGAGCCATCTCCGCCGGCGATGAGCCGCTCGGCGAAACCCTCGGGGATGATGTTCTTGACTTTCTGTCCCAGCAGCTCGTCCCGCCGGTATCCGAACACCTTTTCTGCCTGAAGATTCAGGAGCACGATGTCCCCGCCCTGGTTCACGATGACCATGGCATCAGGAGCGGCTTCGAGCAGCCCTCGATATCTGGCCTCCATCTGAATGAGATTCTGTT
Organism: Thermoanaerobaculia bacterium; assembly: GCA_035544835.1. GTDB lineage: Bacteria > Acidobacteriota > Thermoanaerobaculia > Gp7-AA8 > Gp7-AA8 > DASZZV01. The sequence goes on from DASZZV010000365.1 coordinate 12,462, forward strand.
CGGCGGTTTTGCGCACAGTGATGTCGCGGATGGCCGCCGTGACCAGGATCCCCTCGGCGCTTTCCAGAGGGCTGAGCATGATCTCGATGGGGAAATCGCTTCCATCCTTGCGTCGCCCATAGAGCTCCAGACCTGTCCCCATCTGCTGGATGATCGGGCTCTGGGCCGAACCGTCTCCGCCGGCGATGAGCCGCTCGGCG
>DASZZV010000366.1:0-1592 GCA_035544835.1 Thermoanaerobaculia bacterium
GAGACGTTTCCTTGCCGCTTCGACCGACGCCTCACTGCGTCCGTTGATGACGACGGCCGCGCCCGCCTCGGCCAGCCCGCTGGCGATGGCGAAGCCTATGCCCGCCGTCGAGCCGGTGACGATGGCGCGCTTTCCCTGCAAATCGATGCGCATGTCCAGATCCTTGCGTTGTCCGAACCGCGATCTAATACCAATCCGCCGATTGTCTGACTCTCGGGGGATTCTCGAATCGCTGGCGGTATGATTCAAAGGCGGCAAACGGAGGGTCGTTTGCCGTGGGCCGAGCAATTGCGGTGCGGACGGACTACACGATCGGGAAGCTTCGGCGGCTCGCGCAGCGGACGAAGAATGCGGCCCAGACGTGCCGCCTCTTGGCGATCGCGGCAGTGCTTGACGGGGCCTCGCGGGAAGCCGCCGCGCACATCGGCGGGATGGACCGTCAGACACTGCGGGACTGGGTGATCCGGTTCAACGAGCAGGGGCCGGATGGTCTCGTCAACATTCCATCACCAGGTGCGCCCGCCAAGCTCGACAACGAGCACAAGGCCTTTCTCGCCCGGATCGTGGACGAGGGTCCGATCCCTGCGATCCACGGCGTGGTGCGTTGGCGGGCCTGCGATCTGATCATGCGACTGCACGACGAGTTTGGGCTCTCGGTGTCTGACGACACGATCTATCGCGCTTTGAAGGACTTGAACTTCTCGCATGTGAGCGCCAGACCGAAGGCTTACAATCAGGACGCTGAAGCCATGGAGGCGTTCAAAAAAACTTTGCCGTACGCGTTGCGGAAGTCCGCCAGAAACTCGTGCCGGGTACGCCGGTAGAAGTGTGGTTCCAAGACGAGATGCGGGTCGGTCAGAAAAACAAACTGACCTATCGCTGGGCCAGGAAAGGCTCGCGTCCCCGTGCGATCCACGATCAACGCACCCAATCGACCTACCTGTTCGGTGCAGTGTGCCCCGAACACGGAACCGGTGCCGCCCTCGTGCTACCCGCCTGCAACACTGAAGCCATGCAGCTCCATCTCGACGAGATCGCTATCAGAGTCACCCCTGGCGCCCATGCGATGCTTATCCTTGATCAAGCCGGCTGGCATGTTGCGAAAGACCTCAAGGTTCCAAACAACATCTCGCTCGTGCCGCTGCCGCCGCGCGCGCCCGAACTCAACAGCCAGGAAAACATCTGGCAGTTCATGCGTCAGAACTGGCTGTCGAACCGGGTCTTCAAATCCTTCGACGACATCGTCGATCACTGCTGCTTTGCGTGGAACACGCTCATCGATCAGCCGTGGAAGATCATGTCCATCGCCCGACGCGATTGGGCGATCGTCGGTCAATCATTGTGAGGATTGGTATAAGGTAAGATAGTTTTGATTGCAGGGCTTACCGCATCGGCAGCAGAACTCCCTCGCCCCGCTGGGGAGAGGGTTGGGGTGAGGGGGCCTCGGACTCTCGATAGTCCATAACCCCTCACCCGCCCGCCTTCGCCTTCGGCTGCGGCGGGCGACCTCTCCCTATGGGAGAGGTGAAGAGAGTGCGTGGCCGCGGTGAACACCATTCATCGAGCTCTACAAGGGCTTGCTGGGGTCGAAG
>DASZZV010000367.1:0-10150 GCA_035544835.1 Thermoanaerobaculia bacterium
CCTCGCACAATCGTAAGAGAGCTCCAAGACTCCACACCGCAAGGCCCCCTCCCAGATCCCTCGCTCGACGCTCGGGATGACACCCTGGTTTCTTTCACTCAGACGCCGCGCTCCGCGGTCAATCGCTCGGGATGACACAAAATCATCCGCCACCGTTTGCCCTTCACCCACCCACCCAGCCATTCGTCCCGCGATTCGCGCCGTCCCGGGCTGCACCGCTGCTACAATGACCGCCGCAAAACAGCGCTGAAAAATGGACGGTTATCGATGAATAGAAAAACTCTGGCTGCACTCCTTGTCTCGACACTGGCTCTCGTACTCTTTGGTTGCCCGCCGGCAGGGGAGAGCGGGGGCGGAAACGGAGCCGCAGGTAGCGGCGACATCCTCGTGGGCGAGTACGGCTCACTCACAGGCGGAACGGCGACGTTTGGTCAATCGACCCATCAGGGCATCCAGATGGCTGTCGATGAGATCAACGCCGCGGGCGGCATCAAGGGTCGCAAGATCAAGCTCTTTACCGAGGACGATCAGTCCAAGCCTGAAGAAGCTGCCAATGCAGTCACCAAGCTGATCTCGCAGAACAACGTCGTGGCCATCATCGGCGAAGTCGCTTCCTCCCGATCGCTGGCTGCTGCCCCGATCTGCCAGTCGAACAAAGTTCCGATGATCAGCCCCTCCTCGACGAACCCGAAGGTGACGCAGGTCGGCAACTACATCTTCCGGGTCTGCTATCTCGATTCGTTCCAGGGCGAGGCGCTGGCCAGCTTTGTCTACAAGCAGCTGGGGTTGAAGCGAGCGGCCCTTCTCCAGGACGTCAAGAACGACTACTCGGTCGGACTCTCGGAGTTCTTCAAGAACACCTACACCAAGCTCGGTGGGCAGATCGTCGCCGATAAGAGCTACGCCGAGGGCGACAGCGATTTCCGCGCCCAGCTCACCGCCATCCGTGCCGCGAATCCTCAGGTGATCTTCTGCCCCGGTTACTACACCGAGATGGGGCAGATCTCCATTCAGGCGCGTGACCTCGGCATCAAGCAGCCCTTCGTCGGTGGCGACGGATGGGAATCGCCCAAGCTCATCGGCATCGGCGGTGAGAACATGAACGGCTCCTACTATTCGAATCATTACTTCGCAGATGATCCGGCAGAGTCAGTCAAATCCTTCGTTAGCAATTTCCAGAAGAGGAACGGTGTGAAGCCGGATGCTCTCGCGGCACTCGGCTATGACTCGATGAAGCTTCTCGGACTGGCCATGTCCAGGACGGCCAACGTGACGAAGGAAGAGATCCGAGATGAGATCGCCAAAGTCACAGACTTCCCTGGCGTGACCGGAAACATCACCATTGGTCCTGATCGCGACGCTGTAAAGTCGCTGGTCGTCCTCGGGATCGAGAACAAGCAGCTCAAGCTCGTTTCGAAAGTTACGGCCAAGGGTGAGATCTCGGCGCAGGATGGCAAGGCCGCTCCGGCGACGTCCACTACCTCGACCACCGCCTCGACTACAACCACGGCGGCAACGACCACGGCCCCCGCGACAGCTACCGCCGCGAATACGACCATGGCCATCAATCCGGCCGCGCAGAACCCTACAGCCGCTACCTCTACAAAGAAGTAGTTTCCGCTAGTTTTTTCTTTACAAAGTATCGGTCCGGCGAGTAGTTTCGCCGGGCCGATATTTCTGCATGCAGACCTTCCTTCAGAACCTGATCAATGGCATCGGAATCGGGTCGATCTACTCTCTGATCGCGCTCGGTTACACGATGGTCTACGGAATTCTGAAGCTGATCAATTTCGCTCACAGCGATGTGTTCATGGTTGGGTCGTACGTCGGCTTCTACGCCGGTCAGTACGCTGCGCGGTTCTTTCATCACGGAGATGAGGGGACGCTCAATCCCTCCTGGGTGACCGGAGGAACGGTACTTCTGGTGGCCATGATCGTCTGCGGTTTTCTCGGTTATCTCAACGAGCGCGTCGCTTACCGCCCGCTTCGGAACGCGCCTCGAATCGCCTCGCTGATCACTGCCATCGGCGTTTCCTTTCTCCTCGAGTACGGTGGCCAGATGGTCTTCGGACCTGATCCCAAGTTCTTCCCCTCTCTGATCGAGAAGCATCCGATCAATTTCGCCGGGATCTCCATGACCTCGTACCAGGTCATCGTGCTGGTAGTGGCGCTCTTCTTCATGGGTGTGTTGCAGTACATCATCTTCGGAACTCGGTTTGGTCGCGCCATGCGGGCTGTTTCCTTCAACTTCGAGACGGCCTCTCTGATGGGCATTCCGACTGACAACGTCATCTCCATGACCTTCGTCATCGGCTCGGTGCTGGCTGCGGTGGCCGGCATCCTGTTCGGTCTGAGCTATTCGAAGATCGATCCGCTCATGGGGGTCATGCTGGGACTCAAGGCTTTCGTCGCCGCGGTACTCGGCGGCATCGGCAGTGTTCCGGGGGCGATGATCGGAGGGCTGATCATCGGCATCGTCGAGTCCTTCGCCGGAGGCAGCGCATTGTCGACATACAAGGACGCCATCGCCTTCGTCATCCTCATCCTGATCCTGCTTTTCCGACCCTCCGGAATCCTCGGGCGAGCGCAGGCAGAGAAGGTCTGATCGTCATGATTCAGCGCTCTCCCCGCGTGAAGCTCCAGGCCCGTTGTTCTTACATGATTTCGCTTTGGCAGCAGGAACTGTGCGAGAAATGCGGGTTTGCACCCGAGGTGAACGTTGCGTAAGAATTGGATTCTTCGCGACCTGCTCTACTTCGCTCTCGGGGTCGGCATTCTGGCCGTCGTCGGGTACGTGCTGGAACGACTACCGATTCCGGCGATGCCGTACTACAACCGCATCATCATCGCTGTCGGGATGAATATCATCCTGGCGGTTTCCTTGAACATCATTAACGGACATGCCGGCCAGTTCTCGATGGGACACGCCGGTTTCATGGCCGTCGGCGCCTACACGTCTGCCTACCTCACCTATTTTTACGGCAATCCTTACCTGCAGACCCTGCCCGAAGGCCCCCATCGTTTCATTCTGCAGAACGCCATTTTTTTCGGGGCGCTTCTGGCGGGCGGCCTGGCGGCGGCGATCGCCGGCTACCTGGTGGGGCTTCCGTCGCTGCGGTTGCGCGGCGATTACCTGGCCATCGTAACGCTCGGCTTTGGCGAGATCATCCGCGTTTTGATTCTGAATATCAACAAGATCGGCGCTGCGCGCGGGCTGTCCGGAGTTCCGAACTGGACCACGTTCTTCTGGGTGTTTTTCTTCGCCTGGATGACGGCTCTGATTTCGCGGCGTCTGGTGAGCTCCTCGATCGGTCGCGCTTTTCTCGCTGTTCGTGAGGACGAGATCGCTGCCGAGGCGATGGGTGTCAACACCACTCATTACAAAGTTCTGGCCTTTGTGATCGGCGCCTTCTTCGCCGGTGTGGCCGGCGGATTGACAGGGCACTACCTGGCCTATCTGAATCCGCAGATGTTCACCTTCGTCCGTTCGTTCGAGGTCATCGTCATGGTCGTTCTCGGCGGCATGGGCTCGATCAGTGGAGCGATCCTCGCTGCGATCATTCTCACGTTGTCGCTGGAAGGGTTGCGGCAGGTGAAGGAAATCTTCCATCTGACGTCCGACCCCCGCATGGTTATCTACTCGGTTCTTCTGATCGTCCTGATGCGCACGCGGCCACAGGGACTTCTCGGTCGCAAAGAGCTCTGGAGCTTCCGATCCAGACGGAAAGACAAAGTTACCCCGGAAGAGCCGGACCAGGCCGAGGATAAGGTGGGCGGGCGATCCGGTCCGCCCGTTGAATGACATGGATACGAAATCGACAGCTCCGATCCTCGAGGCCTCGAATGTGACCATTCGTTTCGGCGGTCTCACGGCTGTGGCGAACTTCAATCTCAGCCTGTCCCCACACGAACTGGTCGGGCTCATCGGTCCCAACGGCGCTGGAAAGACGACCATCTTCAACATGCTCACCGGCGTCTACAAACCGACTGAAGGCGTGATTCGCGTGAGTGGTGTCGAGAGCACGGCCTTCAGGCCTTACCAGATCACGAAGCTCGGAGTAGCGCGCACGTTTCAAAACATCCGCGTCTTCAAAGATCTCAGCGTGCTCGAGAACGTGAAGATCGGCGGCCACATTCACTATATGTACTCAGCGGCATCGGCGGTCCTCCACAACAATATTTTCAAGGACGCGGAGTCGCTTGCCGAAGAGGAAGCCTACAAGCTGCTCGAGATCTTCGGTCTGGAAGGACGCGCCCAGACCGACGCCAAAAACCTTCCCTACGGAGATCAACGCCGTCTCGAGATCGCTCGTGCATTGGCGGCCAAGCCGAAGCTTCTGCTGCTCGACGAGCCGGCGGCCGGACTGAACACCGGCGAGACCATTCAGCTCATGGACAAGATCCACGAGATCCGGGATCGTTTCGGCCTTTCGATTCTGCTGATCGAGCACAACATGGAGCTGGTCATGGGAATCTGCGAGCGAATCATCGTTCTGAGCTATGGCAAGACCATCGCCCAGGGAACACCGCAGGAGATTCAGAACAATCCCGTCGTCATCGAAGCCTACCTGGGCGAGCCGGCGGAAGCGATTTAGTCATGGCCGAACCGATACTCTCGATCAAGAACATCGTGGTCTCCTACGGGACCATTCCCGCTCTGCACGGTGTCGACCTGGACGTGCAGAAGGGTGAGATCGTCACGCTCATCGGCGCCAACGGCGCCGGCAAGACCACGACGCTGCGAACGATTTCCGGGCTGCTGAAGCCGCGGCAGGGCGATGTGCAGTTCAACGGGAAGTCGATCGCTGGGATGAAGCCCCATCTCATCACCAGGATGGGAATCTCTCACGTGCCCGAGGGGCGCGGTATCTTCGCGAACCTCAGTGTTCATGACAATCTCGAGCTGGGCGCGTATCTGCGGAAAGACAAGATCAGCCAGAGTGAGTACGACCGGATCTTCGCGTTGTTCCCGGTGCTCAAGGAGCGGATCAAACAGAATGCGGGGACTCTGTCGGGCGGCGAACAGCAGATGCTGGCTATCTCCCGCGCTCTGATGGCCAAGCCGATCGTGCTGCTTCTGGATGAGCCTTCGCTGGGACTCGCGCCGCAGATGGTGCAGACCATTTTTCGGGTTATCCGCGAAATCAACGCCGAGGGGACGACGATCCTGCTGGTCGAGCAGAACGCGCACATGGCGCTGGTCACTGCGCACCGCGGTTATGTCATGGAGACGGGGCGAATCGTCATCGTCGACGACACGAAGAATCTGCTGCAGTCCGATCGCGTGAAGAAAGCCTACCTCGGCGGCTGAGCGGTTCCGCGTTCAGCACGACACGGTACGGCCGCACGCAGTAGGGACGCGCAGAGCGCGCCGACACCCACCAGCTTTCGCCCGGAACGGGATCTGCGCGCCCGCTCGGGTATAGCGCGTAGGGCCGCACGGCGTGCGGCCGGTACCTTCGGTCGCGGAACAATAGGTAACAATGCGAACCCATCGAAGGCAGACCATTCACACGTACGCGTTTTGCGCAGATCTTCCGCCAGCTTTGCGGGTCAACAGCGAACGGTTGTTTCTGCCGCGACCGACGGTACCGGCCGCACGCCGTGCGGCCCTACGCGTTGCACCGCGGTAACAACGAGAGCCGCATTTCTAACGCCTGCCCCAATCTTGCATGGCTCTTTGGAAAGAACGACGCCGCTCGCGATTCGAGACGGCTGAAGGAGGATTTGAATGAATACAAGAAAAGGCATCGGATCATATCTGCTGACAGTGCTGGTAGTGGCGCTGGCAATCCCTGCGGCAGCGGCCACGAAGGTGGTTGCGATGACGGCGGAGGCCCAGCTCGAGCGAGCCGCCCTGGCTGTAGCCTCTGCTGAGAGCGCCGGGGCGGCCACTTGGGCACGCGAGCTCTACGACGAGGCCCAGGCCCATCTGGTCAGCGCCCGCGGCTTGATGAATGACAAGAAGAGCAGCCGTCGCGAAGACTCCCGCGTCGCCGCAGACGACGCGTATTACGCCGCCCGCGCCGCCGAGGCAAAGGCGCGCTGGGGAGCTGACGTTTCGGAGATCAATGCGCTCCGCACTGACATCGTTCGTTTCGGTGGCCGCGTCGATCCACTTACCCTTGAAGTCGAGCCCAGTGGCCTGATCGATCGTGGCAAGACCTCGAAAGACAAGATCGCTTTCGCCCAGGCCATCGTCGACCGCGCCAAAGCGATGGGGGCTCAGACGGTCGACCCGTCAGAGATTCTCCAGGCTGAGCAGTATCTGGCCTCGGCAAAAAAGATCGTTACCAGCGATCGTTACAGCTCCAATGCCGATCATCTCTCCTATGTAGCTGAGATGCTGGCGCGCCGGGCCATGTATGCATCGAGTCGCGGGGAAGTGACGAGGTACCTGTCACCTCTGCGCCTGGAGCGCACACGGCAGGCTCAGCAGGCCACTGAGGCTCGCCTGGTCCAGGAGCGTCAGCAGCGCGAGGCTGCCGAGAGACAGCGCGCCGAACTGCAAGCGCAGCTGGATGCGCAGGCTGCGAATCGGAAGGCTCAACAGGCGGAAATCGCCAGTCTGCGTGCGCAGGTTGCAGCCAACCAGCAGCAGATGCAGAGTCGTCTGGAAGAAGATCGCGCCGCCCGTGTCGAAGCGGAGCGCCGTCTCGACACACTCATGTCACAGTACGAGACGTCGGTATCAAACGCCCGTGACGCCGCACAAACAGAAGCACTCCGCCGTCAGGTCGAAGACCAGCGTCTGGCGCTGCAGTCGATGCAGGAGCATGAGCGCCTCAGCGAGCAGTCGAGTATGACCGAGATCGATCGTTTGAAGACCGAGCTCGAAAAAGAGCGTACCTCCGGGAAGACGAACGCGCAGACGCTTTCGACCCGCGAAGATGAATTGACGCGACGCCAGAACGAGCTTGCCGCGATGCGCAGGGCACGCGAGGAAGACGAGCGTGCACGCACCGAGATGCAGCGGAAGCACGAAGCCGCTCTTCGCGAAGCGCAGGAGAAAGCAGAGGCAGCGCAGCAGAGAGCAGCGGCAGCGGAAGCAGAATCTGCTCGGCTTCGCCAGCAGGTAGCGGGAACGCAGGCCGAGCTCACGCAGGCGAAGCAGCAGATCGCGCAGCGTGACGCCACAGAGCAGGAGCGGGTGGATCGGATGCAGAAGGCCATCGCCGCCGTAGCGCAAACTCGGAGCGACAATCGCGGTTTCATTGTGACGCTGCCTGGCGTTTTCTTCGATACCGGCAAGACCAGCCTGAAGCCGGGCGCAAGAAACGTTCTTTCACGCATCGTTACGCAGCTACGGACCAACGACAAAGTCCGGGTGACCATCGAAGGGCACACCGACAGCGTTGGTAGCGAAGAGACGAATCAGCAGCTTTCCGAAAAGCGCGCCCAGGCCGTGCGCGACTATCTGGTGAGCCGCGGTCTCTCGGCCGGCGTGATCACCACGGTTGGCCGGGGAGAGTCGCAGCCCATTGCAACGAACGACACACCGGCAGGCCGTCAGCAGAATCGTCGCGTGGAGATGATTATTACTCAGTAATTCTCGCGGAGAGAGGGCCGCCCGTTGGGGCGGCTCTCTCCAATGCTGAATGCAAAATGAGCCGCGGCCCCGGAAATGCCCTCTTCATTTTTTCATTTGCGCTCGGCGTCCGATTCGCGCCGCCACCGGCTCATGACGCGTAACCGGGTTTCACGATTGGAGATCCTCGGAAGGAAGTCAGGATTGAATCGGATGGCCATCGCGTAGCTGTCGAAGGCCTCGTCGGTGCGCTGAAGTTTGAGAAGTGTCCCTGCCATATCGAAGTAGATCTCGGGCCGCTGATCGTACTGAAGGGCCGTCTGATAGGTCGCCAGTGCTCCCTCGTAATCTCCGAAGATTGATTGGCTGGTTCCCCGCAGGAGCTGGAGCTCCACGCTTTGCGGCTCGTGTGCGATGCAGCGGTCGAAGACGGCGGCCTGTTCGCGAAGAAAGAGGCGAGCGGCTGGATTGCCCGCTACCGCCGCAGCTACGATGCTCTCTCCGATCTTCGCGAGTCGGTTGCACCGGTAGGGGACGTAGCAGAAAGCGTCTATTGCCGCCACGGCCGTGGCGACAATAGCGATGGTAGCCAGGATCTTAAAGAGTTTCACTTCCCCTCCACGCAAAGCAGGCCGCAGTGAGAAAAAGCAGGATTGCCGTGGCCGACGCAAGCTGCAATGGATATTGAGCGAGGGCGAGAACGAAAAATCCGACAGCGAGCGGCAGCGCCAGCAGGCGCGAGATGAAAGTCCTGGACTCACCTCGACCCGTCGGTTCTTCATCACGCCGCCGTAGCGAGATCGAGCCGAGCATTACCAGGGCGGAGAGCAGAATCACATACCCCGGTAGCCCGGTCTCAGCGAGAACTTCCAGGTGATCGTTATGGGCCTCCTCGAAGTTGTATCGGGCTGCCACACTAGTCTCCCCGACTGCGGGACTCTCTTCATCGATCCTCAGCTTGTACGGCATGTAGTGCCAGCCGAACGTTCCCGGTCCGGTGCCGGTGACCGGATGGTCGAGAAACATGGCGGTAGCGGCGCGAAAAGCGCTAGTTCTCCCGCTGAGAACCTCGTCGTAGTCATGGCGGCCGATCATTTGCTGAAGACTGACCAGCCGCGCCCGGAGCGGCGGGATCGCAAATATGAGTCCGACAGTCACGCCCATCACGAGGAACAGCGGCAGCGCGGCGCGGCGACCGAAACGCATGAGGGCCATGGTCAGGAGACCGGCGATCACGGCGCCTATGGCGGTGAGAGATCTGCTGACCATTAACGTTACGAGTAGAAGCGCCCCAATGGCCGAGTTCAACAGTCGTCGTCGAGAGGTTGCCAGTGCTGCGGCGATTGCCGCCAGGACAGGTCCGAGGAGAGCGCTGCCGACATCGTTGGCATTTCCGAGAAAGCCGCTGCTGGAGTTATGTCCGAGAAAGGCGCTTGTCATCCCGAAAGGACTCCAGATGCCGAATTCCTGAAGCAGATACACGAATCCGTTGATTGCGGCTGCCAGCAGTAGCGGAAGGAAGGCGCGCTCGTCTTTGCTGCGGAGGATGATCGTCGTGCCGATGAAGATTGCCGCGGCGAAGACCACCGTACGGAGCGAGAGTACGGAGAGCGTCCGGTTGGTTGAGACCGCCGTGGCCAGGCAGGTCCAGACAACCGCGGCTACTGGGACGATGATCACCGGACTGCGCCGCGGAATCTCTCTCCAGGAAAAGCGACTCCAGGTCATCGCCAGCAGGAACAATCCGATGAAGAGGATACCCTCTGCTCGAAAGAGAACGTCCTTCGGCAGGCGGAAGCTGTCCTTTCCCGTCGGAGAAACGAACAGCGGCATCGCAAATGCGAAAACTGCGACGATCCACCAGCCGAGCTGGTCGAGCAACGACGACGGTCGCTTCGCAGTCTGACTTTTTCTGTTCCTCTTAGCCATTTCAGAAAAGCCTCAGCGACGAGAATCCTTTATCGCGCGGCGGCGAGCGGATTATAAGGGTCGCGGGAGCCGTTGATGCACTTCGCGGCGACCCGAATCATGACCAGAAGACCCAATGAGGACTCGGCCCTCATTCCGAGGATGACGCGCGACGAGCTCACGGAGTTCGTCGCCAGAGCGATCGACACGCTGACTGAAAAGGACGCGCTGGCGATTCTGGCCAACTTTTTCTGCACCAGCCGGATGTGCCAGATGCTGGCGGATGACGCGAGGATCAGCTCGTTCTACCTGGTTCGATCGAAGCTGGCCATTCACCAGGCCACCCCGCTGACGTATGCACTGAAACTCGTTCACTACCTCCATTGGAATGATGTCGTGCGCTTTTCCATTGATGTGCGCATTCATCCCGCCGTTCGGCAGGCCATGGACGTGTATCTGATCTCTCGTCTGGCTAAGCTGGCGGTGGGACAGCGAATCTCTTCGGCCCGCACCTGCAGTCGGGAGATCGGCAAGCGACTGATGGAAGACCCCGAGCCGAGAGTATTTTCTGCGCTCCTCAACAACGCGCAGGTGCGCGAAGAGGATCTCGCGCACCTCGTGACCTCGGAACGGGCCGCGGTTGCTCAGTTGCGAATGCTCGGCGACCATGGAAAGTGGTCGTGTCGATACTCGATTCGGCGGGCCCTGGCTCTT
>DASZZV010000368.1:0-44697 GCA_035544835.1 Thermoanaerobaculia bacterium
TGTGCGAGGCGCCGAAGGGTCGAGTCCCCCGCCCAGATCCCTCGCTCGACGCTCGGGATGACACCTCCGCAAAGCGGCCTAAATACTGGGAGTTTCTTAGAAGCCGCAGCGAAGGATCTCAAGATAGGACGATCTGAATTCCGATCCTTCCACTTGAGATCCTTCGCTGCGGCTCAGGATGACAAGCTCGGGAAACCCGCGTAATAACTCGTCGCCATTTCACTTTTTCAATTTTCAAATTTTCAATTCCGGGTATTCTTCCCGGATGTCCCGATCTGCCGATCTTCATCTTCACACCTCCCACTCGGACGGGCTCCGAACATCACGGGAGATCATCGACCTGGCGGTCCAGCTCGATCTCGGCATCATCGCCATCAGCGACCATGACAATCTCGCCGCCTATTCCGAGATCCTTCCGTATGCCCTCGAGAAGGAAATCACGCTGGTTCCCGCGGTCGAGCTTTCCTGCTCCTACCGATCGACAGACGTTCATATTCTGGCCTATGCTTTTGATCCCGACAGCGACGCCATCAGAGGACGCCTGCAACATTTCCGCGAGACACGTTCCGATCGGGGAGCGCTGATCGTCGAGCGCCTTCGCTCCTCCGGGGTCGACATCGACCTGGCTCGGGTGGAGGAGATCGCCGGCCACGGCGCAATGGGCCGTCCCCACGTCGCGCGGGCGCTGCTCGAAAAAGGGATTGTCTCCTCGATTCAGGATGCCTTCGAGCGATTCCTCCGCCCTGGTAAGCCAGGCTATGTCGATAAGGAGCGCTTTCTCGTCGACGAGGCTGTTGAGATGATCCGACGAGCCGGAGGCGTAACGGTCGTTGCACACGCCCCTCTCTATCCACGATGGCGCATGATCGTGGGCGAGCTCCTCACACTGGGCGTCGATGGTCTGGAGATTCTGCATCCGAGTATTGACGAAGAGTCGCGCAACGAGCTTCTATCGATCGCCCGGCAGCGCGACTGCCTCCGCACCGGTGGCTCCGACGATCACGGCATCGAGGACCGTCGCACCATCGGATCGATCCGCGTCCCCGAAGAATGGATCGGTTCAATTCTGGCGAGGGTGGGGTGAGGGATTTCGAATTTCGAATTTCGAATTTAAAAGAAGCAGATCCCTTTTCCTCGGCCTTTTTTAAATTCGAAATCCGAAATCCGAAATCCGAAATGCCGTTCAGCTCCCGGCGCAGGACCTGCATTCAATTGTGCCCACAATTCTTATCGTCCTTCTCGCTCCCCTGGCGCTGGCCGGCATCGCCCGAATCGGCCTGTTCGGACTGAATCGTTCTATCTTCGGCCGCCGCGACGAGCACGACATGGTCACCGGCTCGTCTGCTCTCATCTCCTTCGTCCTGCTCGCGGTCAGCGCTCTGCTCTTTCCCTTCTTTCAGGCCGTCGTACAGCGCCACTGGACTCTGGAGTCACGCCTCGGAGAGATCTGGTTTGTGGTGACGTCACTGATCGGTCTGTACTGGATCCTTCATCGCATTTACGTCCATCGAGTGAAGGCTCCCGTGCCGGGCACGAGGTTCCTAGGAGCCGAGGTCATCAGGCTGCGCAAAGCCCACATCCCGTTCGCCTTTCTTCGGAGACTGGGAGCTCACAACGACATTTACGACCTGGAGGTGACGAGTCACGAGGTCGTCATCCCAGACCTCCCCGAGGCATTTGAAGGCTACAAGGTCGCTTTCATATCCGACACCCATGTCGCCGGCTTCATGCGGCGTGCTTTCTACCGCGAGGTCGTGAATCAGGTTCATAGTCACGGAGCCGATCTGGTCCTCCTCGGCGGTGACTACGTCTCGTTCAAACGGCACATCCCGCTCATGGCCGAGCTGATCGCCTCGCAACTCACCGCGCCCGATGGCGTTTACGCCGTCCTGGGAAACCACGACTATTGGGCTGACGCCGACAGCGTTGTGGCGGCGATGACCGTCAAGGGTGTTCGCTTCCTGAATAACAAGCACATCATCGTCAGCCGCGGAGCGGCCCGGCTCTATGTCGTTGGAATGGATGAGGTGTATCGCGGGAAGATCGATATCGACGCCGCATTCCGCGGTTGCGACGAGAAGGTTCCGCGGGTCGCGGTGACGCATCATCCCGATGCCATCGACCGTCTCGCCGATCGCCGGATCGACCTGCTCCTGTGCGGTCATACACACGGCGGCCAGATTCGGCTCCCCGTTCTCGGAGCCATCATCGTACCCTCCGTTCACGAGACGCTCTACGCGGCGGGATTCTTTCGACTGGGGAAATGTTTAATGTACGTGGGGCGCGGCCTCGGGTCCGTTCCGCCGATCAGGATTCTCTGCCGGCCTGAACTCCCGATCTTTCGCCTGACCCGTCAATGACACCGACTCTCTCCAGCGTCTGGCCGGAAGTCTCTGCCGCCTCGGCACGCCTCGGCGTGCTTCGAATCGGCGGGGCGCCGATCGATCCTCCTTCCGCCGACCTGTTCGAGCGCTGGCTGGCGCGCGGACATCACGGGACGATGTCTTATCTCGCGAAAAATGCGGCCGTACGTCGAAATCCAACCGGGCGATTTCCATGGGCGAAATCGGTCATCATGATTCTCGTGCCCTATGAGAGCGAGCGATCCTCAGAGCCAGGGGTCCTCTCCTCGGCCATCGCGCGATACGCGCTGGGCGATGATTACCACATCGTGCTCGATGGCATGCTCGTGGAGCTCGAGGGCACGATCAGTCGTCTCGTACCGGAGGCCCAGACGCGACGCTACGTCGATACCGGTCCACTCTCGGACCGTGCTTACGCCGCCGCGGCCGGACTGGGCTGGATCGGAAAGAACGGGATGCTCATCGATCCCGACCACGGCTCCTACTTTTTCATCGGCACACTGCTGACTTCTCTGAGGCACGACCTCAACGCCGAGGAGATTACCGATCGCTGCGGAACATGTCGTCATTGCATCGAGGCCTGCCCCACCGATGCCATCGCCATGGATCGCACCATCGATTCGACGCGATGCATTAGTTACGCGACGATCGAGCATCGCGGTCCTCTTCCCGTTGAGGTTCGGGACAAGCTCTCCGGAAATGTCTTCGGCTGCGACATCTGCCAGGAAGTCTGTCCCTGGAATCACACTCCGGCCGCACCGCATCCGTCGTTCAGACTTCGCGAGAGCTATAGAAATCGTCCCGTCTCCGATCTGCTGCAAATGAAGCAGGCCGACTTCTCGTCGCTGTTTTCGAAGAGCGCCGTGAAGCGAGCGAAACGGAGCGGCATGGTCAGGAATGCGCTGACGATTCTCAGTGACACGGTGACGCCGCCGGAACTGTCCGTTGAAACTGACGAAGGAATTCGCGACGCGCTGCAGCGAGGGAAACGGTAGGAACAATTGCACGGCGTCTCTTGTGTGGCACAGGCACTCTTGCCTGTGTGCCACGGCGTCGAGCCGTGGCGTTTCTGTGAATACGCTACAGGGAAGTCGGCCTCGACGGCCGACACACAGGCAAGAGTGCCTGTGCCACACAAGAGGCGACTCAGTGGTGATGGCCGGGGTCGTGGTCGTGAACGTGGGGATGCACGTGCTCGGCAGGCTCTCCCTGGTTGGAGATGCCGGCCGCGTCGTGCTCCTGGGTCACGTGAATGATGTGCTTGGCCAGCGCCATGAATGCCGCCGTCGCTGGAGACCCCTTATCGAGGACGACAATCGGCTCGCCGGTGTCGCCGCCAACCACCACTTTAGGATCGATTGGAACCTCACCGAGAAAAGGAACGCCGAGCATCTCCGCGGTCCGGCGTCCACCGCCATGGCCGAAGATCTCTTCGCGCCCTCCGCAGTGACGGCAGATGAAATAGCTCATGTTCTCGACAATTCCGTATACCGGCACGTTGACCTTGCGAAACATCGCCAGCCCCTTGCGGGCGTCGATCAGCGCTACGTCCTGCGGAGTTGTCACGACGATGGCGCCGCTGAGCGGGACCTTCTGCGTCAGCGTCAGCTGAGCATCGCCGGTACCCGGTGGAAGGTCGATGATCATGTAATCGAGCGTTCCCCACTTCACGTCGCCGAGGAACTGCTCGAGTGCTTTCATGACCATGGGACCGCGCCAGATGACCGGCGTGTCGGGATCGGTGATGAGTCCCAGCGACATCGTCTTCACTCCGTGTCTTTCCATGGGAATGATCTTCTCGTCGCTCTCGTCGATCTGCGGCCGGCCTTCGATACCGAGCATCATCTGTTGCGAGGGTCCGTAGATGTCGGCGTCGAGCAGGCCGACCGTGTTGCCGAGCTCCCGAAGTGCCACGGCCAGATTCGTCGACACTGTCGATTTGCCGACTCCGCCCTTCCCTGAGGCGACGGCGATCTTGTACTTCACGCCGTCCAGCGTTCGGATCGGACCGCCCATCCCCATCCCACCCTGAGTGGCGGTCGGCTTCTGCGCAACCTCGAGATGAACCTCCACCGACGTCACGCCGGGCAGAGCTCGCACCACGCCTTCAGCCTGAGACTTCAGCTGCATGGCGATGGCCGGATTCTCGGTCTGGAAATGAATCACGAAGGTCACCGCCCCCTCCTCGATACGAACATCCCTCACGAATCCAAAGGAGACGATATCGCGGCTGAGGCCCGGAAACTTGACCTGCTTAAGTGCTTCTAAAACCTGTTCTTGTGTTGCCATCTGTCCGCTCTTTCTTGAATTGCTCGAATACGTCCTTGATCAAAAGGAGGGCCTCGTCGCCGGAGCTTACCACCCTTGGGTAATCCATATCGCCGAGACCGACGAGGTTGCGCTTCACCATGGTCTCCCCCATCCAGGCGATGAGGCCATCCCACATGTCGCCCACCAGAATCAACGGGTGCTGTTTGATGTGTTTCACCTGGATGAGCTGCCAGATCATGAAAGTCTCGAGGCAGGTGCCGATGCCGCCGGGCATGACGATGAAAGCCGACGAGAGCCTGACGAAATGGTGAAGCCTGGAGAAAAATGTGCGGTGACGAAAGACTCGATCCACAAACGCATTCGTCGACTCCTCGGTCGGAAGATGAATGGGAAGTCCGAACGATCGAGCGTGACTCTCGATCTGCCCTTCCACTGCGCCTGAATTCGCCGCCTCCATCAGTCCCGGCCCGCCACCGGTGACGATGTCGATCCCGAGGTGTGCCAGCTCATAACTCAGTTTCTTCACTTCGGCGTAGACGGGATCGCCGCGCTGGATTCTGGAACTGCCGAAGATCGAGACGCGAAAGTGATCGACACGCTCGGGCTGAATCTGCTCGAGCTCGTTGATCGTCTCCCAGAGGTGGTAGATGGCTTTGTCGAGGACGTGAACCGGATCGACCGGAGAGTGCTTTCTGGCTTGAGACTTCCGCAGGCTCTCGATCTCGGGTGTCGTCTTCCGATTCGTCACGTATGCATCTCCTCGGAGCGCCGGGCCGCTCGCTTCACTGGTGGCCTGGTAGTGGTTGGGTTACACGCCACCACCCCGTATTTCTGATAAGGGCTGGAGAACAAAACAGCCTCGGGATGGCAGACATTGCGCCATCAGCCGAGGCTTTTACGAAGGGGACTGACTTACTTCGTAATCCAGACTTCTGAGCCAGTGATACCGCGCAGTTTCTCGACGGCCCCTCGGGCTTCGGCTTCCGATCCGAAGCGCACCCGGACTCGGTAGACTGTTCCCCTGATCGACTGGGTCCGCTCGACGTAGGCCGAGGTGAATCCCTTATCGATGAGCTTCGCTGCCAGTGCTTCAGCGGTCTTCACGTCGGAGGTTGAGAGAACCTGCGCATCGTGAACGACAGAAGGAGTCGTTTGCGGCGGGGTGACCAGTTTCGGCTGTGCTACAGGCGCAGGTGCTGGCGATTTGACGGCCGGCGTCTCGTGAATGGGCTCGGCGGTCCGAACCGGCTCCGAGGGATGCGAAACAGAATCGTGGAGCTTCGCAGATTCAGGCTTCTCACGGCTCGGTTCCACCACCAGGGAGACCGGCTCTGCTTCCTCTACTCTCGGCTCCTCAGCGCGCGACATACCATGCTGGCGTCGAGCGTCGCTGGTGTCGCCCAACTCCACGATCCGGCCGTCGCCCTTTCGGGCAGGAATTACGGATGCTTCGTTGACGACGGCAGGCGTGCGGCGAACGACCAGGCGGTCGTCCATCTGTCCTTTTCCAATCATCAGGCCGAAAGCGAACGACGCCGCCAGTGACAACAGCAGCAGCACGAAAGCGACGAAGGCCTGGCCCGCGGTCAAAGAGACTTCGTAATGCGATGAGTCATCTACCACAACTTCTTCACTCATTCTTCACACCCTCCCTGGCCACGCCGTTCTCGGCCGATGCCTGAGCCGGCGCAGCATTCCAATTCGTGTGATACACGATCCCATTATCGAAATATATCGCAGCGGCTCCGCCATCTTTCTTCGGATAGATCCAGACGGAGAAGGCCCGTTTATTCTGCACGACCTGCTTGATCCAGTCCTCTGGCGGCATACCGACCAGGCGGCGAACTTCCTCTTCCTTCGAACGGTCGCGTACGGCAGCAAACCCGTCCATGGTGATGTAGCGACGCGACTCTGCGATGGCCAGCCGAGCTCTGGCGTCCGGGTTTTCGGGATCGATGGCCAGGGCACTCTGATAGATGGAGATGGCCCGATCGTACCGCGACAGAAAATTCAGGTACTCATCGCCAAGTCGGATTTTCTCGGAAGCGTAAAGCGAAGCTGCTCGAGGGTCGCCGGTGCGCTCGTAGTACTCGCGTACCTTTTCCATGAAAGGTCCCAGCGTCGGCTCGAGCTTCCTGTGGTTGTCGAGGAGCACCTCGATCTGCTCCTTGCGAGTGGCGTTGTCTTTCGGGCGCGGCTGGATCTTCCGGCTGTTCTCGAGCGCCGTATAGTCGGCCACGATCGCGTTCCATTCCCGGGAGTTCGGACGCTTGGGCTGACCCGCCAGAAGAGCGGTGGAAAGAAAGAGAATTGAGGCGAACAGAAGCTTCGGACGCATCTTATTATTGTAACACCCAACAGCAAGGCGTGGCTGCAGCGCGCGAAGGCGCGCGGCAGACCTGTAGCACCGGGCGTGAGCCCGGTGTCGCGGCGCGCCCCGCGCGGCCTCCATCTTTTCTTTTTCGTCAGCCCGCGAAGGCGGGCGACAGAGAGCGCGATTGGCGATCTGCCGCCCGCCTTCGCGGGCTGGAGAGAGAAGACACTTCTCTCGCAACACCGGGCTCACGCCCGGTGCTACAGGTCTGCCGCGCGCCGTCGCGCGCTGAGTTACCTCTTCAATCCCTCCAAAATTATCGCCATCTCTCCCTCCAGCCGTCCCTTGAATTCTTTCTTGATTTCCAGAATCCAGCTGTAAAGAAGATCGTTCATCACGCTATCAGCGACTCGAGCATGATCGCTGGCTCCCGACGAGATGATGTTGGTCTGCAGCTGATCGAAGTCGACTCGTCCCTCATTGAGAAGGTTGATTCCACTCAGGTAAGGAAGGACCTCGGGTGAAAGCTGCAGGACTACCCGATCAACAAAATCGTAGGAGTGATCGCCGATCTCCTGAAAGAGGAGGCCAAAGATGCGTTGGAAGGTGGAGTTGTAGCGCTCGACCTCCGCCTCGAGCTCGAACTCGCTCTCCACGGCGGCGCGTTGATACCGGATGTCCGACTGCTCGGCGTCGTCGATGAGGTTTACCGCCAGAAGCGCCCAGGCCATCCGACAGGCATTGAAGTTCGAAAGATAGCTGCGTTCGCAAACCGACTCCAGCGTCTGCGGTTCCTGCAGAAGACCATAGATATGGTTCTCCTCTTCGGTCAGATCGAGATGGTAGGCGCGGGTGTCGGAACCGGGAGTCTGGCGAAGCAGCCGGGTCATCCGACCCGCCCCCCGCTCGATGAGTGACCATTGCTCGATCTTCGTTACACCGTCGAGCACGAGGCGCTCGGTATGGATCGAGAGACTGAGGATCTCGTTGGGAAAGTCGCTCCCGAAGTCGATCGTGTAACTTCCTGTCCGAAAACCGAGGGCGTCCATCACGATGATCGCCACCTGACGCTCCATGGCCCGGACCAGCTCTTCCGGCTTCAGGTAACCGCGCTCACACAGAACCGATCCGAGCCTCTTCTGGGTGGTGACATCCTCCACCGCGGTGATGTACTGGTGAAGGTTGAGATCGCCGGATTGAAGAAGCACCTCGGCCAGACCGAGGTCGGAGTCGGAGGTCGTGGCAAAGATGATCTTTCCTTCACGGATGTAGACGTTGTCATGCCGGCCGCTAGCCTCTAGCGAGACAATCCCTGTCTCTCCCGTTCGAAGAAGGGACCGGAAAAGATCAGGAACGGTAGTCTCCGCCAGCGTTCCCTGGATGCTGAGATCGTCACTCATAACCGAATGCAGAATTCAGAATGCAGAATGCAGAACCCAAATGCATTCTGCATTCTGCATTCGGCCCATTAGATCGCTTCACCGGAGATCACGGTCCGCGAGACCGAGGCCTCGCCGGCGAGTCCGATGGCGTTTTTCGTGGTTGACTTCACCCGGTACATGGCGTCGTCAGCTTGCCTGATGAGGTCTTCCTTGGACAGCGCGTGGTAAGGATACGTGGCGATGCCGAAGCTGGCAGCGATGGGGATGTCGATGTCAGGTTCGGAGTGAAAGCTGCTCTGAATGAGTGATTTCCTGACACGGCCGGCCACGAGGCTTGCCTGGGTCTGATCGGTCTGGGGAAGGATGATGCAGAACTCGTCGCCGCCGAAGCGGACGACTTTGTCGATGTTTCGAACAGCACCGAGAATCCGCTTCGCCACTTCCTGCAGGACACGTGACCCCATGAGATGACCATGCTTGTTGTTGACCAGCTTCAGATCATCGAGGTCGAGAAAGATGATGCTGAAAAAGGCGCCGTAGCGACGGGCGCGCTCGATCTCCTCATCCAGGTAGGAATCGAAAAAGCGGCGATTGAAAGCCTTGGTCAGATCATCCCGCATCGCCAGGTCCTGGCTTCTGGTCAACTGATGGAGATGGGCCACGACACCGCGCACGGCGCGAATGTAGCGGGCGGCCAGCAGTCCGGCCGACTCGTTGATCTCCACGTCAGGGGGCACGGCCGCTGTGAAAAACCCGAGGATCTCTCCCGCGATCTCAATCGGGATGGCAATGAGGGACTGGCCTTCCGGCGCTTTCCCGAACAGCCAGGTGCGATGATCGAGAGCCGCCTCTTCGGCCAGATTCTTCAGCATGGCGTTCGTCTCATCGCCTGGTGAAGCCGCAGTTCGATCGGTCGTGAATACTGCAACAAAGCGGTCGAGACGTGCGTCATGTAAGATCAGAGTCCCTGCCGGCAGCCTCAGAATTGCGAGCGCCGAGCGTGTGATCTTCTCGAATAAGAGCTCAGGATCGCCGACCAGCATCAGATCGCGCACTTCGGCGAATAGATCGACCTCCTGTTCGAGATCGGCGGCACGCTCCAGAGTGACGGCGAGATCGCCCGCCATCCCGAGAAACTCTTCAGGACTGGCCAGAAAGGCACTCTCCTCCAGACGAAGATCACCAAAGCTCCGCACCGGGGCTGTCTTCGCCGACTCGAGGAGGACCCGCACTCTCGATCGTCCCGCCGGAGGAACGTCACCCGAGAACTGGCCGTCGATCACGATGATCATGGAGTCGCGGCTGTCCTGAAAATGGACGAAAGTCCGGTCAGGACACCGAGTGCGAAGGGTCGCGAGAAACCCCTCGCGATTCGTACATACCGCAATCTGATTGCGATTCATTAGGTAGCGCCATTCTACGCGAAGCCCGGGCTCGCGGTGTGTACTGCAGCATCTGTAAGGCACTGGCACTCCTGCCTGTGTGCCGCGGGCATCTGTGTGGCACTGGCACTCCTGCCTGTGTGCCGCGGGCATCTGTGTGGCACAGGCACTCCTGCCTGTGTGCCGCGGCGTCGAGCCGCGGCTTTCCTGCTACGATTCAAAGGGAGGTCGGCCTCGACGGCCGACACACAGGCAAGAGTGCCTGTGCCACACAAAAGGCCGATCTCACCAGAATGCGCTGCTTTAAGATGTCCGGTCAAATGAGAGTGGCCCGGATTCTTGGTGCCCAGGCACGCTTCTACGCACGGAAGTCCTTTGAGGGCGACACTTCCGGAGGCGCCTCGGAAAGCTGGACAGTGACGAGCGACGATGAGGCTGGCTCAGGGACCGGCGCCGTGGCCCCGCTCAAATCACTCGCCACGCGACTCAATACCTCAGCCGATCTGGTCCATATCTACGGCGCCGTGCCGGGCGGCTTCCTCCGCAGCCTGACGATTCCCTTCCTCTTCGAAACGCCCCCAGCGGGAACTCGGAACAGTTGGTGGTCGAGGCTCGGCAAGGGCAACGCGGTCGATGAGGACACGACGAAACACCCGATTCCGGAAGCGGTCGATGAAGCCTGGTTTCGCGATGCCCCCTCGTCTCGCCGACTGCAACGGGTCCGTATCGGAAGCCTGGGAGGGGGCCGCGATCTGAGACGGATGATCGAGCTCTCCATCGCTCGGTTCTCACGTTTCCGCGACGACATCGATTGGGATTTGTTTGACGAGCCACCTGAGCCGGCGGTCTTCGACAAGCTCTCGCTGTGGATCGATCCGACCGTCGAGGAGAACGATCGCGACGGGTTCGTGGCCGAGGCCCTGGTGGCCGGCGCCCCGGTTGTTGCAGCGGCGAATCGGCCCAATGTCGAGCGCCTTCAGGACGGTCGGTGCGGATTCCTGGTGCCACCCGGAGACCCCAATGAGCTGGTGCATGCGGCGCTCACGGCGCTCTTCAAGGACGAGCTGGCGCAACCGCGCCTGACGGCGGCGCGGGAGAGCCGGGACCGCTTTCGATCCGCGAACCGCCTCGAGGTCCTGCAACGTTTGTACGACGAGATGGTCCAGTGACCATGGACTTCGAGCTCCTTCCCCCCTTTCAGCGCCGGGTCATGGCGACTGCTACGGAACTAGCCAGAGCGGAGCAACGAGAGGTGTATCTCGTCGGAGGAGCAGTTCGCGATCTCCTGCTCGGAAAGACCACGCGAGACATTGACTTCACTCTGCCGGCCGGCACCGCTGGATTCGCGGCCGGCCTGGCCCGGAGCCTCGGCGGAGAGGTGGTCTCCTTCCCTGCCTTCAGAACTCACAAGATCGAGCCTCCCGGCGAAGCGCCGATCGACGTGACGGAGGTGCGGAGTGAGACATACGAATTTCCCGGAGCGCTGCCAACCGTGACTCATGGGACGCTGCGACAGGATATGGAGCGACGTGACTTCAGCATCAACGCCATCGCCTACCGCCTTCATGACAGGGCGATGATCGACCTCCTCGGTGGCATCGATGATCTCCGAGCCGGAGTCCTCCGGGCTCTACACGACCGAAGCTTCCTCGATGATCCGACGCGAATGCTTCGCGGCGTGCGGCTGGCATCGAGGCTCAGCCTCTCTTTCGATACGCAGACACGGACGCTCCTCGATGTCGCAGTTCGACAGGGTGCTCTGACGACGATCTCCCCGCACCGTTTATGGCGGGAGGTTCTTCTGGCCTTCGAAGAGGAGCGCCCGGTCGCGGCGCTTCGGGCCATGTCAGCCGCCGGTCTGGTTCCGTTCGATGTCCAACCAGAGGACAGACGGGATCGGGAGGTAGAAGCTCTGGCAACGGCAACTCCTGGGGAGCGTGACCTGATCGTGGCCGGCCATCTCGTTGCCTCGCCTGAAAGAGTCGCCGAGACTTTCAGGGGCTGCGAGTGGAGCGAGCGCCGAAAGCGTGAGCTGCAGCGAATCGTAGAATCGAGAGAGACCGCCTCGAGGGAGCTCCCGCAGCGCTCCTCAGCTGCGGCGCAATTCCAGTTCCTGCAACGCCTGCCGCTCATTCTCGTTCGAATCATGAGCGTTACCGACGCCGAACATGGAGAGGTCTTCCGACGTTATCTGCGAGCTGCCAAAACGCCGATCTCATTCCGTCATCCGGACCGCTCCCTTCTGCCAGGACCACATATGGGACTGGCCTTGAACGAGGCCCGGCAGGCCCTGTTCGAAGGGTCCATAACGCCGGAAGAGGCGCAAAGTTTTGCAAGCGCGGCCGCCATCCGCTATTTTAGTGAGCGGGAGGGAGCATGAATCGGCGGATCCTGTCAGCGACTCTGGTCATCTTCGCCTCTTCATCCCTGGCGCTTTTCGCGCAGGACGCTACGCCGGCCCTCGATCCCTCCTTTCGAGATCTCGGCGGATCGATCGCGATTCCGATCGATCCAAAAGCCTTCAATCCTCGGAAGTACGAGATCCCGGAGCTTTCCGGCAGCCTCCCAGGAGCGGGAACGCATCTCGACGAGGGCAGGCTCCCAAAGGTCATCGCCGACTACGCGGTCGTCTCCGGAGACATCCGGCAGCGGATCACGATCTTCTCCGGCGGCCTCGTCGCCGTCCACATGTCCGGCTTCGGCGGAACGATTCGAAAAAGGGTCATGATTCCAACCGGAGCGATGAAAGTCTATCGCGACGCTCTGTCGGCGGACGTCCTCTCCTCAATTCCCCGCGATCTCTCCTCGATGGCCCGGGATGCCGACCGCGCTACCCTTAGGATCTATCGGGAAGACGGTACATTTGCAGAGCGCGTCTTCCCGCTTTCTCTGATCCTGCCTACGCAAATGGAGCAGTTTCGTAGCATCCTCGATGACCTGCTTCGGGTGGTCACCCAGGATCGACTGGTCACAAATCCGATGACCGACTACAAGCCGGTAGTCGGCGATCGTCTGATCGCTGACGACAAAAAGACCTACGTGGTGCGCAGGATCGGGAATCAAGGCGAATTCATCGAAGTCGACTGCCTTCAGGAGCCTGTGAAGCTGTACGTCGCCGTGAAGGATCTGCACAATTACTTCATCGCCTCCCTCGGGCAGCCCCAGCGCTGAATGACGAGCCCTGTGAGAAATGCGGGCTAGCGTGCGCCTCAGCGCCGGCACGTTGCGCGGAAGAAAAATCTCCATTCCCACCGACCTCGACATTCGCCCCACCTCGGACAAGGCACGTCAGGCCTTCTTCAACATCATCGGACCGCGGATCGAGGGTTCACGCTTCCTCGACCTCTTCGCCGGCACCGGCGCCTTCGCTTTCGAGGCCGTTTCGAGGGGCGCCGCCGCGGTCGTGGCCGTGGACCGCTCACCAAAAAGCACGCGACTCATCGAGGCCACCGCCGCTCAAATGCAGGTGAGCGTGGAGACCCTGACTGCAGACGCTCTTGAAGCCCTGGAACGGAATTGGCCAGTCCCATTTGACGTGGTCTACGCCGATCCTCCCTACGACTACGTGGGATATCAGGAACTGGTGGACACGATCGACACCTTCCTGCCCCTGGCACCGGGCGCGACCGTCGGCGTGGAGCATCGCTCCATCGGAATGCCTTTCCGCACCGATTCGTGTCAGCGCCTTATTTTTCGCCGCGATAGCCGATACGGGAATGTCGCGATCTCGATTTTCGATACGCCGGACGATGACAATGCCTCCGATTGAGATCACCGCCTCCGAGCTCCACGACGAGATGTCCGCGGCTCAACCGCCGCTTCTGATCGATGTCCGCAATCCCTGGGAGCATGAGGTGGCCCGAATCGCCGGAAGCACTTTGATTCCACTCGACAGTCTCCAGTCGCGAATCAGCGAGATCGAGGCCGGCCGGCGCCTGGTCGTCTACTGCCATCACGGCATGCGCTCTCTAACGGCTGCGCAGTTCCTGCAGCAGGCCGGACGGGAAGCTCGGTCTCTTCAGGGTGGCATCGATCACTGGTCCCGTTCCATCGATCCCGACGTTCCAAGATACTGAGTGAAGGAAATTGAGAATTGAGAATTGAGAAATTAGAAGAGGCCAACTCGCTGCCTTTCTTTCTCAATTCTCAATTCTCAATTCTCAATTCGACAAAAGGAGAGCTATGAGTCTGACACTAAGTGGCGAAGAAGCGACGACGCTGTTCGGAATTCACGACCAGAACCTTCGGGCTATCGAAGACGCCTTCAAGGTCAAAGTATCGACGCGCAATGGCGAGATCTTCGTTCAGGGTGAGGGTCCGGGCGTCGCCACCGCGGAGAAGCTGCTGGGGCAACTCGTGCAACTCATGGAATCGGGTTTCCCGATGAAGAAACACGACATCATGACTGCCATCCGCGTTCTGCACGACAATCCCGAAGCGAACATCGTCGACTTTTTCTCCGACACCTCCCTGTCCCCTTCCGTGAAGAAAGTCGCCACGCCGCGGAATGCCGCTCAGAAGCTCTACATGCAGGCCATTCAGGATTACGACATGACCTTCGGAATCGGACCGGCCGGTACGGGCAAGACTTTTCTGGCGGTGGCAATGGCCGCCAACGCGCTGGCGGAGAAGTCGATCAAGCGCATCATCCTCTGCCGCCCCGCTGTCGAGGCCGGTGAGAAGCTCGGGTTCCTTCCCGGCGATCTGCTCGAGAAGATCAATCCCTACCTCCGCCCTCTTTACGACTCGCTGTACGACCTGCTCGGGTTCGAGAAGGTCGGCAAGATGCTGGAGAAAACCGTCATCGAGATCGCCCCGCTGGCCTTCATGCGCGGTCGCACGCTCAGCGACGCTTTCATCATCCTCGACGAAGCTCAGAACACCACTCCCGAACAGATGAAGATGTTCCTCACCCGCCTCGGTTTTGGCTCCAAGGCGGTCATCACCGGCGACGTCACGCAGATCGATCTCCCGGAAGGAAAACGTTCCGGTCTCAAAGACGCCTTCGACACCTTGAAGGACGTGCAGGGAGTGAAGTTCTTCCACTTCTCGGAAAAGGACGTCGTGCGCCACCCTCTGGTGGGCAAGATCGTCCACGCCTATGACAAGAGAGACCACACCGGCCGCCCGTAAAGACGTCGATGTTTCGGTCAGCGGCTGCGCAGTACGCCGGCTGAGCCGCGCCGCCATCGGCTTATTCGTTGAGGACTGTCTTGCTGCCCTGCATAGGCTGTCGGCCGCTCCCCACGATGTCACCGAGGTGGCCATCGCCTTCGTCGGAGACGAAGAGATGCAGCGTCTCAATCGCACCTACAGAAAAAAGAACGAGACCACCGACGTACTGACATTCCCGGCCGACTCGACCTACTCGTTTCCCGGAGACGAGGCCCGACCCCTCGGCGACATAGCCATCTCCATCGACCAGGCCAGGCGGCAGGCCGCCGAAGAGAAGCACAGCCTGGCGACAGAAGTCCGCTACCTGCTCCTTCACGGCATCCTCCACGCCTTCGGTTACGACCACGCTACCGATGAGGGCGAGATGGACGCGCTGGAGTTGAAGGTGCGGAAGCGAGTGGGACTTAAGTAAGTAAGTCGGCGCGCAGCGCCGACCGGAACGCCGCCGTTCGTGGCAAGGGTTTCCGAACCCTTGTGCCGCGGCGTTCCTGTAACGATTCGCACAAACCTCGCCAGCACGCCCTGCATGATGCGGCTCGAAGCCGGCGGCCCGGCCGCCTGGAAGGCGGCGCTCCTTACGAAGGGCGGCCAGACGCTAGGTTTTCTTGGGGTATTGCTCGCCGCAATAGCCGTGGTGCGGCTGCGGTAGGGAGGGGGCGAATGAACCGGAATCCGAGGCGCGAAGCGCCGTCGGAACTGCCGGCTTCCAGCGCTGCGCTGGCTGGGATTGGTCCAAGTCTCGACAGGAACGCCGCGGCTCGACGCCGCGGCACAAGAGTTCGGAAACTCTTGCCACGAACGGCCCTCCGAACCTCCTACCCCAGCAACAGCTCCAGATCCTCGACATCCAACCGCCGGATCAGGCTGTCTTCCGCGGCAATGATCGAGTCGGCCAGGGCCCGCTTACTGTTCTGCAGCTCCAGGATCTTTTCCTCGACGGTATCTCTCGCCACCAACCGATAGGCAAAGACATGCCGGTCCTGTCCGATGCGGTGGGCGCGATCGATGGCCTGCGCTTCCGCGGCCGGATTCCACCAGGGATCGAGCAGGAAAACGTAGTCCGCCGCGGTCAGGTTCAACCCGACTCCACCGGCCTTGAGACTGATGAGGAAGAGCTTCACTTCCGGATCGTTCTGGAAGCGCTGCACCTCGGCTTCCCGGTCGCGGCTGCTGCCATCGAGATAGCAGTAGGTGATCCCTAACTCGTCCAGACGCCCCCGCACGATGGCCAGAAAACTGGTGAACTGTGAGAAAACGAGTGCCTTGTGGCCGCCGGCGATAACGCTTTCCAGTTCCGGGAAAAGCGTCTCCAGCTTCGCGCTCGGCTGGCCGGCCCGACTCGGGTCGATGAGTCCCGGATGACAGGCCGCCTGTCGCAAACGAAGCAGTGCCTCCAGGACCTGAATCTTCGACTTGTTGATACCGTCGCTCTTGACCTTCGACATGAGCGAGGCCCGGTAGTACGACCGCAGTTCCTCGTAGTGTTTCCGCTGTTCCGGCTCCAACTCGCAATAGAGCGTCTGTTCCATGCGCGGCGGCAGTTCGGGAGCTACATGCTCTTTCGTCCGGCGCAGGATGAAAGGGCGTAGTGCGCGCGCCAGCATCTCGCGCGACTCGCTTCCCCCAACCTCCGCCCCCGGTCCCCGCAACCGGAAGGCCGTCGAGGCTCCGAGCAGGCCGGGATTCAGAAACTCGAAGAGACTCCAGAGCTCGCCGAGGTGATTCTCGATCGGCGTGCCGCTCAAGGCCAGCCGATGACGGGCCTGAAGGAGTCTCGCCGCTTTCGCCGACTGACTCAGGGCGTTCTTGATGGCCTGGGCCTCGTCGAGAATCACATACTCGAAATGAGCCGCGGCCAGATGCCTGATATCGCGCCGCAGCGTTCCATACGTCGTCAGAACCAGATCGTAACCGCGGAAGTGCCCGTTGCCTCTGGTGCGATCCATGCCGGTGTGGTCGAGGACTCTGAGCTGCGGTGTAAACCGCTTCGCCTCGGCCATCCAATTGAAGATCAGAGATCGCGGCGCGACGACCAGCGAAGTCGGACGGTTCTCTCCAGCGGTAGCACGAATGGAGTCGAACAGCGCCAGGACCTGCACGGTCTTGCCGAGCCCCATGTCGTCGGCCAGACAACCTCCGCACTCGACATCTCGAAGGAAGCCGAACCAGCTGAGGCCGAGTTTCTGATACGGTCGGAGCTCACCCTGAAAACTCGCCGGCGGATCGATCGGTCGCAGTTCGCTGGAGGCAGCGAAGCGGCTGCGAAGCTCGCGAAAGTTCTCATCGAATGTGACTTCTTCCTGCTGCGCCAGCATGGCGTCGATCAGAATCGCCTGCGCTGCCGGAAAGCGAATTGTTCCCTCACTCACCTCGGAAAGCGAGAACAGCGGCGCCATGCGCGCCAGCCATTCCTCGGGAAGGAGGCCGACTGTGCCGTCGTCGAGCGTTACGAAGTTCTCGCCACGACGAACGGCAGCGAGGAGTCGCGGCAACGCCACGTCCTGCTCTCCGTATCGGACTCCCCCTTCCATCTCGAACCAGTCCACACCACTACGCATCTCGGCCCGGACTTTGCCGGGCAACCGGAACGCTCCCTGCTCGGCCTCGACAACCCATCCTTCCGAGACGAGCGTTCGAGCGAGGTGGGGAAGTTTGTCGCGTCGAATCGACATGGCCCCGTTGAGACGACGGTGTCCGGCAAGCTCCGTGACGCGCCGCATCGCCGCAGCTTCGGCCATGATGTCGCGCACGAGAATCTCCTCGCCGCGCCGGATTCGGCGGCGAGGCTGGTCGAATCCGATCAGCGAGCCGTCGTAGTCGAAGAGGACCTCGCCGCGAAGACTGTTGGTCGCCGCTCCCCTGCTCGTCACCTGGAGACGGGGGCGGGGAACGGCAAAGACCTCGTTCCAGGTCAGCTCCGGAGGCAGCTCCAGCTGCGGAAGCGAGTCAGCACTGCTGAGCTCCTCGATGAGTGTGTCCTTATCACGGAGAGGAATCTCCAGCGTCCCTTCCGTTCGCAACAGTGAGATCCAGCTCCACGCCTCGGCATCGAAGCGCGCAATCCGATCCTCGGTGATCAGGTAGCCGTCCGGTAGAAGAATGGAGGGGTCGCTCAACGCCATGTTCTCCCCATTGCGCTTGAAGAAGCCTTCGATCCGATAAGCGGCTTCCTCTCTTCCCACACGAACGGCGAACGACCAGGGCTCGGCGAGGTCGAGCATGATTGGCCGGCCCGGCTCGTCATTGGAAACGAAGTGCACGAGCCGGCCCGTGGCAGCAAGTTTCGGAAGCAGTACCTCGATCGTCGAGCCATCGAGGCGAACGGACGACGGCGTTTTCTCGGCCGGGTCTACGTAGTACGGATTCACCGGGCGAGGCAGCAGCGTGAGGATTTCGTAGTCGCGTTCATCGGGCAGATCACTGAGGTGCAACCGGGGGATGCTGAATGGCTTCAGCCGTGTCCAGTCGCCACTCTTCTTTCTGGATCGGGACAGAATCTGCAGCGACATGCCGTGCAATCGATCGCCATTCGCCGCGATCGCATAGAACACTTCCAGCGAATCCTCGGCGATGAAGCGTGTTCGCCGTTGTTCGCGAGATGCGCTCTGGATGTTGCGGAGAACGGTTCGCCACCTCCCACTGGCTCCCGGCGTTGCGGCCGGGTCGCGCCACTCCTCGCTGATATCTCCATCGTCGACGAAGTGGTCCCCTGCACCTTCCTCGTCATGACGGTGCAGACGGAGAGTCGCCGGCGTTCTCGAGCCGAACAGGTTGGTCTCACTGACTTCGAGCACCGTGGCCCAGATGTGCTTGCAGATCGTCGACTCCGTTTCGAAGTAGGGACAACTGCAACAGACAACCAGTTCGGAACCACTGCGATGGAGCGCGATCTCGTAGGTCGTCGATCCCCGCACCGTAGCGTCGATGAAATCGCGACTCTGCTGATGGAGCTGAACCCGGCGTTCGTCGTAGTACGTCTTTCCGCGGTCCCGGACGGATGGTGCAACCTGACGCGAGAGGACGGAGTGAAAAGTCATTCGGGATCAGAACCGCGGAGACGGTCGTGGAAATCCCGCACGGTGTCATCCCGAGCCGCAGCGAGGGATCTGGGCGGGGGCCCTGCGCTCGCGGCGGAAGGCAGCTCGCACGTTTGTTCGCGACGCAAAGGCCACGAGGCCCCCACCCAGATCCCTCGCTGCGGCTCGGGATGACACCCAGTCAACGAACTCGCCGCTCACATTTCTCAATTCCCAATTCTCAATTTCAGCCCCTTCGGGCATCACTTTACGTCAGCGAAATAATCGAATCCTTCAGCAGCCTCTGAAAGATCAGCAGGGCGTCGATCTCCCGCATCGGGCTGATCTTCATGATCGACCCGAGGTCCCACATGCCGTTGATTCTCGAGAGGATGAACCCTTCATTGGGGGTGAAGTTCATCGAGCCTATCTCGTCGAAGGTCTTGATGAGCCTGGGGATCTTCGCCGGGGCGATTCCCAGTTTGTTGATCTCGGCTCCGATGAGAGCCTCGGCGCCCTTGAGTGCATTGGTGACTTTTGCGTTGGTAGGCTCGAGGTTCTGCGCGGCTTTCAGGATCCGCAGGGCCTTGGCGAAGTCTCCTCCCCGCAGGGCTGTCTGGGCCTTGGTGAGCAGGCCGGCTATTTCGTCTTCGTCGCTCGACACGGCGAAGATGTCTTCTTTCGGCGCCGGCGGAGGCTCGACGAGGCGCACGAATCCCTCGCGAATCAACTCGAAGACCGTCTTGGCGACGACGAAGTGCGACGAGCGGCTCTCCAGGGTCAGCTCTTCGATGGAACGCTGGCCGTTGATGGCCTGAACGATTCGCTTCTGGGCCACGTTCAGACTGGTCACGTCGGCCGTCTTCTCCATCACTGGCACGAGCGACTTGTTGGGCACCAGCTTGCGAATGCGGTCCCATTCGTCGATGCGCCTGGTTCCCTCCATGATGATGCCGGTGACATCGATCTGCAGACGCACCATTTCCATACTCGGAAGCTCGTTGTCCTTGAAGTGAAAATCGCCCTCACTCCACAGAAAGATCTCGTAGATCTCCTCTTCGGCTTTGAGGCGCAAAAGCCGAAGCAGGTCTTCCTCGCTGATGGCGTTGATGGTAACGAGGATCTTACCGAGCAGAATCTTCGACTGGGCCTGAACTTCCATGGCCTTCTTCAACTCGGCTTCGTCGATGAAGCCATGGCTGACGAGAAACTGCCCGAGATACGAACGCGGGTCATTGGAGGCAGAGGAAATCACCCGCCCCTTCTCGAAGAAGATCCGTTTCTCGATTCCGCCAGCGTTGACACTCAGCGTCCCGGTTTTCTGCGCGAGGCTGAGCCACTGCAGCAGATCACCAGGCGCCATCGTGCGAAGATTTCCAGAGATTCCCATCCCGATAAGAGCAGCGAATTATAGCAGCCGAGCGGGAGGTCTCGTTGCTCGTTGCTCGTTGCTCGTTGCTCGTTGAACGTTGAACGTTGAACGTTGAACGTTGAACTCGTTGCTTCGAGTTGCATAACGCACAGACCAGCAATCGGCAACTGCCTTTTGTGTGGCACAGGCACTCTTGCCTGTGGGCCACGGCGTCGAGCCGTGGCGTTTCTGTGGATTGGTTACAGGGAAGTCGGCCTCGACGGCCGACACACAGGCAAGAGTGCCTGTGCCACATAAGAGACCGGGAGCAACAACAAGCAACGAATAGAATAAGAGCCACTCGAGGAAACCATGACCAGAAAAGAACACAAGCCGGGGAACATCGAGACGAGCTCGGGAATCGAGATTCCTCCCTCATTCGATGACCATTCCCTGCAGGATCGCGGCTTCCTTCCGTCGCGCGATCTCAACCAAGCCGGTGAGTATCCCTTCACGCGTGGTGTGCAGCCCACCATGTACCGAGGAAAGTTGTGGACCATGCGGCAGTACGCCGGCTTCTCGACTGCTGAAGAATCGAACCGGCGTTACAAGTATCTGCTGGAGCGAGGCACCACGGGGCTGTCGGTAGCGTTCGACCTGCCGACGCAGATCGGCCTCGACTCGGACGATTCCCTCGCTCGCGGCGAGGTCGGCAAGGTGGGCGTGGCCATCGACTCGGTCGAAGACATGGAAACGCTGCTGCACGACATCCCGCTGGACAAGGTGTCGATCTCGATGACCATCAACGCACCGGCGGCCATCCTGCTGGCCATGGTGCTGGTCGTCGCCGAGCGACGAAAAACGCCCTGGCCGGCACTCAGCGGAACGGTGCAGAACGACATTCTGAAAGAATACGCGGCCCGCGGAACATATATCTTCCCCCCGAAGCCATCGATGCGACTGGTCACTGACATCTTCGAGTTCTGTTCTACGGAAGTACCGAAGTGGAACACGATCTCGGTGTCGGGATATCACATCCGAGAGGCTGGAGCGACCGCCGTACAGGAGGTCGCCTTCACGCTCGCCAACGGCCTCGAATATGTGAGAGGCGCCGTCGAGCGCGGACTCGACATCGATCGCTTCGCTCCCCGCATCTCGTTTTTTTTCAATGCTCACAACAACTTCATCGAAGAAATCGCGAAGTTCCGCGCAGCGCGCAAGCTCTGGGCGACGATGCTGCAGGAGCGGTACGCACCGAAGGATCCCCGCTCCATCGCCCTTCGCTTCCACGCACAGACGGCAGGTTCCACACTCACCGCTCAGCAACCGGAGAACAACATCGTGCGTGTGGCCTATCAGGCCATGGCGGCCGTACTGGGAGGTTGCCAGTCCCTCCACACCAACTCCCGCGATGAGGCCCTGGCATTGCCTACCGAGGAGTCGGCAAAGATCGCCTTGAGAACGCAACAGATACTGGCCTTCGAGACTGGAGTCGCGGCGATGGTCGACCCGCTTGGCGGTTCCTATGCTGTCGAGGCACTCACGCTCGACATCGAACGGGAAGCGAGAGAGATCATCGAGAAGATCGACGAGATGGGCGGCGCTCTGGCGGCCATCGAATCGGGCTTCGTGCAGGGAGAGATCGGTGACGCCGCTTACAAAGCGCAACGCGCCATCGAAGAGAAAATCGACGTCGTCGTCGGCGTGAATCAGTTCACCGACGAGCAGAAAGTGGACCTGCCGACCCTGAAAATCGGCGAAGAGATCGAAGGGCAACAGGTGGGAAGGCTTCATACGCTGCGCGAAGAGCGCGACGGCAATCCTCAGTCAAAGCAACGGAGCACAGCAGCATTGGCGGAGCTCGATCGAATGGCGAAGTCCGGAGGCAACCTCATGCCCGGCATCGTGGAAGCGGTGCGAAGTCGATGCACCCTCGGCGAGATCGTAACGACACTCAAGGCGACCTTCGGCGAACACGTCGACCAGGGGTTTTAGTCAGAGCGCAAATCCCCGGAGTGGCGACATCCTGTCGCCTGGCTCGGCGCCATCCCGTGGCGCCGCCTCGTGGGATGAAGAAGTTCTTCGCATTACAGGACGGCGGCGCGGGACGCCGCCGAGCCAGGCGGCAGAGATGCCGCCACTCCGGTTGCCGTCGCCGGACGCGCCAGCCACATCCCCACCGCAAACACCCCCACCCCGGCAACCGCCGGCGCGAGATGGCTAACGCTCAGATAGCCGATCACGGGATGGATGCCGATGGCGGTCGAGAAGCCGAAGAGCCCGGCGATCCCGAGTGCCTGCCACAGGCTGCGCGACGGACGCCCGTACAACACCGAGAGAAACATCGCCAGGCCGCAGGAGACGAGTGCGCCTCCAAACCCGGCCCGGTCATGAGCGATCAGCGGAAGCAGGTGGGGATTGATACGGCTGATTGCATCGCGGCCAGCCTGTATGAATTCGAGATCCTGAGGCACGAAGACCCGAGTGGCGCCAACGGTCATGATGGTCAACCCGGCCGCGATCATCCCAAACGTGGAAGCGAGCAACAGCAAACGACCGCGACCGGCGCGGGATTGGAAGTCCAACGAAGCAGGCTTGACCAACTCCTGCCGGAGTCGCCGTGTCCGCGCCAACGCCATGAGAAACA
The DNA here is from genome assembly GCA_035544835.1 of Thermoanaerobaculia bacterium. GTDB lineage: Bacteria > Acidobacteriota > Thermoanaerobaculia > Gp7-AA8 > Gp7-AA8 > DASZZV01. Next base: position 22,902 of record DASZZV010000368.1, read on the forward strand.
GGGGCGCCAGAGCGAGTGTGGCGGCCCCGTGCCAGGTATCGAGATAGCCAAATTGCAGATAGGACAGGAAGCTCAGAAAACCGGCACCGCCGCTGGTCCCCAGCGCCCACCACGCCCACCCTTCCCTTCTCCGCAAGGGAAACTCGGCCAGCCAGAGATACATCACCCCGATCGACAGCAGCACGCCACCGAAGGAGACCCGGTCGTGCATCATGAAATGAACGATGCGGCAGCCATAGAAAGCGCAGAGCTGGCCGGCGTCCATCCCGAGGAACGCAGTATCCTGCGGCAGGAAATGGCCCGTTGCGGCCTGAAACAGAACGAATACTCCCGCCCCGATCAAAGCGAGTGCGATCAGCTTGAACAGCGATCGCCCGTCACCGAGGAGCACAGTAACAAAGCCCTCATCGGCTTCCGTCTCGGGAATTGCGCTCATGTCAGAAGAGTAGCTTGATCGGCTTCAATCCGGCGCGGGCAAAATGGGGATCGAGTCGCGCCGCCAGGCCCGGCCAGTTGTGATGCGGGACACCGGGGTAGAGGTGGTGCTCGAGGTGATAGAGGTGCTCCATGGCCAGCCAGGAGAGAACCCGGCCGCGAAAGAGTCTCGTCTGTGTCATCTCCGTGGCGCCGGAAGGATTGTGTGGGATGTAGGCGGTGATGACTGGAAAGATCCAGCTCCCGCCGATCATGAGCAGGGCAAAAACGATTGGTGCGATCGTGCGCGGAATCGCCGCCAGGCTTGCACCGAACAATATCGTGGCGGCGGCGCATTCGGCGATGGCCCAGGGACGATGCGCACCGGGCCGGCGCATGGCAAAGAACCACAAGCGAGGTTGCAGCGTGGGTCCTTCGACGAGCGCACGCCAGAAAGACATCCGGGATGCGGCCCCCTCGAGATCGTCTTCAGCGGGAAAGCTGGCGTGATGGTGGAGATGAACGACGCGATAGGCGTGCCCGCTTCGGAAAGCCATCAGCTCGATGATCGACAGGAGCAGCTCGTTGAGCCAACGCGGAAGCCGCAGGGTGCGATGCACCAGGTCGTGCGAGATCGAGCCATAGGTGAGAAAGCTCAGCAGGACCGGGCACACCAGCGCGGCCAGCCACTCTCCTTGTGCCGCCAGCACGAAGAAGAGGGCGACAAGCACGAAGGGAGTTGCGAGAGTGAAGACTCGCTTCCAGATGGGAACGACCAGAAGATCGCGCCCCAGCTCCTCGAGAGACGGCAATGCGCTTCCGTCTGTGGTCATGATGTCGCCGGAGTGACGATTCTACTCTCGAATATTCAATCTATCTCGTAATCAGGTAGTAGGTCAGTTTGATGGTTATGCGGTTATACGTGGTTTTCGCGCCCGGCTTGTCGAGAACCTACACTTGCCATCCGGCTTGACCTGACATGTACTTTGCATTACAAAGTACTCATGAACACGATTAAGCGCACCATCGCTGCCATGGAGTTGCTCCTCGTCTTCCCGTCCGCGCTATTCATGACCGCGCTCTTCGTGCGGAACCTTCAGCCGGCGCAATATGAACCGGCGCACACCGCCCGACGTCTGGTGGAGTGGTTCAGCGCTCGCCCGCTCCTTGGCCTGGATGTCTTCCTCATTGCGCTGCCTTTTGCAGCGTTCGTCATCGGCTGCGCCACTGTGCTCCGTAGCTGGCGCAGCAATGCGGAGCTTCGGCAGGCCGCACTGGAGACGCTCGCCACTGTCCGCGCACACCTGACGACACTGCTCATCGCCGGGGCAACTCTGATGGCCGGAGGCATCCTGGCCATCGTCGCCGTGCACATGATCACGGAATGACGCCTCGCCATCCCGGCATGATCGCCGCTTGCGCCAAGTAGCCCGCACGGCGAGCGGGAGTGGTGTTACAAACTGACCTACTACCCGCCATCACTTCCACTTCCAAGGTGAACCCTCATCGGCCACCGGTCGGAAGGCATCCCCGAAGTGTTCGACCTGGAAGCGTGATCCGGTCCAGAACAGCGACAGGACATCGAAACGGATATCGAAGTCATCGAGACGATGCTTGATGGCGAACCGCTCGGCGAGTCTCACCATCGTCTTTCTCTTTTCGGCCGTCACCGCTTCATGCGGCGCACCGGCCCTGGTCTGCTGCCGGCTCTTCACCTCCACGAACACCAGGAGGCGGCGGCGGCGCACCACGAGGTCGATCTCTCCGATGTCGAAGCGGACATTCTTCGCCACGATTCTGTAGCCGCGAAGGAGGTAGAACCAGAGCGCGCGACGCTCCCCTCGTCTTCCCAGCTCGTCTTTATTCACCGCTGCTATTTCCGGTGGAAGTGTTTCTCGATATCGAGGTGGCGGATGTCGACGATGATGGGTCGCCCGTGAGGGCAGGCGAAGGGATTGCTGGAGGCGAGGAGATCGCCGACGACCTGCGACATCTCCGGCCCGGAAAGGGGACGATGCACCTTGATGGCGGCGTGGCAGGCCAGGGTGGCTATCATCTTCTCGCGCAGCCGCGCCACGTGCGATTGCTTGTCCGCCATCGAGGCATCGACGAGCTTGCGAAAGAAGCGCTCGATGCCGTCCCGTCGCAGAATCGTCGGTACTGCCTTCACGGCAAAGCTGCGGCCGGAGAAGGGCTCGATGTCGAAACCGACCTCGCGCAGCTCGCCCAGGTGCGACTCGAGAATGCCCCCTTCTGCGATGCCGGTCTCATAGATGACCGGCGTGAGCAGCGTCTGCACGGAGATGGTGTCCCTGGCCGAAGCGGCGATGCGGTCGTAGAGCACCCGCTCATGGGCCACATGCTGGTCGACGAGGCGGAGACCTTCCGGGGTGTCGATCAGGATGTAGCTGTCGCGATATTGTCCGATGACCCGGCCCCGAAGGTCGCCGAGCATCACCGGCTCGAACGCTTCGCGCGGAGGCTGCACCAGCGCCTTCTGTTGAAAGAGCGGAGTCACCTCGAAGCGCGGCTGGTAGTCACCGCGAGCCGCGGGGACGGGAAAAAAAGAGGAAGCGTCAGAGACGCTGCTCTGACCGATATTCTCATCCTGGTGCATGAGATTTGGCCCTGGCACATCTCCAATGCTCTGCTGCAGCGGAGCGTCAGGGATTCTAAGCAGTCCCGAGCCCTCCTCAGGACCGGCCATGGCTCGCTTGATGGCCTGCTCCACGGCTACATGGATCTGGCCGGAGTCACGGAAACGCACCTCCGTTTTTGCCGGATGCACGTTGACGTCGACGATGGCCGGATCGATGTCGAGGAACAGAACGACGGCGGGATGACCATCGTTGTCGAAGGCGTCGGTGGCCCGGTTCGTAGCATGCGTCAGGACCTTGTCACGGACCAGACGGCCGTTCACGAAGAAGAACTGATTGCGCCTGCTGCCGAAGCGCAGGCCGCGTGTAACGAAGCCATGCACACTGCAGCGGTCTGTGATCCACGACACTTCCTCGAGATTGGGAATCACCTCGTCGCCGAGAATCTGGATGGCACGCTCCCGCGGCGTGGCCGCGGCCGGCAGGTCGAGAACGGTCCGGCCGTTGTGGATCAGGCGAAACGATCGACTCGGTCCCGGCAGCGCATACGAGGTGATGATCGAAATGATCGACCGAAACTCGGCGTCCGAGCTCTTCAGAAACTTCTTCCGCGCCGGGACATTCTCGAAAAGGTCAGCGACGCGAACGGTCGTACCTCGGCTCCGGGCAGCGGGACTGGAACGCGGCGCGGCGCCCGGCTCGTGCTCAATCTCGGTGGCGTGCGCGGACATGCCATCGAAGGTCAACAGACTGAAACGGGAGACGCTGGCGATCGAAGGGATGGCCTCGCCGCGAAAGCCCAGCGTGGAGACCGTGAGCAGATCCTCGAAACGGGCGATCTTCGACGTGGCGTGTCGTTGCATTGCCGACAACGCGTCCACCGGCGACATTCCGCAGCCGTTGTCACTGACCTCGATGAGCTTCTTGCCGCCGTTCTCGAGGAGCACATCGATCTGTGTGGCCCCGGCATCGATGGCGTTCTCGACCAGCTCCTTCACGACGGAAGCCGGTCGCTCCACGACTTCGCCTGCGGCGATCTGATTGATCAGCTCACCGGGGAGGACCTGCACACTGCGGGTTTGAGGACGATGATCGAGGGTGGTCATTGGGTTAGTCGTTTCTGGTTTCTGGTTTCTGGTTTCTGATTAATGATCAGAGACGCGGAGGACTACTTTGCCGAAGTTCTGCCGGCTCTCAAGGTACTCCTGCGCGGCGGCGACTTCCTGCAGTGAGAATACGCGGTCTACCACCGGCTGCAAACGACCGGCTTGCACGTGGTCCATGATCTCGTGAAGCTCAGCCAGGCTACCCATCGTAGAACCGAGGATCGAGAGCCCCTTGAAGAAAACCAGGCGAAGATTGAGGCGCGCTTCACCGTTTGCCGAAGCGCCACAAGTGACGAGCCGGCCTCCGCGAGCCAGAGCCCGGAGCGAGGCTTCGAACGTTTCCCCACCTACATGCTCGATGACGATGTCGACCCCTTTTTTCTGCGTCAGACGCCGCGCTTCCTTGGCCAGGTCGACTTCGCGGTAAAGGATGACCTCCGACGCGCCGAGCTGGCGTGCCTTCTCCCCTTTTTCAGGTGAGCCAACCGTCGTGAAGACCTTTGCGCCAAAGAGTCGCGCGATTTGAATGGCGGCGCTACCGAGTCCGGAGCCGCCGGCCTGCACCAGGACGGTCTCGCCCATGCGCATTCCGGCGCGGGACAAGAGCATGTGCCAGGCCGTGAGGAAATCGAGCGGAATCGCCGCCGCCTCCTCGAATGTCAGCGCTTCCGGCTTCCGAAGCAGGTTCCGCAGAGGGACGGCCATCCGCTCCGCGTAACCTCCGTTCGATGACTCACCGAAGATCCCGAAGTGGTTACAAAGCGCGTCGTTCCCGCCGAGGCAGGCGCGACAGGTGCCGCAGCTGTATCCCGGCGCGACGATGACCTCGTCGCCGATGGCCCAGTCCTCCGTCCCCGGAGGCAGCCCTTCGATCACTCCGCTGACCTCGGATCCGGGAATCATCGGGAGAGGAAACGTATGTCCTGGCACTCCATTGCGGACCCAGAGGTCGAGCCGGTTGAGGGCTACGGCTCTGACTCTGACGACAGCGTCGGCAGGACCGGTAGCCGGCTCCGCCACTTCTGTTTCTTCCAGGACCTCGGTTCCGCCGTGCCGCTTTACGACGATTGCCCTCATGCATTTCATTCTAAGCGGCAAGGGGCTATATTCAGCTCTCCCTTCCGGTGGCACATCCGTTGCTCCACTCGGGGGATACAGCGATGCTTCGAAGACTTACGGCACTAGTCGGCATTCTCCTCATGCTCTGCACTCTGGCGTCGTTGATCTGGGTCGTGTACCTGCACCGGGTCCACGCCACAACGACCGAACCAGATGACACCGTGGAGGTCATCTCTCAACTGTCTGTACCAAATGCAGAATTCAGAATGCAGAAGGCAGAAGTGAGATGCGTTCAGCATTCTGCATTTTCAATTCTGCATTCGCACATATATATGGAGGAGTCTCTGAATGTTTGAAACCCAAATACGAACGCTGGCGGCGCGAGCAGACAGCAAAGGGCCGTTCCTGTCGCTTTACATCGACACCTTCAGGGCTGATGAGTCGCAGCGGGACCGCGTCCGTCTCTTCGTAAAGAACGAGCTTCATAAGATCAAGGAGTCGATCGGCGGAAACGGCCAACAGGAACCAATCGATCGAGCTCTGAAATCGATCGAGGGCTACATCGAACAAGTCCGCCCCGATTCGCGTGGGGTTGCCCTGTTCGCATGCCCCGGCGACGGCTTCTTCGAGGCCGTGGAGCTTCCCGTTCCGGTCCGGCCGGAAGTGTCGATCGGCAGCCGGCCCAATCTCCGCCAGCTCACCGAGTTGCGTCAGCGATATCCCCGTGTTGTGCTCTGCATTGTCGATGCAAAATCGGCGCGACTTTTCGAGTTGGAGTTCGGAACGATCCTGAATGAGCTGGATCTGGAGAACCCTGCACTCCCGCGCAAGCACGATCAGGGAAGCTGGTCACAGGCCAACCTGCAGCGCCACGTGCAGGACCACATCGACCGCCACCATAAGGAAGTTGCCGAGCTGCTGGCCAGGCTGGTCGATCAGCATCGGGTCCCGGCAGTGATCCTCTCTGGTCAGGAACGGAGCATCGCCAATTTCCGAGAGTTTTTGCCGAAGAGAATTGACGAGAAGGTGATCGGGACACTTCATCTGGATGGAAAATCCTCTTCAGGCGATGACATGGCCTCTGCCTGCGCCGGCCTCGTGGCCGCGAACCGCGGGGCCACCCTGGCCGTCCGACTCGACGCTCTCTTTCTCAACGGGAAAGGAGCCCTCGGGTGTGAGAAGACCATCGACGCCTTCAACCAGCGTCGGGTCGACACCCTTTTCATCGCTCCCCGCGCCGAGGGAAAAGCCTGGAAATGCAGCTCTTGTGCAGTCATGGGATTGCATGTCCCCCTCGGCTGCCCCAGCTGTGGGGCTGACGTCATGACCGTCAATCTCGTCGACGAATTGGTCTCCGCGGCCGCCCTGGAAGACGCCCATGTGGAGTATCTCCCCGAAGCGACCCTCGTGGACCGCCATGAAGGCGTGGCGGCCCTGCTGCGCTTCTAGATCGCCGAAAACGACACGCCCCGATGATGCCGCGAGAAATCGCGGCATTATTTATTTGGCACGCCTGTTGAACCAGCCGATGGGTATGCTGGCGAATAAGTTCATCCAAGTGGTTTATATCGGAGCCTCACTGGCCCTTTCCCTGGTCGCCGTTCCCTCGCGACTCTCGGGAGCCACGATCGACGTCGCCGAGATCCGGAGCGCTCTGATTTGTCAGAGTTTGGATGTGAGTACGGTGAAGATCATCTCGGCCGAGGGAATCGTCATCCTCCGGGGAACCGTGGACAACATCAATACATACGAGGCGCTCGAGCCAGCCGTGAAGAGGCTCGGTTATGCCCGGGTCGCAAATCTGATCAGGCTGACGACCGCGCCCGATAACTCGGCCCTCCGTCGCGCCGTTGAGCGCGAGCTCTCACTGACCCGTGCCCTGGACGGATGTCAGCTTCAGGTCACCGCCGAGGGTGGCCGAGTCGTGATCCGTGGAACGGTGCAGACGGCCCTTCAGATCGACGCCGCCACTGCAGTCGCACGTGGCGTCCGCGGCGTCCACCACGTCGAGACGCAGCTGAAGAACCTCTGATTTTCGTGTGGCGCGGCCGCCCTCGGCCGCCTTTGTCTGCTCCCCCACGAAATTCGCGGCCTGCGAATCGTCTCGGTCGATTCGTCCCATTGGAAGGCGGCCGAGGGCGGCCGCGCCACACGGAATGAGGGCGTGTCATTAGAAGCCAGGGACGACGCTGCGTCGCCGATGAGGGGAAAAAACGTGCTTGTCATCCTGAGCCGCCGCGGCGAAGGATCTCCAGCGGCAGGGTCTGAATTCAGATCGCTATATCTTGAGATCCTTCGCTGCGGCTCAGAATGACGGAGACTTTGTGTGTCATTAAAAGCCAGGGACCGCCTATGAGGGAAGAAACAAGCTTGTCATCCTGGGAGAAAGCGAAGGATGACAACGTTCCCAGATCCGGGGTCGCAGCTTCAAGGAGGTCGTCAACGACCTCGGCTACTCAAATCAAGGATGGCGGGCTCCGTGTCTTCGCGGAGGCGGTGTGACGGCAGCCGCCAGCTCTCCCGATGCGGGAAGTCCGCTGGCCGGCGCGAGCGAGTAGGTCTTGCGCTCGCCGGTGCGATTGTCGGTGGCTACCCCTGTCGCTGCGACGAGGGCCGATCCGCTCTGTGGTGTGACCATCAGCAGCATATTCGTTCGGTCCTTGAGCCGTTCGTCATTGGCGAGTCCCATGGCGTTGAAGAGCGGCTCGAGCCTGACCTGTCCGAGCGGAGAGAGCGCGATGGTCGTCTCGGCGATCGGCGTGCTGCGATTCCCCGCCTCGAACAGGCGTACGGTCACCTGCCCCGACTGCCCTCGCACCTCATTGAGATACAAACTCCAGGTCGCTCCCCGCGTCGGGTCGGTCGATTGCTCGAGCCCATCGAGATACAGCGGCCTCTGACCTCCCGACAGAAGGCTGGTCAGCCCCTGCGAGGTCGTAGGAACGACCGGAAGGGCACCATTGACCGTGGTGACCAGACCGACCATGGAAAAGACTCTCGAATACACCTGACCCCCGGGGCTGGCCTGAACGAGCAGCGTTCCCTGCGTCGCCTCGGCGATGGCGAAGAGATCCTTGACGACGTCTTTGTACTCGACCGTCTTCCCGGCCGGGACGCTCACGCTCTTCGTCACGTTCTTTCCCGCGGAGTCGGTGAAGGTCATTACAAAACTCGCGCTGATTGCCGGCGAAGCTCCGAGCCCTAACAAGGTACTGTAGCTGATGGTCAGGTTCGTCGCTGCCGGTCCGCTGGGCACGAAGGGAATGACCGAGGCCAGCATTCCGCTGGCATCGTTCCACGAGACCGCGGCCTGCACGCGGGCGTAGGCCTTCGCCCCGCTTCCTGTCTCTCCATCGGCCTGACTCACGAAACTGGCCGCGCTCTCGGTCGTTCTCCCGCGGATCTTCCCGATCGCGGTGACGCTGCCGCCTCCGCTCTCCACTGTCAACCGGATCTTCCCTCCGTCGATCGTTCCCGCTCCCGTCGTCGCGGCGATGTCGTCGATCTGTTTGTGCCCGTAGCGCGGCACGTCGACTCGCGTCGTTCCCTTGATTGTCCCTTCCTTGTCGTACAGATCGAGCCGCACCTTCGCCGCGTCGACCCCGCTGGTCTCGACCAGCACGACCCCGCTCGTCTCGACCGGCGTAGAGGTCATTCCCGGCAGGCGGTGCGGCGCGCCGCTCCGCGCTCCCTCCCCTCTCCACAACGTCGGCAGCGCCACGAGCGTACGCTCCGGATCGGCGATCGAGACGATCCCTGAGCTCACCGTCACCAGGCCGAGCTTCTCGGGCGCTGCTCGCACCTCGATCTGTCCTGCGGCGGGACGAGTCAGACCGAAGAGCTGCACCAGCGGATCAGTCAACGTCACGACATCATTGGGCGGCGCGACGATGACGGCCGTCTTCACCGCCCCGGCGTCGAACCCGTCGGCATCTTTCGGCGTGAAGAAAAGGGTCAACTGCACGACGTCACTCCCGACATTGCTCAGGCGCAGCCGCGTGACCAGAGTCGCTCCAGTCGCGCTGCTGGCCGCGCTCACGACATCGGGGACGATGAAGGAGCGCACCGCCGGATCGAGCCCCGCCCCTCGGCCGCTCGACAGCGGCGGCGCGTCGTTGTCCTGGACGAGCAGCCTCGCGCTCTCGCCGCTGCGCGTGCGCACGGTGAAGTAGGTATAGCGCGGCAGCGCCGAGCCGTTGGGGGCACGGTTCCGTTTGGTGAAGAGCCGCACATCACGCGAACTTCCCGGCGGAATCGCCGTCGTGTTCCAGCCTGCCTCCGGCACGAGCCAGACCTCCGGTCCGATTTCTGCGCCTAACTCCATCGGCGTTGAGCCGGGATTCTGGATGGTCACGGTGATCGGAGCACGGCTGCTGTCGTCACCCGAGAGGCCGGGGAAGAATGCGTACTCGCTCGTCGCTCCTCCGGCCGTGAAGCGAGGTGTGGCGCTTCCTCCGCTTCCCACTTTGAGGTTCACGAAGGCGTACGGGATGATCGGCGCACCGGGAGCGCTGGCGAACACGATCCCCTGATAGCTTCCCGGCTGATCGTTGGCCGGACCGGAGAACTTCAGCTCGAAGACCTTCGGCTTCCGCGGCTCCAGGGTGACGAATACCGCGTCGCCGCCGAAGGGATCGATGACCGTAAAGAAGGGAGCCGACGAGATCTCCGCTTTCCCCAGGATCAGCTGCACCGTGCTCGTGCTGATGTTCTCGAGAGTGAAGGTCGACTTCTTGTCCTCGAGCTTCTCGCCGAGGTTGGTGATCACGGTGCGAGGCTGCACGGTGAAGATGATGTTCGGCGTTCCCGAGACGACGGTGACGATCTTCGGATCGGAGTAGGGACCGGTCTTGCTCGGGTCACATCCGGCCACTGCCTTCACGCGATGGTAGTAGGCACCGGGAGTCGTGGCGATGAACGACGCCGAGCTGGTCATCACCAGCTGACTGTCGACCAGAGGCGAGAACGAGGGACTCAGGCTTCGCTCGACGAGGTAGCCGCCATTGGCGTCGAGTCCGCGGGCCAGACTCCAGGCAATCGCGTAAGTCTGTCCCACACCGATGTTGCCGGGCGGGGTGAAGATGATGGCCGTCGGACCGGGTACAGCGCAATCGCCGCCTGTGGTGAACGGAGCGATGCCGGTCGAGACATTCTTCGACGCGTCGCACGCGACTTTGGCCACGACACGCCAGAAGTAGGTCTTGCCGGCGAAGAGGCCAGAGATGTCGAGGCTCGTCGAAGGAAGGTCGGGGAGGTAGATGGGAGGCGGGTTGGTCGTGCCGAGGTAGAGGTCGTAGCCCGAGGCGTTGGCCGAGGCTCCCCACTGGAGTGTCGTTGCGGTGGGGACGTTGGTCGCACCGGGCGAGGGAGCGATCTGCGAGAAGGGTCCCGCTGCGGCGCATCCACCGCCGACGGTGAACGAGCGCACCAGTGTGCGGGTGGTCTGAGTTGCGTCGCACGAGGCATGGGCGACGATCTGCCAGAAGTATTTCGTGCCGGCAGAAAGCGTGCTTGATTGATAGCTCGTCGCCGTCGTCGAGGCGATGAGGGGCGGCGGGTTGGCGGCGCCGAGGTAGACGTCGTAGCTCGCTGCGCCGGAGGAAGCCGACCAGCTCAAAGCCGGAGTCGCAGAGACGCCGGCTTCCCCGTCATTCGGAGCCAGCTGCGAGAAGTTGCCCGGGGCCTGACAGCCCCCCCCTGTAGTAGTAAACGAGCGGATCTCCGATGGTCCGATCGAGGGAGTGGGACAGAACGGATCGCCCTTGGCGTTGACCTTCCAGAAGTACGTCGTGGCCGGCAGCAGGTTCGCCAGCGTCAGCGATGTCGTCTCCAGATCCTGCGCGGCGAACCGCCCGGGCGGATTTCGCGAGTCGAGAAAGACGTCGTAACGAAATGCGCCGTCGACTTTTTGCCACGACAGAGTTGGAGCAACACTCTGTGCCGTCGCGCCGTTGTCTGGAACGATCAAGGAAGGCGCTCCGACGGAGACGCATGCGAAGACGCTCCGAATCCGGTTGTTGTTCGTATCGGAGATGAAAAGATTCCCCTTCGAGTCGAGGGCGATTCCGGAAGGCTGACTCAGATAGGCTGCCGTTGCCGGACCGCCGTCACCGCTGAATCCGCTCAGCCCGGGGACGAGTCCTGCGACGGTCGTGATCGTTCCGCGATCGAGATCGATTTTTCGCACCCGCCCAGCGTAGAAGCCGTTCGCCTCAGTGGCGTAAAGAAGATGCTTCGTCGAGTCGAGCGCAACACTCGTCGGTGAATCGAGCCGCGAGTCGGTCGCAGGAGAGCCTTCGCTGAACGCGATACCGCCGCCGGCGATCGTGGTGATCGTGCCGTCAGGTCCGACGCCGCGAATGCGGTTGTTGAATAAATCGGCGATGTAGAAGGCCCCGGTGAGGTCGTCATACGCGACATCCGTCGGCGTACCGAGAAGAGCTTGCGTCGCCGGCCCTCCGTCACCGGCGAAACCGCCGTGGTTACCGGTGGAGTCATTGATTGGACCGCTGCCGGCGACCGTGTTGATCGTCTTCGTTGCCGCGTCGACGCGCCGGATGCGATTGTTTCCTGAATCGGCGATGAAGATATTGCCGGCTTTGTCGATATCGATTCCACGCGGTTGATTCAGGATCGCGTCGACCGCCGGGCCGCCATCTCCAGCGAATGCCTGCTGCCCAGGCGCGAGGCGACCGGCCACCGTGGTCACTTTCCCCGTGGCGAAGTTGAGGCAACGGATTCCGCCGAAACCTTCACTGAAGCAAAGATCGCCGTTGGGGTGAATGGCGACTCCATACGGTACGATCGGAATCTGCGTTGCAGTTCCATCGACCGGACGCCCGGGTAAGCCGGTGCCGGCGATCGTCGAGATCGTTCCCGTGGATCGATCGATTTTTCGGATCCGATACGCATTCCGATCGGCGATGAAAAGGTTTCCGGCAGCGTCTGTCACCACGCCGAGCGGTTGAAAGAGTTGCGATGAGATAGCGGGCCCACCGTCACCGATTGAGCCACCGCCAGCCGCGGTGGTGATGATTCCAGTCGCGAGATCGACCGAACGGGCGCGGTTGTTTCCAGCATCCGCGATGAAGAGCTTTGTCGCGGACAAAGCAATCCCATTCGGAAAATCCAGCAGCGCCGATCTCGCCGGCCCGCCATCACCGGAGAACCCGACAGGTCCAGCACCCGCCACGCGAAAGATCAAGCCGCTCGTCTTATCGACTCTGTAGATCCCCGCGCAGCAGTTCGTGATGTAGACATTGCCTGAAGCGTCCGTCGCAATCCCGCTGGGTACGAAGAGATTCACCGACGTCGCCGGCACCCCATCCTGAAAAACCCCTTGTTGCTGTCCGGTTCCCGCGAACGTCGTGATGATGCCGGTCTTGCCATCGACACGACGAACGCGCGCGTTCTGGCGTTCCACGATATAGATGTTGTTTTCCCCATCGACTGCAACGTCGGCGGGCGCATTGAGTTGCGCGGCGGTCGCGGGACCACCGTCACCACTGAATCCCGCAGTCACGGTGCCCGCGACAGTCGTGATGATGCCGCCCGACAACTTTCGGACGCGCGATCCGAAGTCGGCCATGTACAGGTTTCCCGCGGCGTCGAGCGCGATCCCGGTGATCCCTCCGAGGCGGGCGTCGAGTGCGGCGACTCCGTCAGCGTCGCTGGAGCCACCTCCGGCGACGACAGTGACGATTCCGGTTTTCCCATCGACCCGGCGGATTCGATTGGTATCCGAGAAAAAGATGTTGCCACTGCCATCGACCACGAGCGAGAAAGAGTTGGCGATCTCCGCCTCGGTTGCCGGTCCGCCATCACGAGGTCCATTCGATCCGCCCCCGGCGATCGTGGTGATGACGCCTGTGGTCGAATCAACTCGCCTGATCCGGTGATTCTTACTGTCATTGATATAGAGGTTGCCCGCGGCATCGACCGCCACATCGTTCGGTTCTTTCAGGGTCGCCGCCGTAGCAGGACGCCCATCGCCGATCACGCCGCCGCCGGCATACGTCAGGATCGATTGTGATGGGCTCGGTCGAGCGACGAGGATCAAGGCGAGCGGAAGCAGCAGGGTCGCAGCTCGGCTACAGCCGCGTGTGCGGCGCGTTGCGTCCGCGAAAGCGAGGTGCGCCATTGCCGCGATGAAGGCGGACCGGAAACATGATCCTTGATTAAGGACTCGCATGTACGTTGTGAGGGAGGGGACCGTTCCGTCACTCTACTCTAGTTATTCGGAATACTTAAAAGTGCCAGGCTTCTTCCTAGACGAAGGGCCGTCTGGGATTTCGAATTTCGAATTTGAAAGAATCGGATTGAAGAATACTTAAAAGGGCCAGGCCTTTTCTTCTCGCAAGAAAGCCTCGTTGGCCCAGATCAGGATTGTTTCTGGCTGGGTTGTGCCGGAAGACTCCCGCGACAGCGCTCGAGCACTCAGACGTCGGTTGTGGTACTTCGATCTCTCCGCTCAGCGCTCCAGTCGGCGGAAGACCGCTGGCCCGGCATGAGCTGACGGGCATCTTGACGGCTGAATGATGACTCGCGCCGCTCCAGCCGATTCCGCGTTCGAGCCCACGCCGGAGGATTCCGTCCCGTCGTCGATCTACGCCGCCTAACGGTATTCAAGACCTCGAGCTCAGTAGCTCCTCGAGCGATCGAAGGAGATCCCGAGACCTGTTGTATCCCCGCTCGTCGATCAAGGTCAGAACGCGGCGCGTCTCTCCCAGGTCGGCGCCGAACAGCTCGAGAGCAAACCGCAAATTCTCGGTATTGGGAAGCTCGTGCACCTCTCTATGATAAGGCGGGAGTCGAAAGAGCGCGCGCTCACCGGAACGGGTTGTTCACGCTCAGTGGAAACCGGGAGAAGTCGCGGTCGCCGGTCAACAGCTCGCCCACGCCGTGCTCGATGCACAGGGCCGCGATATGAGCGTCGTGAAGCAGGTTGCCGGTGACACCTGACTCCCTCACGAGGGATTTCATCACCTCCCCATGCCTCTCGGTTTCCGAAAGGAGGACGAGGCTCGGCGAGAGGAGAATCTGACCGAGATCGTGTAATGCGACGGCGAGCGGCACTGGAGGAGAAAACACGCGAGGGTGGGTGACGACCCTGAGAAACTCATAGACGCAAGGCCAGGGAATCGCCCATGGAATCACCCCCTCGGCCAATTCCGTCACGAGGCGCCGCGCCACCCGGTGATGGGTCGAAGAGATGATCTCTGAATAGACGAGGACGTTGGTGTCGATCGCCCGCACGTCTCAGCGGCCATCCATCAGGTCGAACAGCTTGTCCCGGTCGAAGAGATCGACTCCGGGCTGCTCCTTCGCCTTCCAGCCGCGGAGCGTCAGTGTCAGGCTTGGCTTCGCCTTCTGCTGCCGGAGAGCCTGGCGGAGAAGCTCATTAGCGACATCCTGGAACGTCCGGCCTTCGCGTGCTGCCTGCCCCTTGATCTTCTTTAGTAGATCGTCGTCAAAGTCCACCGTCGTTCGCGGCATGCACAAAAGTGTGTCCTGGAGGCATCAAGATGTCAAATGTGACATCCCAAGCGGGCAGAAGATCGATCCAACCACACAAAGGAGCGAACCAAGGGCGGCCGAGGGCGGCCGCGCCACACGCCGCAATCGCCTCACAGCGTCATCAATCCCGGCCATCTCCCGCCGCGCAGCAACCCCCCGGTACAGCGGCACCAGCGGCCCGACGGGCATGCCCGTCAGTAGAACGATGAGAGATGAAGATCGGTCGTCAGCCCAGGGACGCCGAGTAGATTCAATGAAAAACGCACCTTTACACTGCCGGCCCTGTTCAACTGCTGCTCCAGAACTGTTCTGACTCTCCGCTGGCGGAGTTCATGCGGCAGGGAAAAGCCGAAGCCGATCGGCGACTGGCGCGGTAATTGGGGGGATATGCCTGCGGCCAGCCGGACATCGGAATGTCCGGCCACTAGGGCCGGCCCCGCCAATGTTCGCGCTTACAGCGCTCTGAGAAAAGCGACCAGGTCTTTCTTCTCCGGCTCGGTGAGCTTCGTTCCCAGAACCAGATTGAAAAACTCCACGGTGTCGTCGAGCGTCAGCAGGCGACCGTCGTGAAGGTAAGGCGGCGACTCCTTGATACCGCGGAGAGGGAAGGTCTTGATCTTCCCATCCATCACCGCCATGTGCCCTCGGATCGTCCGCGGCTCGAAGAATCGACCGGTCTGGAGATCGTTCATGGTGTTGTCGGTGTAGTAAGGCGGGAGGTGACAGGTCGAGCACTGCCCCTTGCCGAAGAAGATGGCCTGCCCTCTCATCTCCTGCGCCGTCGCTTTGGCCGGATCGAGTTTGCCGTCGACCCCGAGCTTCGGTGCCGGCGGGAAATCGAAGAGCTCCTCCATCTCCGACATGAAGTGCACCTGGCTTCCTCGCTCGAGAATGTTCACTCCCTTCTTCGTGGCCTTTTCGATGTCGCCATCAAAATACGCCGCACGCTGCTCGAACTCGGTGAAGTCTTCCACCGATTTCAGCGCCCGCTGCGAGCCGAAGAGTCGTTGGATATTGACTCCGCGAAGGCTCGGAGTCTCGATGCGATGGCGGACCTCCTGAGGACGGGCGTCGCCGGCGAGATGCGTCGCTCCATTGGTGTGACCGTTGGCGTGACAATCGAGACAGGTGACCCCCAGGCTCGGCCGGACCGAGCGGCGGTCTTCTGTGGAGTTGAACTGCTGCTGGGGAAACGGAGTCACCAGCAGTCGCAGCCCCTCGATCTGCTTGGGATTGAGCAGAGGCGCGAGCACCTCATAGAAGTTTTCACTGGTGATGAGCTTTCCCTGCGACACGTCGCCGAGCTCGGGACGGGTGGTGAGGAAGAGGGGCGGTGGAAACTCCGGAAGAAAGGCGTCGGGAATGTCGAATTCGAGATCGAAGCGATTCAGATCGCGTCCGGTCTGCTTTTTGACCTCATCGATGTGAAACTGCGGAAAGAGCATTCCCCCCTCGGGATGATTCGGATGAGGGAGAGGCATGAATCCGAGGGGCCACAGACTGCGGCGCCTGATCTCGTCGGGCGTCATGCCGGCGAGCTGCTGCCATGTCACTCCGCTGGGAAGTTTGACCCTCACTCCCTCCTGAACCGCCTTGCCGCGAGTCATCATCACGCCCGCCGCGGCATGATTCGCGAGGTCGTACCTCTCTTCCAGATGCGCGCGCGCGGCACGCATCAGTCCTGCTTTTTCGGCCGACATCTTCTGGAAGGTAGCAGCGAACTTCGCTCGAGGATCGTCGGGTTTCTGCTTTTTTTCCGGTTCCTGGGCGAAGAGAAAGACGGTTGCGAACGATACTGTGAGAACTAGAGCGAGCGGCCAGCGACCAGGGCGCATGATTTCTCCCTATCTACGAAGTGTTCATCGCTCAGTATGGTCCCCCGCGCAACATTCGTCTACACCGTCAGTGCGCGGCAGCCGATCGCCGGCTCTCGGCTCGGTGACCCGTGGCGATCGGAATGCCAGCGCGCACCAGTGCCATCAGATTCTGGCGAGTTACCGTTCGGAACTTTTCGGTGCGCTGTAGCCGTGCGCCGATGGTCTCCGGTTTCACGAGGCCCGGATCGAGCGTGGCAGTCTCGGCTACGTTGGCAAGCGTGGCTCGATCGACGCAATGATTGGGATCGTCTGTCGACCTCGGAAGTGTAACGTCAGCGAGCGAAGTTAAAAACTTCGCTCACAAAGTAGCCTCAGATTGCATGTGGACGCGGATTGCATCTGCGGTTCGCTAGCCCGCATTTCTCACCAGGTTCGTCGCGAGGAAGCGGGTAAGACGGGTGGGCGGGAGAAAGTACGGCAGAAAGGCTTTCATGCGACCCGGCGCTGATACCCAAAAAGAAATTACTGCAAGCTGCAGATCTGATACTCGAAGCCCGCTTCTCTGTTGGCCCGGGTCAATTCGCTAGCCGTTGACCCATCATGTGGGTCAGCCGAGTTACCAATAACTCCTCGTCAGGTATGGGGAGAGTTCGCAACTCACTGAAAACTAAGCGTCGTCGCGATCGACGCTTGCAGGCATGCTCCTTGAGTGGAGTCTAGCAAACCCTCTCCAACCCATCGGCGCCCGCTTCGGACCTGGTTCTCCGACTTCTGGTCTTGCAGCCCGCACGAAAAGGAGCAGTTGATGTTCATGCGTCAAAGCTTCCGGCTGTTGCTTGTCTTTCTCCTGCTTACCGTCGCTTCGTCGGCTTTCGCAAAAACCGGCGTCGTCTTCATCCATGGAAAAGGGGGAGCGTCGCTCGCCGATACGACGGTCGCCCGCGCCTACTGGACCGATCCGATGATCGCGGCGGTGACGAAGAACTATGCGATCCCTTATCTCTTGTGCCACTACGACGGAACGCAGTACATGTGGGTCGCGGCCGGTGTCGTGGCCGGGCAGATCACGACCTGGATGACGGCCAACGCAATCGACGACATCGTCGTCGAGACGCATTCGTTTGGCGGCGTGGTCATCCGTTGGATGCTGTCGAATCCGACGTATGACTCTCGCTATCAGCCGATCATCAATCGCATTCGCTGGGTGAACTCCATCGCCCCGCCGAACAAAGGTTCCGAGGCGGCGAATCTGGCGGGAACGCTTTCGGGCTCATGGCTCACCGGATGGATGATCGATCTAGTCGGGCAGAGCAACGACTCGACGCGCAACTGCACGACCACCTCGATGGCCTATTACAACCAGTACTACCTCAAGGGAACCACGGGGCGGCCGGCGCTGCCGAAGGCGGTCTACAACATCGCCGGCACCGGCTTGTGGAATGACTTCATTCATAGCGAGGATACGGGGCTGGCGACGCTGAGCGGGGTCGCCGGAATGCCCGGTGAGGACGACGGAATGGTGTCCCAGTATAGCGCGCAAGCGGTCGGGATCGTCTGGTTCACAACGCTCGCCAACCACCATCACAACCGGCGGAACGACTTCCGGAAAATCGGCGACGCCCTGGCCACGGATTTCTGAGGAGAATGACCATGAGAAAAAGCAGACTTCTTGTAGCACTCCTTACCTGCTCGTTAACGGCTTCGATCTCTGCGCAGACAGTCACGGGCCGCTTCCCGGCGGGAACGAAATACGAGGCTCCCCAGGAGAATAGCCCTGTGGCAACTTCGCGTTTTTCGGTGCGCACGGTTCAGCTCTCCAGTGGGAAGACGACGGTCGAAGTTCCGGCGACCGGCGGAGGCGGTTTGATTCTCTGGACCATCCCTCTGCGATCCGACGTTGGCGTCAGAACGGCCGTCACCAGGCCCGATGGCGCCACGCTGAACATGAACGCGAAGGTTGCCGCCGGCCTGTTACGCAAGGAGTTTGACGCTGCCGAGCTGGCGCTCGATCTGCCCGCCGGCCAGCATGAAGTCGTTCACGTCGATCACGCCTCGGCCGGCTCCTATCGCATAGAGCTCGAATCAACGGGCGAAACTGGAGTGACCATCGTCGCGGCGGAGCCTGACAGTTCACTGCAGCTCGAGACGTGGGCGAATCCACTCTCGCGGGCAGCAGGAGCTCCCGTGACCCTCTTCGCGCGCCTCAGTGATGGGGCTGCAGCACTGGGAGGCGCTCGTGTCCGGGCCTCCATCGCGTCTCCCTCGGCAAAAGTGCGGACCGGCGTCGAGCTCTTCGACGACGGACGGCACAACGACCAGGAAGCCGGCGACGGCCTCTACGCCGCGACCTTGAATTCGCTTCCAGCAGACGAGGCAGGTTTCTGGCAGGTTCGGCTCGATACGGAGGGTACCGATTCACACGGTGCCGGATTCGCCCGCACCGGATCGGCCAGCTTCATGAATGAGCGCACCGGAACACGACTCGTTACCCGCAACGTTCACGCTGAGCTCATTGGCGAAGGAGACGGGCGCGTGCTGCATGTCACCGTACCGGTGATCGCCCGGGCCGAAGGAAACTATCGACTCGATGTTCTCGTCGCCGGCGCCGCAGGCGCAGGAGCCGATCGCCCCGCTCTCGTCTGGAGCGAGACGACCGAGAATCTCAGCGTCGGGAGAAACGAGCTCGTACTCGACATCCCTGCGCGAGACCTCCGCGGATCACTCCTCCTCGACATCCGCCTGCTCTCGCTCGACTCAGTCGGCCTGGCGGGAAGAACCACGATCAGCGTGACTGCGGAGTAAGCAGCTACCCGGACTTTTTCGGACGAAGATCAAATGGTCGGGCCTCTTGCTGTTCAGGATGGTCCGACCTTTTTTTGTTCGGCCAAGAATTGTCGATCGAGCCCGAATAGAAGAGTGCGGCTGTCGCCGAGCCACTGCGGATAGGCGCCGGTCTCGCCTGAGAACCTCGTAATGGAGCTTCCTCATAGACCCCGGCGTCGTACACCGTGATCAGGTTGGGATGGTTGAGGCTGCCCGCCGCCTGAGCCTCCAGCTCGAAGCGGCGGAGGCGGTCGGGGTTCTGGGCATAAGGAGGGCGGCAGGATCTTGATGGCCACGTCGCGGTCCATTCGCGCATCGTGCGCTCGATAGACCTCCCCCATTCCACCGGCTCCGATCGCCGACACGACCACATAAGGTCCAAGCTTCGTCCCCTGCTCGATGCGCATAGAGAATATGGTGAAAGGGTTGGAACCATTATCCGGAGCGGAATTGAAAATTGAAAATTGGGCTAACACTCTATTCTTGTCGGGGCTTGCGCTCCCTCTGTTACCATCCCGCGTTTACAACTCCCGGAGGCCCCCTCACTCATGAGCGTTCCACCTAACAAGATCATCTACTCCATGGTTGGAGTCGGTAAGTTCTACGACAAGAAAGCCGTCCTCAAGGACATCTACCTCTCCTATTTCTACGGCGCGAAAATCGGCGTCATCGGACTCAATGGCTCGGGCAAGAGCTCGCTGCTGCGAATCCTGGCCGGCGTCGATCAGAACTTCGTCGGAAAAACGGTCGTCTCCCCCGGTTACACCATCGGTTTTCTCGAACAGGAACCGCTCCTCGATGAGAGTCGTACCGTCCGTCAAATCGTCGAGGAGGGAGCTCAGGAAACCGTCGACCTGCTCAAGGAGTACGACGACATCAACGCGAAGTTTGGCGAGCCGATGTCGGACGACGAGATGAACGCTCTTCTGGAGCGGCAGGGGAAAGTACAGGAAAAGCTGGAGGCAGCCAACGGCTGGGACCTGGACAGCCGTCTGGAGATGGCCATGGATGCGCTGCGCTGCCCACCGGGCGAAACGTCGATTGCCGTCCTGTCAGGAGGCGAGCGTCGTCGTGTGGCGCTGTGCCGGCTGTTGCTCAAGGCGCCGGACATTCTGCTGCTCGACGAGCCGACCAACCACCTCGACGCCGAGTCGGTAGCCTGGCTGGAGAAGCATCTCCAGGAGTATCCGGGAACGGTCATCGCCGTCACGCACGATCGTTACTTCCTCGACAACGTCGCCGGCTGGATCCTCGAGCTCGATCGCGGCCTGGGCATTCCCTGGGAAGGCAACTATTCTTCGTGGCTGGAACAGAAGCAGAACAGGCTTCAGCAGGAAGAGAAGTCGGAGAGCGAGCGACAGAAGACGCTCCAGCGGGAGCTGGAGTGGATTCGCATGTCACCGAAAGGGCGTCACGCCAAAGGCAAGGCGCGCATCAATGCCTATGAGGAGCTTCTCAGCGAAGAAACCGAGAAGCGCGCACAGGAGCTCGAGATCTACATCCCGCACGGTCCGCGCCTGGGTAACGTGGTCATTGAAGCGGACGACGTCGCCAAGGGTTACGGCGACCGCCTTCTGGTCGAAGGCATGACCTTCAGGCTGCCGGCTGGTGGCATCGTCGGCATCATCGGCCCCAATGGAGCCGGCAAGACGACCCTCTTCCGCATGATCAACGGCGAAGAGAAGCCCGACGGCGGAAGCATCCGCCTCGGTGAAACTGTGAAACTCGGATACGTCGATCAGAGCCGCACTCTCGACCCTGCCAAGACCATCTGGGAAGAGATCTCCGGCGGCCTGGACATCGTCGTGCTCGGAACCAGGCAGATCAACTCCCGCGCCTACGTGGCTCGATTCAACTTCTCCGGTTCCGATCAGCAGAAGAAAGTCGGCAACCTCTCCGGCGGAGAGCGCAATCGCGTTCATCTCGCCAAGATGCTCAAGGAAGGAGCCAATGTGCTCCTCCTCGACGAGCCGACCAACGACCTGGACGTGAACACCATGCGCGCGCTGGAAGAGGCGCTCGAAAATTTCGCCGGGTGCGCCGTGATCATCAGCCATGATCGGTGGTTCCTCGACCGCGTCGCCACGCACATCCTCGCTTTTGAGGGTGACAGCAAGGCAGTCTGGTTCGAGGGCAACTATTCCGATTACGAGGCCGATCGAAGGGCCCGCCTCGGAATCGAAGCAGACCAGCCGCATCGGATCAAGTACCGGCAGCTGACCCGCTGATCGCGGGAATTGAAAATTGAAAATTGAAAAAGTCGCTGATGAGTCATCCAGAGCGGTAGAACAAAGGTGGCACGTTGTTGAAGCCCAAATGAACCATTGTCATCCTGAGCGATTGACCGCGGAGCGCGGCGTCTGAGTGAAAGAAACCAGGGTGTCATCCCGAGCGTCGAGCGAGGGATCTGGGAGGGGGCCTTGCGGTGTGGAGTCTTGGAGCTCTCTTACGATTGTGCGAGGCG
>DASZZV010000369.1:0-16853 GCA_035544835.1 Thermoanaerobaculia bacterium
TTACGATTGTGCGAGGCGCCGAAGGGTCGAGTCCCCCGCCCAGATCCCTCGCTCGACGCTCGGGATGACACCTCCGCAAAGCGGCCTAAATACTGGGAGTTTCTTAGAAGCCGCAGCGAGGGATCTGGGCGGGGGCCTTACCCCTTTGGCAATTAAGAATGTTCGCGAGTATAACGATGGAAGGGCCCCCACCCAGATCCTTCGCTGCGGCTCAGGATGACAACGATTGAAAATTGAAAAAACGTGGAGAATGCTTGACATGACTATTTCACTCTTTCAATTTTCAATTTTCAATTTTCAATTTCGCCTCTCATGAGCTATCAGGCGCTGGCGCGCAAATACCGCCCTCAATTTTTTCGCGACATCATCGGGCAGGAGTCCGTGGTCCGCACGCTTCAGAATGCCATCGAGAGCGGCCGGCTGCATCACGCTTACCTCTTCTCCGGTGTTCGCGGCGTCGGCAAGACCACCAGCGCCAGGATCCTCGCTAAAGCCATCAACTGCGTCAAGGGTCCGGCCAAAGAGCCGTGCAACGAGTGCATCACCTGCAGCGAAATCACCGAGGGAATCGATCTCGACGTGCGGGAGATCGACGCAGCGACCTACTCGAAAGCCGAGGATGTGCGTGACCTGCGCGAGTTGATGCAGTTTCAGCCGGCCCGGGATCACAAGCGGATTTTCATCATCGACGAGGTGCACTCGCTATCGGGTCAGGCCTGGAACGCGCTGCTCAAACAGATTGAGGAGCCTCCGCCGCATGTCGTCTTCATGATGGCGACGACCGAGATGCAGAAGGTCCCGGCCACCATCCTCTCGCGCGTCCAGCAGCTCATGCTGCGGAAGATCACAATGGAAGAGCTGGTCGACCGCCTGGCGACGATCTGCGCCGCCGAAGGGATCGACGCCGAGCGCGGAGCACTCGAGACGGTGGCCCGCCGTGGCGAAGGCAGTGTTCGCGATTCGCTGTCGATGCTCGATCAGATCATCGCCTTCAGCGGAAAACACGTCACATCCTCCGACGTCGCCACGATTCTCGGCCTGTCCGATTCGAAGCTTTTCGGTGCTCTCGTCGAGAGCATCTTCGACGGCGATTCGGCGCGGTTGCTCGGGCTCCTTCAGGAGGCCGCTGAGAACGGGCGTGACTTCAAGCTGCTTTTCCGCGACATTCTCTCTTTTCTACGTGACCTCCTGCTCGTCGCCGGAGGCGCCAGCGAGGGAATGCTCAACGCTGACCCCGAAACGAGAGAAACAGCCCGCTCCCTGGCTGGCAAGTTCGCCTATGCCGACCTTCTGCGAGTCACCTCGCTGCTCCTGGGTGAGGATGACCTGATCAATCGCTGCGAGCATCAGCGGCTCGCCGTCGAGATCGCTCTTCTCAAAGCTGCTACGTTCCCCCGGCTCAAGTCCATCGAGGCGGTGCTGGCGTCGGGTGGAAACCTTCCGACCGCCGCGCCGTCACAGGCACGCCCCTCGGCCTCGCCCTCTCCTCCCTCAGTGCAGCGTAGAACAGCTCCGAGAGCGGAAGCTCCAATCGTTTCACCACAACCTGATCGAGAAGAAGCCGAGTCGAAGCCCGCGGAACGAGGCGAGGAATTCACGGCTTTGATCGCTCTGGTTCAGACCCAGCGACGGATGACTGCCAGTTACCTCGAGCAGGCCAGACGATCCGCGGTCGAGGGATCCGATCTTGTCATCGAGTTCGACGAGAAGGATCAGTTTGCGCACGATTACATCGCCGACAAGGAACAACTCGAATCGATCGGGAAACTGGCCGCTCAGGCTTACGGCAGGCCGCTGAAGGTTCGGCCCGTGCTCGGAGCTCCGCCCAGGCCGGCCGAACAGACCGTTTCACCAGCTCGGGCTACTGTTCTCGAAGACCCGGTCGTGAAATCCTTCGCAAAGCATCTTGGCGGAGAAGTAGTAACGCCCCGCGGTGGCAAGCGGACAACGGAGGTGTCATGAACATCAAGCAGCTCATGAAACAAGCGCAGCAGATGCAGGAGCAGATGCAGCGCCAGATGTCCGAGGTCAAGGTCGAAGGAACGGCCGGTGGCGGCATGGTCAAAGCGGAGATGTCAGGCTCCAAGGAGCTGCTCTCGCTCACCATCGACAAAGAGGTCGTCGATCCGAATGATGTCGAGATGTTGCAGGATTTGGTGCTGGCAGCCGTCAACGAGGCGGCCCGCAAGGTCGACGAGGCGATGCAGTCACAGCTGGGCGGCCTGGCTGGCGGGAAACTTCCGGGGATGTTCTAGGATGGTTCTTGTGTGGCACAGGCACTCTTGCCTGTGTGCCGCGGCGTCGAGCCGTGGCGTTCCTGCTGCAATCCAACAGAAAAGTCGGCCTCGACGGCCGACACACAGGCAAGAGTGCCTGTGCTACACAAGAGGCAATCAATGACCGCTCCCCCTCTAGCGAATCTGATCAACGAGCTCACCAAGCTCCCCGGCATCGGCGGGAAATCGGCCTCGCGGCTGGCTTACCACATCCTCAAGCGGCCGGCGGTGGACGCCGAGGCTCTGGCGAATGCCATCCTGGAGGTCAAAAGCCGTATCTTCCGCTGTTCGAACTGCAACAACATGACCGACATCGACCCCTGCGCGATCTGCTCGGATACACGCCGCGATCCGTCGGTACTCTGCGTCGTCGAGGAGGCTTTCAATATCGCCACGGTGGAAGGGACCCGGGATTTCCAAGGCCTCTATCACGTTTTGCTGGGAGCTCTGTCGCCGCTCAAAGGCATTGGTCCCGACGAAATCGATATCGACGGCCTGGTCAGACGAGTGCAGGGTGGTGAGATCAAAGAGGTCATCGTGGCGACCAATCCCAACGTCGAAGGCGAGACCACGGCTCTCTACGTCGCCCAGCAGCTCCGGCCGATGAACGTGCGCGTGACCCGTCTGGCCTTCGGTCTTCCCGTCGGTGGAGACCTCGAATATGCCGATCACGTCACCATGTCGAAGGCCCTGGAGGGAAGACGCGACATCTGAGCGCGGGGGCCATTGAATCATCGGGCATCTCCGAGGGGAGCGGGCGCCTCGCCCGCTCTTCGAGCGAATGCTCGAAGAATCGGGGCGCGTTGAGCTGCAGAGCGGGCGAGGCGCCCGCTCCCCTCGGAGATGCGCCAGAATGCCGCCTCCCCGCTTTAACTCTCCAATGGCGCAGGAGAAACAGCGATAACCCGGGGTGGTCACCTTTGTTGCATATATGCTATACATCGAGGCTCGAATGTATGGAATGGTGCGTGTGAATGGCTTCTCCTGATTTAATCATGTATGAGGAGGAGTACCTGCAGATCAAGGAGATCCTCTCCCGTCTGCAGGGTGACTCGAACTCAAAAATCGTCTTCCTCGTCGACAAGAACGGCCAGCAAATTGCCGCTCACGGCGATATGAAGGGCGTCGATGCGACCTCACTGGCCTCGCTTACGGCCGGAAACGTCGCCGCTACCGACGGCCTAGCAAAACTCATCGGTGAGAAGGAATTCTCAATCCTCTTTCATGAAGGGGAGCGCGACAACATCCACATATCGCTCGTCGCGCAGAGAGTCATTCTCGTCGTCATCTTCGACGAGAAGTCGTCACTGGGTCTGGTGCGTCTCCGCGTCAAGAAAGCTTCTCAGGAGCTCGAGAAGACTTTCGAGGCCATTGTGAAGAAAGCCGAGTTCGAGCGGGGAAACCAGGCCAATCGGTTCGATTCACCCTTCGCCGAGATCACCGACGAGGATATCGACAGCCTTTTCAGCGAATGATCTGCGACCTGACTGATATGGTGCTGGCGGGTTAAGCGACTTTGACTTTCATCAATTACGCAGCGCGCGAGATCAATTGCAAGATCGTTTATTACGGTCCCGGACTGTGCGGCAAAACCACGAACCTCCAGTGGATTTACGACAAGACTAATCCCACAGCCAAAGGTAAGTTGATCTCGCTGGCCACCGAAACCGACCGCACTCTGTTCTTCGACTTTCTTCCTCTCGATCTCGGCACCGTCCGTGGCTTCAAAACCAGATTCCACCTCTACACCGTGCCCGGGCAGGTCTTTTACGATGCCTCCCGCAAGCTGATCCTCAAGGGTGTAGACGGCATGATTTTCGTCGCCGACTCTCAAGAAGCCAGAATGGAAGCGAACATCGAGTCCCTCCAGAACCTGGAGCGCAATCTCAAGGAGCAGGGCTACGAACTGCAGACCATTCCTTACGCGCTGCAGATGAACAAGCGCGACCTCCCCACCGCCGTCGAGGCCGGGACGATGTACCAGCAACTCAATTTCAAGGGCGAGCCGACCTTCGAGGCAGTCGCCAATAGCGGCACCGGCGTCTTCGATACTCTCAAGGCCGTCGCCAAGCTCGTCCTCACTGAGCTGAAGAAGAAGTAGGCTCTCCGAGCACGGCGTTTCACGACGAAGGCATAGTCGATGCTATGTTGAAGAGCGAAGATGCTGTGCAACGAAGCAGACCGGCTGCTATCCGATTCCGCAGCAAAAACCGTGTGAGAAATGCGGGCTAGCCTCAACATCGTTGCAATCGGAGGCGGAACCGGCCTCTCTACCCTTCTCCGCGGACTCAAACGTTACGTTGACGCCGAGGGGACCTGGAGCGTTCAGCGACTCGGTGCCATCGTGACCGTGACCGACGAAGGAGGCAGCTCCGGCCGGCTTCGTCGCGAGTTCAGCATGCTGCCTCCGGGCGACATCCGAAACTGCATCGTGGCGCTGGCCGAGGAGGAGCAGCTCCTTTCCCGTCTTTTCAACTATCGCTTCCAGAATGAGTCCGCTCTTCAGGGGCACTCGCTCGGGAATCTCCTCATCGCCGCGTTGACCGATATCACCGGAAACTTCGAGTCAGCGATCCTGGCCGCGTCTGAAGTCCTGGCCATCCGCGGCGAAATCTATCCGTCTACTCTCGCCGACGTGCGTCTTCGGGCGACCTGTGAAGATGGTACTGAGCTCCTCGGCGAAACGGCCATCAGCGGCGATCCAGGCCGGACCGCAGGGGGCCAGCACGCGCGCATTGTTCATCTCGGCATCGAGCCCCCCGACGCAGTGCCGGTGGAGCGGGCTCTCGCCGCCATCGAAGCGGCCCACCTGATCATCATCGGCCCAGGCTCGCTCTACACTTCGATCCTTCCCAACCTGGTGATCGATAAGCTTGCCGCGGCCATTCGTGACGCGCGGGCGTTACGTGTTTACAACTGCAACGTGATGACGCAGCCCGGCGAGACCGACGGTTACTCGGCCGAGGATCATTTGAGCGCCATCGTGGAGCACGCCGGACTCGTGGTCGACGTCATGGTCATGAACGGACGGCGCCCGTCCGAGGCCATCCTGCAGACCTATGCCGAGCAGAATCAGCATCCCGTAGTCTTTGACGTGAACGCCATTCGAGACCTCGGCGTGACCCCGTTTTTCGGCGACATCATCTCGGAAGGCAACTACGTGCGCCACGATTCCGAAGCCCTGGCGCAAACATTGTTTCGCCTGTATGACCGCTACGGACATAGTCTCGAGCGGATGCGGAGGCTTGATGTCTAACGACAACATTCGTGTTGTGGTCCTGGCGGCCGGCCAGGGGAAGAGAATGAAATCGTCGCGGATCAAGGTGCTGCATCGCGCCGGTGGGCAGGCCCTGATCGACTATGTTCTCGATCTTGCCGGGCAGGTATCGACTCAGAAACCGATTGTGATCATCGGACACGACCGGGACGCTGTTCGGGCCCATTGCGGGGATCGGGCGCAGTTTGCGATTCAGGAACGGCAGCTCGGAACGGGACACGCCGTCCTTCAGGCCAGGCCTTTGATCACATCGTCCGCCGCCGCCATCCTCGTCCTTTCCGGAGATGTTCCACTGACGCGGCTCGAGACCCTCGAGAAACTCGTCGAGGAACATCGCGCTTCTGCAAATGCCGTCACCCTGCTCTCGATGAAGCTGGACGAACCGGCGGGATATGGCCGGGTGATCCGTTCCAGCGACGGAGCGGTAGCGCGGATCGTCGAGGCGAAGGACGCAACGGAAGAAGAGAAGCGGGTCGGCGAAGTCAACGCCGGCATCTATGTTTTTGATGCCGCGCGCCTCTTCGACGACCTCGCTGCTCTCTCTTCGAACAACGCTCAGGGCGAGTATTACCTGACCGACGTAATCGGAGCAGCGACGAAGCGTGGGGAGAGAGTCGGAGCGATGATCGCGGATCCGATCGAGGCGCTGGGCGTCAACTCGCGCGCTGACCTCGCTGCGGTCGAGAAGGAGCTCTCCCGGCGGACCATCGAGCGGCTGATGGTTGCGGGTGTGACATTCCGGAATCCCGAGTCGACCCTGATCGACGGCGGCGTGACCATCGGCAAAGACACGATCGTCTACCCATTCGTAACCCTCGAGGGAAAGACGGTCATTGGATCGGACTGCGTCATCTTTCCCGGGAGTCACCTCATCGACGTTCGCGTCGGCGATCGCGTGACCATCAAGACCGGCACTGTGGCCGAGGAGAGCGTGATCGAGAACGATGCCTCGGTCGGTCCCTACGCCCACCTCCGCGCCGGAACCGTGCTCGGCGCGAAGGTTAAGGTCGGGAACTTCGTCGAAACGAAGAAGGCGGTGTTCGGTAAAGGAGCCAAGGCCTCGCACCTTTCCTACATCGGCGACGCCGACATCGGCGAGGACGTCAACATCGGGGCGGGGACAATCACCTGTAACTACGACGGTGTGAACAAGAACAAGACCATCCTCGAGGACGGCGTCTTCATCGGCTCCGACACCCAGCTCGTGGCGCCGGTGCGAGTGGGGAAGGGAGCATATGTCGGAGCCGGTTCGACAATTACCAAGGACGTACCTCCCGATGCACTGGCGTTGTCACGAAGCCCGCAAAAGATCATCGAAGGATGGGCGGCCAGAAGGCGAGGGGAGATTGCGGAGAAAAAGAAAAAGTAGTTGGCTGGGCGGAGGTGCTTAGTCCTCGCTGGGGCTCACAATGGCGCGCTGGCCTGACGCCTGCTCGGTCAAAACCTGCACTGCTTCGGCGAAGGCCTCGTCATCGCCGTCGGCGTGCATGGACAGGCAATACTGAACGTTGTTCAGTTCCTGATAAATGCGAATGCGCTGTTCCGTGCGGTGCTTGTCGCCAGGATGATAGGTCGTCAGCAACTCGTCCAGCACCGCGCTACCGTAGTGCTGAAGGATGTAGATGAGGTCCCAGTGCGGGTCGCCGATGCAGCAGTCGCTGAAATCGATCACTCCAGTCAAGGTGCAGGCGGTCGCATCAACCAGAAGATGGTCGGGCGAGAAATCGCCGTGGAGAAACGCCGGACGGTAAGCCTGAAGCTCCGGCGTGTCGAGATAGAGCTCGACCAGACGCTGATGATATTTCCAGACGTTAGGGTCCAGGTGGTGACTGATGGCCGATTCAGCCTCGCGTAGGAGGCCGGGCAGATACTCGCGAGGAGTCAATTCGCGGACTCCACAGGAACTTGCCAATTCAATGGGAAAGCTATGAAGCTGTGCTGCAACCCACGCGATCTGCTGAATCAGATCCAGGCGGCAGCCCATGTTCACACCTGCCAACACTTCGGGAGTCAGGGGTATCCCGGGAACGAGGGGATAGCAGACGAACCGCTCTCCCGAGATGACGCCGACCCCGGATCCGTCGATGTTGGGAATCTGAACGTCGATTTGTCTCTGAAGGTGAGGAAGAAGAATCATCTCCCGGCGCAGCGAAGCGGAGGCAGCGGCGTGCATGGCGAGACGTACGACCCGTCTTCCGTCCAGCAGGTAGCATTCGAAGGAGTCGCCTTCACCGAGGGCCTCTACACTCTCAAAATCCTGCGCAGAACCAACGTCCCAGGCCAGTGGCGGCAGCGAATCATTCATCCTGGCACCCGTGCTGTCGAAGGGCTGTACGCGGAGCTTGAAGTGTAGGATCCGTCGGCTGTGTCCTGTTGCCGCATGGTTCCTACGGGATATATCCCCGAATCGTCCTCACCTGCACATCCGGCCGCGCCACCTTCACTTCGACGGTGCGATACTTCTGATCCTTCTTCGAGGCCTCGCTGTAATAGCCGATCAGGTACTGTGACCGGAGCTCCTTCTCCAGCTTCGCGTAGGTCTCTTTCAGCGCATCGGCATTTCTGATGAGGTAGACCACCCCGCCTGTTTCCGCAGCCAGCGACTTGATCTTGCCGCCGCCGAAGGGAGTGATTCCGATGCCGATGAAATAGATCGGGATCCGAGCCGCGCGCACGTAGTTCAGCATTTCGTCGTAGGAGACTCGTGACACCGTGTCCTCGCCATCGGTGACGATGATCAGCGCCTTTCGGCCATTGAGATCCCGGAACTTGTACAGCCCGGTCACGATGGCGTCGTACAGCGCCGTTCCCCCCTCGGCGTCCGGCATCGACGCGACCTGATTCCTGAGGGCCTCGAGGTCACTGAGGAACGGCGACACCCTGGAAGCCTGCCACGAGAATCCGCCGAAGAAGGCCTTGTCACGAGCGCGAATGATCTGCTGAAAAAAATCGATCGCAGCCGAACGTGCCTGCGCGATGCGCGGCTTCATGCTTCCGGAATGGTCGACCAGGACACCGACCGCCAAAGGGAGGTTGCTGGCGAAATTGAAGCTAGAGATCTTCTGTGGCTTTCCCTCCTCGGCAACAGCGAACTCCTCCTGCTTTGCATCGACGACCGGTGCGCCACTTCGGTCGAGCAGCGACACGGGAAGCTCGATGAGGTTGACCTCTAGCTCTTCGGAGTAGCGCTGCCCGTCGAGGAACAGGAGGTCGGAGGCCAGCTCCAGCCCGGCTGCGTCGAAAACCGAGGCGCGGACAAACTCAAAACCGGCCAGCCGAGTGCCCGGGAGATCGAGTGCGTAAGGGCCGCGGCTTGTCCACTCCGACAATTTCTTGTCGCCGGCAAAAAACACTACTTTCGCCGCAGGAGCGTCATCGTGATTCTGCACGCTGAGCTTGAAGTGCGAGATCCCATCGGCAGTGATGGTTCGGGTGATCTTGACCTCTACAGGATTGTCGCGCTCGTTGACGACCCAGGCATCGGCGTCGACGTATTTACCGGTGCGGTCGTAGCCGACTACGCGGACCTCAACGCGGCGCGGAATCTGTCCCAGGTCGAGCTCGGCGCGATACGGTGGCGCATTCTTCGAGAAGATCTTCTTTCCCTCGACCCAGAACTCAACCTTCTGCACCGGGTCCTTGACATCGACGTCCACGATGAAGAGATTGGGCGCGACATCGCGGCGAGGAGCTCGGATGCGTACAGCGCCAGTAGACTCGGTGGCGGCTCCTTCGGCGACGATCGCGTCCGCTGTGTCGCCGGTTGAGGCGACAAAGGGTTTCCCAGCAACAGCAACGGCCAGATCGCGCGAGCCTTTAGCCAGGATCACCGGAGCAGATTCTTCTAGCGGAACCATGACCCTGGCTTCGATCGTCACCGTTCCTGACGGCAGCGAGATCACGAATGAGTAGGAGTCTTTTGCTCCCGGCGGAAGAGCGTAGCGGTAGTTTCGAACGACCTTACCCTGCTGGAGAATCGATCCCTGAACCACCACGGGAAGATCGCCGGTATCTTCTGAGGGCTTGAAGTGCAGATCGACGCGGACAGCTACACCATCAGGCGTGTCGCCAAGGACCGTCGCCGAAATGTCGATCGGCGACGGCGGTGCAGAAGATGGAGCGGCACTTGCGAGCATCGGAAGGAAAAGGGACGCCAGCACGATCAGGAGAACAGACTGTTTGCGCATGCCCGAGACAACCGCGGTCCGGTAGACAATGATTTCGGGCGAACGACTCGCTCACAGAACGTTCACAGATGACACGAAATCCTCACATCACGGGCTTCATCGGCTATTCGGGGTCGGGGAAGACCACGCTGATTCTGGCGCTCATGGCCGAATACAGAAGACGAGGTCGCACCGTCGGCGTCGTGAAACACACACATCACAATGTGATCGACGAAAAGGCCGGCGGCGACGCCGAGAAGTTCGTCGAGGGGGGAGCCGACGACGTGGTCCTCGTTTCCGCCGACACCATCACCCGCTGGATTTCCGGCAAACGCTCTGCGACACCACGCCAGAACGCCTCGGCGCAGACGATCGTGTCGTCGGTGCGTACCGAGGTGGTTTTCGTGGAAGGATTCAAGAGTGAGAGCTCGTGGCCGAGAATCGCCGTGTGGCAACCCGGCGCCGAGCTGCCACCGCTCGATGGCACGGCTCGGGCGGTCGTCAGCAGAGCCGGCCTGTCGACTGCATTGAGGCGCTTCTCGCCGGATGATGTCCCGGCGTTGGCAGACTTTCTGGATACAATCCCGTCATCTTGAAATCGTATCGCTCCATCGTGTTCGATCTGGACGGGACGCTCGTCGATTCCTACGAGGCGCTGGCCACGGCCATCAACCACACCAGGTCATCTCTCGAACAACAGCCGGTCACGGTTGAGACCATTCGCGGCTTTGTCGGGGACGGCGTGGAGAAGCTGCTGGAACGAGCCCTCGGCGCCGATCAGGTAACGCACGCAGCGCGCACCACGTTCGAACAACGATATGACGAGGTCTGCTGCGAGCAGTCGCGCATGCTGGAAGAAGTCGAGGAGACGCTCTCGAAGCTGGAGGCGATGAAAATCGCCATGAGTGTCTGCACCAACAAGCCGACCGGCTTCTCGGAAAAGATTCTCGCTCACCTCGGCATCGCCCGACATTTTCAGGCAATCGTCGGCCCCGATCTGGCCGGTACGCGAAAACCAGATGGACGCCATGTCCTGGCCACGATCGAGCGCGCCGGCGGCGATCCCGGAAGCTCCTTGTTCGTGGGCGATATGCCGGTCGATGTCGAGGCGGCGCGCAATGCCGGCATCGACGTGGCCGTGATCGCGACAGGATCGTCGAGTCGCGAACTGCTGCGGGAATCCTCACCTGATTACTTCCTCGAGAGTTTCGCCGAGATCATCGGAATCGTCTCGGGGCAGGCATGAGCTGTCTGGTAATGAACCTCTCAGCTTCTTGTGTGGCACAGGCACTCTTGCCTGTGTGTCGGCCGTCGAGGCCGACTTCCCTGTTGAATTGCAGCAGGAACGCCGCGGCTCGACGCCGCGGCACACAGGCAAGAGTGCCTGTGCCACACAAGAGGCAGCTGGCTTCTTCCCCCGCGGAGCCGTCATGAGCGCCGCCTATCATCTGGCATTCTTCGACGTCGACTCGACGCTGGTAACGATCGAGGGGATCGACGAGCTTGCTGGCGGCAATCCTGAGATCGCGCGTCTCACGGAAGCGGCCATGGACGGCAGCATCGCCATCGACGAGGTCTACGGAAGGCGGCTGGAGATCATCAAGCCAACCTCGCAGGACGTGATGGTGCTTGGCTCGCGTTACGTCGCCTCCCTTCTCCCCGATGCCCTGAGCGTTTTCCGCGAGCTGCGTGCAAACGGAGTGGAGATTCACCTCCTGTCAGCCGGGATCGCCCAGGCCATCCTGCCGCTGGCAGATTATCTCGGCCTGCCCGAACGAGCCGTGCACGCCGTGAAGCTTCTCTTCGACGAAGACGGCCGATACCGCGATTTCGACCGTCGCTCCCCACTGGCGCGTTCAGGAGGCAAGGAGCTCGAGATCATGAATATTCGCGCACGAACACACGGCAAGGCGGTGATGGTCGGCGACGGAGTCTCCGACCTCGAAGCGAAGGGCGCCGTCGATCTTTTCATCGGCTTCGGCGGTGTCCGAATCCGCGAAGCCGTCCGCGCCGCATCTCCGATCTACCTCACTGAACCGCGGCTCCAACCACTGGTCGATATCATTCTGAGAGGCACGTCATGACCGAGAGTAAGTATTTCATCCCCGGCCCGACCTGGGTCCGCCCCGAGATTCTGGCCGAATTGACCCATCCGATGCTTGGCCATCGAAGTGGCGAGTTCAAGGAGCTGGCCCGAGGAATTCTGACCGACGTGAAAGAGCTTTTTCGCACGAAACAGCACGCCTTCGTCGCGACCTGTTCCGGCACCGGTATGCTGGAAGGGGCGTTGATCAACTGCGTTCCCCGCAGCGTTCTGGTCACGACCTGCGGCGCCTTCTCGGAGCGTTGGCTGAGCATCGCCGAGCAACTCGGCCTCGAGGCCGACCACCTGAGCGTTCCGTGGGGCGAATCGATCGACCCTGTTCGTCTCGGCGATCATCTCAAAGGCCGGCATCATCACTACGATGCCGTGACCATCACGCATAGCGAGACTTCGACCGGCGTCATGAACGATGTCCGCGAACTGGCCAGCGTCATCCGGGCAGTCTCGGCGGACACGCTGATCCTTGTCGACGCCGTCTCCTCGCTCGGAAGCGCCCCGCTGCTCTTCGATGAATGGGACATCGATGTGTGTGTGGCCAGCACACAGAAGGGGATTGCTCTTCCTCCCGGGCTTACGGTCTTCGCGATTTCTGAGCGGGCCATGCAGAGCGCGGCGCGCAAACCCTACCGCGGGACTTACTTCGACTTCCTCGAATTTCAGAAGAACCTCGACTCCGGTGGTGTTCCCTTCACGCCGTCCATTCCGCACTACTACGCGCTCGCGGCGCAGCTCGCGCACATTCTTCGCAGTGAGGGGCTGGAGAAGCGATGGAAGAGACATGAAGAGATGCGACGCATCACGCGAGAGCGAACGGCAAGCTACGCCGAGCCATCCTGTCCCATCGAGCAGGGCTCGATGAGCATCACCGCCCTGCGGCCAAAGAGCCAAAGCGCACCCGAGGTAGTTGCGGCGATGAAGAAGCGCGGTTACGTCCTCGGCGGCGGGTACGGGAAGTGGAAGGAAGAGACCTTCAGAATCGGGCATATGGGAGACATCACCATTTCAGCTCTGGAGTCGATGCTTCAGGTGCTGGGCGAGGTTTGCGCCGACGGGAGCCAGGCATGAGCTATCGAGTCCTCGTCACCGACTCGCTGGCCGAATCGGGGCTGGAGATCCTGCGGCTGGCTGAAGACATCGAGCTGCGCTACGAGCCCGGCCTTTCCGGCCAGGCGCTGCTCGATGCCGTCGCCGAGACCGACGCCCTCATCACGCGCAGCGGCACTGCCGTCACGCAGGAGCTCGTCGATGCCGGCAATCGCCTGCGTATCGTTGGCAGAGCCGGCGTCGGCCTCGACAATGTCGACGTCGATGCGGCCACGCAGAAGGGAATCCTGGTCATCAATGCGCCGACGGCCAACATCATGTCGGCCACCGAGCACACCATGGCCATGATGCTGGCGCTCTGCCGCAACATCCCGCAGGCCGATGCCTCCGTGAAACGCGGCGAATGGAAGCGGGCGAAGTTCCTGGGGATGGAGCTCAACAATAAGACCCTCGGAATCGTCGGACTCGGGCGCATAGGAACCAGAGTCGCCATCCGGGCTCGCGCCTTCGGTATGAAGGTCCTGGCCTACGATCCATACATCGCTCCCTCCGTAGCCGAGAAAGTGGGCGCCGAGATGGTGGACCTCGATGGACTCCTGTCGAGCTGCGACGTCATCACCGTGCATACGCCCATGACCGACGAGACGCGCCACATGATCGGAGCCGCCGAGATGTTGAAAATGAAGGACGGCGTCGCCCTCGTGAACTGCGCCCGCGGTGGGATCTATGAGGAGAGCGCGTTAGTCGCAGCGCTGGAGTCGGGTAAGGTCTCCATCGCCGCGGTCGACGTTTTCGAGGAGGAGCCTCCGTCGAAAGACAATCCTCTCCTGACGGCAAAGAACATCATCCTAACGCCACACATCGGAGCAAACACGGTGGAGGCTCAGGACCGGGTCGCGGTGCAGACCGCCGAGATGGTCATCGAAGCTCTGAGAGGATCGATCTTCGTCTCTGCAGTCAACCTTCCCTTCGAGGGCGTCTCCGACTCCGATGCGGCGCCATTGATCGTGCTGGCCGAGAAGCTCGGCTCATTCATGGCCCAACTGGCCCAGGGGCCAGTGACCTGGGCGGCCATCGAGCTCTGGGGAATCGAAGAGAGACTCACCAAGATCCTTTCCGTCGCCGCGGCCAAGGGGCTGCTCAGCTTTCACCTGAATCAGACCGTGAACTTTGTGAACGCGCTGTCGCTGGCCGAGCAGCGCGGCATCAACTTCAGCGCCACGGTGCACACCTCGCCGATCGACTACACGAACCTGATCACCATTCGCGTGCAGACCACCAAAGGGGAGCTGTGCAGCTCGGCGACTCTGTTCAGCGAGAAGAACCAGCGGATCGTGTCGGTCAACAACTTCCGCGTCGAGTTCAAGCCCGAAGGCTACCTGCTGTACATGGTCAACAAGGACGTGCCGGGCGTGGTCGGGAAGATCGGAACGATTCTCGGTGATCGCGACATCAACATTGCCGAATACAATCTGGCTCGCGCTAGCGGACGCGGAACGGCCATGGCCATCGTCACCATCGACACGCCGCTCGATCCGGAGACATTGAACTTCCTTCGGTCCTTCAGAGAAATGGAAGATGTCCGGCAGATTCGTTTATGATTAAGGAATCGGAATCCAGCTGATAACTGGGATTAAAGTTTCATTGAAACAGGATTTAAAGCTGCTTTAAATATTCATGAAATATAGACAACTCGGTAAGACCAGCATTACCGTCAGCGAGATCGGATTCGGCGGTTGGCCGATTGGCGGCGCCATGGAAGCCTCGGGCGTTCCCATCGGGTGGGGCAAGACCTCCGACGACCAGTCGCTGGCGGCGGTCCGCCGGGCCCGCGAGCTCGGCGTCACCTTCTTCGATACCGCCGACATCTACGGCCACGGGCGAAGCGAGTCGCTCATCGGCCTCGCTCTCTCTCGTCACCGCAAAAACGTGGTCATCGCCACCAAGGTCGGCAATATCCGCACTTCGGCCGGCGAGCACCGGAAAGACTTCACCAAGCAGCACATCTTCCACGCTGTCGACGGCTCGCTCAAGCGGCTTCGCACCGATTACGTCGATCTCTATCAGATCCACAACCCCGGCCTGGCCGAGCTTCGAAAAGAGGAGATCCAGGAAGCGATGGAGATGCTGCAGTCCTGGGGCAAGATCCGTTTCTGGGGCGTCTCGATCTCCACTCCCGAGGAGGGGATGGAGATCATGGAGCGGGGCTGGGGTTACACCTTTCAGGTGCTCTACAACGTGCTCAACCAGGCCCCGGCCGCAGAGCTCTTTCCGAAGGCAAAGGAGAAGGGCTACGGAATCATCGCCCGCGTTCCGCTTGCTTCGGGGCTACTCACCGGGAAGTTCCGCGCCGACTCGGTCTTCGCCGCCGACGACATCCGGCAGAACTTTCTCACGCGCCGTCGTCTCGAGGAAGTCATCGAGAAAATCGACGAGGTAAAGGGAATCGTGGGCGGCGCGACGCGAACCCTGGCCGAAGCGGCCCTCAGCTTCGTCCTCGCTGAGGACGCGGTGTCGACCGTGATCCCGGGGGCCAAGTCGGCGCATCAGGTCGAGATTAACGTGGGCGCTTCAGAGGCCGAGCTACCAGCGGCCATCGTGGACCGATTGCGCGAACGGTTGAAGGACTACAACTTCTATTTGAAGCACTCGATCCGGGTGTGATGGCGCCTTCCATGAACCCCCAGTATTGGCGCGGAAACTTCACTTCGGTTCGATCGCTGGGAGCTGGCGCTCACGCAGCGCTTCAGCGGCGAAGCGAAGCGACTCGCGGACATCCTCGCCCTCGAGGTCGGGGTAGTCATGAAGGATGTCCGCTTCGGTGGCGCCTTCGGCCAACATGCCTACAACCGTGGCGACGGGAATGCGCAGACCACGAATGCAAGGCATCCCGCCCATTTTTTCCGGCTCGACAGTGATCCGCGGGTAGCTCATACGAATAGGATAACGATGGGACGCGCTGCCGTCTTCTCCTTTTCGCTGCCGGGGCGTTCACTTACGACGTTTATCTCGACAAGGCGATCCAAGGACTCGCTTGACACGGTAGCCACCAGGGGCTACTTTCGCGGAATGCGATCAGTCGGGATTAAGGTCCTGAAAAACAAGCTGAGCGAATACATCCGAATCGCCTCACAAGGAGAGACCGTGCTCGTCACCGACCGCGATCGGGTCGTCGCCGAAATCACGTCCCCTCAGAGTGGTCGAGGCGAAACCGTGAGCGACGCCGTGTTGGCTGAGGCCGTCCGGAAGGGATGGATCACGCCACCGCTGCATCGCCGGACGGCCATGCCGAGGCAACCTGTGGCGCGGCTTCGCGAGATCATGAAGCAATTAGCAGACGAGCGCGAGGAGAGATGATCTACCTCGATACCTCGGTCGCTCTGGCGCAATTGCTGGCTGAAGACCGCTATCCTCCCGAAGATTTCTGGGAGCGGGAGCTGGTCACGAGCCGCCTTCTGGAGTACGAGCTCTGGAATGCAATCCATCGCCGCGGACTCGAGAAGTCTCACGGTGATGCCGCGCGCCGGATCGTCGAGTCACTGGCCATCGCCGAGCTGTCACGCCAGGTGCTTCAGAGAGCGACGGAACCCTTTCCGTCGCCGGTCAGAACACTCGATGCACTTCATCTTGCAACCCTGCTCTTCCTGCAGGACCAGGGGCTCGAAATGGAGCTCGCCTCGTACGACCAGAGACTGATCAGCGCGGCGGATGCTCTCGACATTCCGCAGGTCGATTGCTAGCCCGAATCTGCTCGGGTTCCCTGGTGTCATCCCGAGCCACAGCGAGGGATCTGGGTGGGGGCCCTTCCATCCTGATGCTCGCGAACGTTTTCGATTGCCAAGGGCGTAAGGCCCCCGCCCAGATCCCTCGCTGCGGCTTCTAAGAAACTCCCAGTATTTAGGCCGCTTTGCGGAGGTGTCATCCCGAGCGTCGAGCGAGGGATCTGGGCGGGGGACTCGACCCTTCGGCGCCTCGCACAATCGTAA
>DASZZV010000370.1:0-4119 GCA_035544835.1 Thermoanaerobaculia bacterium
GCTCCAAGACTCCACACCGCAAGGCCCCCTCCCAGATCCCTCGCTCGACGCTCGGGATGACACCCTGGTTTCTTTCACTCAGACGCCGCGCTCCGCGGTCAATCGCTCAGAATGACGAACTGCTGTCATCGCTCTCTTTCAACGACGTTCCTTTCGTTTTAGGCCCAGGATGACACCGTTCATCACCCCTCGCCTCGCCCCTTACTCCGCGTGCTGACTCCCCGGCACGTATTTCCAGGCCGTCTCGTGCTTTGCCCCCTCGGCGAATTGCGTGTCGACGTAATCCTCGAAGGGAATCTGGTGATCGAGAACACCTGATTCCACCATGAGACTGGTAATCAGGTCAAAGTCCTTTCGCAGCGGCGACAATGGTGTGTACATGACGCGATCCATCGGTTTTGTCAGCGCCCAGCGCAACAACTTCGGATTCTGGCGATAGTAGAAGCGGCCGACGAAGTCAGCGGCGTGCTCGCGGTTCTTCCTTCCGCCCTCGAGCCAGAGACCGGAGCGGGCGATTCCGTCAACGAGCACCTGAACCGCTTCGGGTTTCGTGTCGATGACGTCCTGTCTCACTACCAGGACGCAGGAAATGAAGTCGGGCCAGTGCTCCCGGGCGTGAAAGAGGACGCGTCCATAACCACCCATCTCGGCCTGCGATGGATAGGGCTCGCCCATGGAGAAGGCGTCGATTGCACCAGCAGCCAGGGCGCCGGCAACGTCCGGGGGGGCCATCTCCACCAGCCTGACGTCTTTGGCCGTCATCCCGGACTCGCGAAGGACCTTGTAGATGATCAGCCGTTCGTCGGAGAAACGACTCGGGATGGCGATGACCTTGCCACGCAGATCGGTGAAGCTCTTCACCGGGCCGTTCTTCTGCACGACCACGGCACTTCCGTAGCGATGTCCGAGGTAGACGATCTTGATCGGTACGCCCTGAGCACGCAGGGCGACGGCCATCGGTGCGACCATGAACGCGGCCTGCATCTTGTTCGAGATCAGCGCTTCTTTGATCTCTGGAAAGCCCTGAAACATCCTGGGTACGAAGAGCTCTCCGGAACGCGAGTAGGCCGAGATGTAGTCGGTCACCGGGCATGCGAGATGTCAGGTGACCGGTATATAGGCGACGTTGAGCTTTCGCTTGTCGAGTGGCAGCCGGTCATTGAGGACCACAGCCCAGTTCACATTCAGCGTGAGATGCAGAATGGTGATGGTCGCGATCCAGATGGCGACGCCGATGGTGATTTTTGTTTTGTCAGTCATTTCGGTGCTCGCTGTTGTTAGCTGGGTTGCTCGTTATCACACCGGCTGTCGAAACAGGGAATTTGTTGTCATCCCGAGCAAGGGACAGCGTGCGCGCTGCCACTGAGAAAAGAAACTGGGTGGGTGTCATCCCGAGCCGCAGCGAGGGATCTGGGCGGGGGCCAGACCCCTGGCCATCGAAAATGTTTGCGAGCACCACGATGGAAGGGCCCCCGCCCAGATCCCTCGCTGCGGCTCGGGATGACACATCAGGGAACCCGCGTAAATACAGGGAGTTTCTTGGAAGCAAGGGCGGGTGTGCGGGAGGGGCGAGGGACCTCGCAAACTGGTACATTTTCAGTTCACATTCCGCAACACCAGAGATCTCGAATGTACTAGCTCGTGAGGTCCCTCGCCCCTCCCGCCAGCACGCCCTTGCTCGGGATGACACAAAACCACCCCGTCCTCTCACTGATTAAATCCCCACCGCACCGACTGCAGCCTCTCGGCGCGTCGGAGAAGAATGTCGAGACCGAGGCCGATCAGGCCGATGAGCAGCATGCCGGCGATGACCAGGTCGTATCGCTTGCCAGCGTTGCGCGAGTCGATGATGAGATAGCCCAATCCCGAGTCGACGGCGATCATCTCCGCCGCGACAACGACCAGCCAGGCAATGCCGAGGGCGATGCGGAGTCCGGTGAGAACTCTTGGAAGAATCGCCGGAAGAACGACCCGCCGCATCATGTCCCACGAGGATAGGCCAAAGTTGCGGCCAGCCTGCACGTACATCGCCGGGACATTCCGCACACCGTTCATCGTGGCCACGACGATCGGGAAGAACGCTCCGAGAAAGATCAGAAAGATCGGGGCGACATTGCTCACACCGAACCAGATGATGGCCAGCGGCATCCAGGCCAGAGGGCTGATGGGGCGAAGCAACTGGATCAGCGGATTGAAAGCGCGTCCCAGCTTCGGATACCAGCTGATGAGAATTCCAAAGGGCACTCCCAGCACGGCTGCTAAAAGGTATCCGACCGACACGCGGAACAGCGAGTCCCGTATGTAAGACCAGAGAACTCCACGATGAACGAGCTGGCGAAGACCCTGCACAACTTCGAAAGGCGTCGGGAAAATCTTCGTCTTCGTGAGCTTTACCCCGTAATGCCAGGCCACCAGAATGATCGCGGCGGTCAGCAGCGGAAGCAGGAGGTTCTCTACCCTCTTCACATCAAACCCCGTGCGCCAGCCCGATCTCGGCAAAAATACTGTCACGCAGCTCGAGGTAACGAGGTGCGCTGATGTCGCGCGGATGAGGAATGTCGATCTCGACAACCCTGCGAATCGTGGCCGGCCTGGCCGACATCACGAGGACCCGATCGGCCAGCTGCACCGACTCATCGATGTCGTGCGTCACGAAGAGGATCGTCTTCTTTTCCGCCTCCCAGATACGCAGCAGCTCCTTGCGCATCAGGAGCCGGGTGATGGAGTCGAGTGCCCCGAAGGGCTCATCGAGAAAGAGGATGTCTGGATTGACCGCCAGCGCGCGGGCCACCTCGAGGCGCTGCTTCATACCGCCGGACAGCTCCGGGGGATACGATTTCTCAAACCCGGTCAGCCCGACCAACTTTACGTAATGCGCAATGCGCTCGTTGCGCTGGCCGTCGGGGAGATTGTTGATTCCGAAGCCGATGTTGCCTTCCACGGTCAGCCAGGGGAAAACGCCCCGCTCCTGAAAGACGAAGATGCGTCTGGAGTCGGGACCGTCGACCTGCTCGCCGTCGATTGTCGCGGTTCCAGCAGTCGGTTTCAGGAAGCCGGCCAAGATGTTCAGCAGGGTCGATTTCCCACATCCCGAGGGGCCGAGCAGACAGACAAACTCCCCCTCGCGGACATCGAGGTCGATCCCCTTCAAAACCTCGGTTGATTTCCCGTCCGAGGAGAAAACCATGCTCAGGTCTCTGACCTCGAGGACGGCTCGCCGGGCCTGCTCCGGTTCTGGGTTGGTCATTGCCTTTGTGGAATCAATGGATGCGACCTGAGTCATGAAGCGTAACCCCATCGAATGGATTTCAATCGTTCCAACTGCCGCATCATCACGTCGAGCAGGATTCCGATGATACCGATCAGCACCATGCCGGCCATCACCAGGTCGTAACGGTCGCCGGCGTTGCGGGCGTCGACGATCAAAAAACCGAGGCCGGAGCTCACGGCGATCATCTCGGCGGCGACGACTACGAGCCAGGCCACGCCGAGTGTGATGCGGAGGCCGACGATGATCTGCGGCATGATGGCCGGATAGATGATCCGGCGGATCAGCTCACGCTGCGAGAGGCCAAAGTTCCGTCCGGCATTGAGATAGACAGCGTCGACATTGTGGACGGCGTTCATAGCCGTCACCACGAGCGGAAAAAATGACGCCAGAAAGATCAGGAAAATCGAGGCCACGTCTCCGACACCGAACCAGAGGATGGAGATCGGAATCCAGGCCAGAGGAGAGATCGGCCGAAGGATCTGGATGAGCGGATTGAAAGCCAGCTCGCCGCGTTTGTGAAGGCCGAGAACGACGCCGACCGGAATGCCCACGACCACCGCCGAAATATATCCCCAGGTGACGCGGTACAACGATGCCACCACGTACTTGATGAGGAGTCCACGCCGGGCCAGCTCGAGCATGGCGAGCAACACCGCCCACGGGCCCGGAACGAGATGGGTCCTTGCCAGCAGGACTCCGCATTGCCAGACCACCAGAAGTAGAGCGAGCGCCGAAAAGGGAACGAGTGCGCGGACGATCTTCAAAATTTCCGGGAGAATAGCAGAAGTCAGATGGTGGATGATGGAAGCAGTGATTCGCCGCAGGTGTCATCCCGAGCGTCGAGCGAG
>DASZZV010000371.1:0-6193 GCA_035544835.1 Thermoanaerobaculia bacterium
CTGCACATCGGCCTGACCACCGAGTTTCCCTTCCGTTCCCACTTCCCGGGCAACACGAGTGACTTCCGAGGCGAAAGAGCGGAGCTGATCGACCATCGTGTTGAACGTGTTTTTGAGCTGCAGGATCTCGCCTTTGACATCGACGGTGATCTTGTTGGAGAGGTCGCCATTTGCAACCGAAGTCGTGACTTCGACGATATTGCGGACTTGACCGGTGAGGTTGCCGGCCATGAGGTTGACGCTGTCGGTCAGCGCCTTCCACGTACCGGCAACACCTTTGACCTCGGCCTGTCCACCGAGGATTCCCTCGGAACCGACTTCCTGGGCAACCCGCGTAACCTCGGAGGCAAAGGAGTTGAGCTGCTCGACCATGGTGTTGATGGTGCTCTTGAGCTCGAGGATCTCCCCTTGCGCGTCGACCGTGATCTTTTTGGAGAGGTCGCCGTTGGCGACGGCGGTGGTGACGCCGGCGATGTTACGAACCTGATCGGTGAGGTTGCGGGCCATGGAGTTGACGCTGTCGGTGAGATCCTTCCACGTTCCGGCCACGCCCTTGACATCAGCCTGGCCTCCCAGTTTTCCTTCCGTTCCGACTTCACGAGCGACCCGAGTGACTTCTGAAGCGAACGATCCGAGTTGATCGACCATCGTGTTAATCGTGTTCTTGAGCTCGAGGATCTCGCCTTTGACATCGACAGTGACTTTCTTGGAGAGGTCGCCCTTGGCGACGGCCGTGGTAACGGCGGCGATGTTGCGGACCTGCGCAGTGAGATTGCCGGCCATGGAGTTGACGCTGTCGGTGAGATCCTTCCAGGTGCCGGCAACGCCCTTGACGATGGCCTGGCCGCCCAGCTTTCCCTCGGTGCCGACTTCGCGAGCAACGCGTGTGACTTCGGAGGCGAACGAGGCCAGCTGATCGACCATGGTGTTCACGGTCTTGGCAGTGCGGAGGAACTCACCCTTGAGCGGACGGCCGTCGAAGTCAGTGGCCATCGATTGTGACAAATCGCCCTTGGCGACCGCGCCGATGACCCGAGAGACCTCGGTAGTGGGCTGCACCAGATCGCCGATCAGAGAATTGACCGAATCGATCGCCTCCTGCCAGCGACCCTGCGCCGTCGGGATGGAGGCCCGTTGGCCGAGGCGACCATCCTTACCGACGCTCGTACTGATCCTGTTGAGCTCCTCGACCAGCCGCTCGTTCATCTCGATCATGTCGTTGAACGCTTCGGCGATCTTTCCCGCCATGCCCGCCTGTTCCACCGGAAGACGGACCGAAAAGTCCCCCTTCTTCGCGGAATTCAGCGTGCGCAGCAGCATCTTCGGGTCGATGAAGTCGCTTCCGACCATCTGAGTTGCCATCTGCCCCTCCTGCAAGGACATTGAAACGATCGTCGCATTTGACAACCGATCGTCGGATCATTAGCACTTAAGATGCTGTGTATCTGAACCTTTAGCAACCGTCGCGTTGCTGCCGGGACGGTGAATTGGACCTTGTAAATGCATATTACAGACCAGACTGGTAGCGGCTCATGACGCGCGTGCGGAAGCCCTCGGGGAGGGACGTGGGAGAGACAGCCTGCTCGAGA
The DNA here is from genome assembly GCA_035544835.1 of Thermoanaerobaculia bacterium. Classification (GTDB taxonomy): domain Bacteria; phylum Acidobacteriota; class Thermoanaerobaculia; order Gp7-AA8; family Gp7-AA8; genus DASZZV01. Next base: position 1,590 of record DASZZV010000371.1, read on the forward strand.
GTCGTTGCGCGAATCCGCATCCTCGCCGGGGAAACGATCGTTCTCGGTCCCGGAAAAACAGATCTACTGGAGGCGGTTCGGGAGTTCGGGACCATCGGCGAAGCCGCCGTCTCCCTCGACATGTCCTACATGCGCGCCTTGCAGCTGATCCGGATCATGAATGCCGCATTTCGCGAGCCGCTGGTGATCTCCGTGCGCGGTGGTTCGAGCCGAGGCGGTGCCGCGCTGACACCGCTGGGAGAACGGGTCGTCGAGCTCTATCGAAGGATGGAGCGGAAGGCGCTGAAAAGCGTAGCGGCCGAGGCGAAGGCCATCGACAAGTTACTGAAATGACCAGGTTCTTCTTGTGTGGCACAGGCACTCTTGCCTGTGTGCCACGGCGTCGAGCCGTGGCTTTTCTGTAAATAGGTCACGGGGAAGTCGGCCTCGACGGCCGACACACAGGCAAGAGTGCCTGTGCCACACAAGAAGAACCCGTTATACTTTCAGAAATAGAACGGGAATCGCATCGCTTGCCTGTTTCACTGATCATCATTCTCCACCCAGGACACAACCGCTATGCCCGCTGAGTGGGAGATCGTCTGGTTGACGGCTCGATTGGCCGCATTGGCCACGCTCCTCGTTCTACCGCTCGCCATCGCCGTCGCCTGGATTCTGGCTCGCAAAAACTGGCGGGGAAAATCTATCGTCGAGACCCTGGTATCTCTTCCTCTGGTGATCCCTCCCGTCGCCACGGGTCTGTTGTTGCTCGAGCTGGCCGGCCGGCGCAGCCTGGCCGGCCGCGCCTTTCAATGGTTGTTCGGCCTCTCCATCGTTTTCACCTGGAGAGGAGCGGTCCTGGCGATGATGGTGATGTCTTTCCCACTCATCGTCCGTTCCTCCCGCATAGGCTTTGAAGGCGTGAACGGACGGCTCGAGCAACTGGCACGAACACTGGGCGCTGGTGAGCTGCATCTGTTCAGAACCATCACCCTTCCCCTCGCCTCCAGGGGGATCATCGCCGGGGCTATGATGGGATTCGCGCGCGCGCTCGGCGAGTTTGGGGCGACGATCCTCATCGCCGGGAACATTCCCGGCCGCACTTCCACCCTGTCGGTTTCGATCTATCAACTGATCGAGCTCGGACAGGAGGACGCCGCTTGGCGCCTGGTCGGGCTCTCCATCGCCATCACCTTCGTCACCGTCTGGATCGCCGAGACCATTCTGCGACGGCAGGAAGCCATGGCCTCATGAGACTCGCCCTTTCGGACCTGCGCTACCGCAGTGGCGACTTCTCGATGCGTATCGACGCCACACTGGACAGCGGATCGACCATTCTGTTCGGTCCATCGGGCTCCGGGAAGACCACTCTTCTCGAATTGATCGCCGGGCTGCGGCGATTTCAGCAAGGCTCGATCGATCTCGACGGAGAGCTTCTGTCCGATGCCGGCACAGGCTTCAGTAAGCCGGCCCGGGAACGGCGAATCGGATACGTTCCACAGGACGAGACGCTCTTCCCTCATCTCTCTGTGGAGAGAAATCTCCGCTATGGCCTCCGCAAAGCCGTGTCGCCGATGTTCGGATGGTCGCGTGTCGTCGAGGTGCTCGAGCTCGCTCCTTTTCTCCGGCGGTATCCATCGGATCTGAGTGGGGGTGAGAAGCGCCGCGTCGCCCTCGGACGGGCGCTGCTTCATTCGCCGAGACTGCTGCTGCTCGATGAGCCGCTGACCGGACTCGATCGATCGCTTCGAAAACAGATCCTGCAGCACCTCGTGCAGATTCGTGACGAGTTCAGTGTCCCCTTGATCTACGTCACCCACGAAGCGATCGAGGCCGTCACACTGGGCGAGGATGCAGTTATTCTCGAGAAGGGAGCCATACGAGCGCATGCGAAGCCCGAAGCCCTGTTCACGATGTCCTCGCGCCCGCATTACGAGCTTACGATCGACGAGCTTTGACCGAAGGTGATCTGATCGGGCGGTGTAGGGCCGCACGGCGTGCGGCCGGTACCCCGAGCGCGGTCTCCTACGTCCCGCGTTAATCACCGCCACGATGCGCGCCCGGCCACTGCGCGTCGGCTGGTACGATTCACAAGAGACAGACGATTCTTACGAAAGTACATAGTAGGGTGAGCGGGTCCGCAGCCCGGCTAAGCGGGGCTTAAATCGCAACGATTGTTTGCCGCGATTGAAGGTATCGGCCGCACGCCGTGCGGCCCTACGCGAGACACCAGCGGCGCAGCCGCGTTGTCGTCCCCTCATTTCCTTTCTTCCAGCCTGTCGGATACAGTGCGACGAGAACAACGGGGAAAGAAAACGACACCGAGTTGTTTTCCCGATCTTTCAGCTGCTGGTTTCATGTCACGGCCTCTCGGGCCTGTGGTAAACAAGATCGGTACTCACCTTCAAACCAAATTGAGAATTGAGAATTGAGAATTGAGAAAGTAAAGAGACGACAGCCGGTGGTTCTTTACTTTCTCAATTCTCAATTCTCAATTCTCAATTCGCTGGATCTCTAATGTGCGGAATCTTCGGAATGCTGTCGCTCAAGGGCGATCCCCTTCATTACCCGCATCTCGCGGAGACGATGGGGCGCGTCCTTCATCATCGCGGCCCCGACAGCCATAAGGTCTTCGCCCGTCCCGATTTCATCCTCGGCTCGCAGCGGCTGCGGATCAACGACCTCAGCCCCCGCGCCGACCAGCCCTTCACCGATCCGTCGGGATCCGCTGTACTGGTGTGTAATGGTGAGATCTACAACGCCCCGGAGCTCCGGGCCCGCTATGGCGACTATCCGTTTCACACGGCCTCGGATGTAGAGCCGCTGATTCCCCTGCTCACCAGCCGCGGGATGGAAGGTCTCGCCGAGGTCGACGGAATGTTCGGCCTCGCCCTGTACGACTCCACCCGCCGATCTCTTCTCCTGGCCCGCGACCGCGCCGGCGAGAAGCCTCTCTTCTATGCCATTCTCCGCGACGAGCTCTGGTTCGCCTCAGAGGTAGCGGCGCTGCTGATTCATCCCGACCTCCCCCGCCACGCCGACGCCGCGGCCCTTCGTGATTACCTCATCCTCGGATACGCACGACAGCCGCGGACGATGTTCGCCAGCATCAGGCAGATCGAGGCAGGCACTGCACTCTCCTTCGCCGGCACCTCGGTAACCCCTTATCGTTACTGGTACCCGGGCGCGATCAAAGAGGTCCACCGCGACGACCACTCAGCCGCTGAAGAGTTGAAGTCGATGCTCGAGGGAGCTGTAGCGCGTCAGATCGTGGCCGATGTCCCGGTCGGTGTCTTCCTCAGCGGCGGACTCGACTCCTCGATTCTCACTACCCTCGTTGCCAGAAACACCGATCCCTCGCGCATCAACACCTTCGCGGCCCGTTTTGCACACGATTCCTTCGATGAGAGCGGTCATGCCGAAAGGGTTGCGCGGTCGATGGGCGTGAATCATCACTCCGTCCCCGTAGGAACGACGGAGTTGCTCGACGCTTTCGAGGAAGTGACCAGAAGTTGTGCGGAACCGATCTCCGATCCGGCCATCCTTCCCACCTACATTTTGTCGAAGACGGCCAAAAAGACAGTGCGTGTTGTGCTCACCGGCGAAGGAGCGGACGAGCTTTTCGGCGGCTATCCCACCTATATCGGACACCAGGCGGCGCGACATTTTAATCGGCTGCCCTCGCCCGTCCGCAGCCTCATTCGCGCGGCCGTACTGAAGATTCCAGGCTCGCACAAAAAAGTGACTTTCGAGTTCCTGCTCAAGTCCTTCGTCGAAAGCGCCGGCCGATCGCTTCCGCAGCGCCATCTCTACTGGGTCGGAACGCGCCTCGACGTTCCGGGCGGAGACCAGATCGACTGGCCGGGGCCGCACGACGCCGCGCCGGCACAGCAGGCCATGCACTTCGACTATCAGGCTTACCTTCCGGACAATCTGCTCCGCAAGCTCGATCGCGCCACGATGCTGCACTCGATCGAGTCGAGGGCACCGTTTCTCGATCACGCCCTGACTCGCTTTGCCCTTTCCCTGGAAGAGCCGATGAAGGTCCGCGGCATTACCACCAAGTGGCTACTCAAGAAAGCGGCCTCGGACTGGCTGCCGCACTCGATCGTCTACCGGAAAAAACGTGGACTCAGCGTTCCTGTCGCATCGTTTCTCAATGATGAGCTGCGCCGCGAAGTCGATCTGCTCCTGTCCGATGACTTCCAGGAGTTTCATCAGTTGGGGCGGCCTCTGCTTCGCAGAATGATCCTCGAGCATGGTACCGGATCGGTGAACCACGTCCGCTCGCTCTGGCCCCTGATCGTCCTGCGCCGGTGGGTAACGAGATGGAAAGTTCAGCCACCCCTCGCGACGCTCACGCCCCAGAACTCATCACAGAGCCTGCAGCCCGCCCTTCTGGAAAACTGACAGCCGCGGTATCTACGCGGGTTCCCGAGCCTGTCATCCTGAGCCGCAGCGAAGGATCTCCAGTGGCAGAATCTGAATTCAGATCGTCCTATCTTGAGATCCTTCGCTGCGGCTTCTAAGAAACTCCCAGTATTTAGGCCGCTTTGCGGAGGTGTCATCCCGAGCGTCGAGCGAGGGATCTGGGCGGGGGACTCGACCCTTCGGCGCCTCGCACA
>DASZZV010000372.1:0-13531 GCA_035544835.1 Thermoanaerobaculia bacterium
ATCTCTCTGCTGATGGCTTTCATCTGGTGGCTGAGCGAACGGATTCACAACGCCGGGATTGTCGACATCTGCTGGTCGGCCTGGTTCTCATTGCTGGCGATCCTTTACGCCGCTCTGTCAGACGGTGCACTGTCCCGGCGCATTCTCATTGCCGTGATCGTCTCCATCTGGAGCCTGCGGCTGGCGCTCCATCTGCTCCGCCGTGTCTCGAAAGAGCATCCGAAAGAAGACAAGCGCTACACGACGCTGCGGCAGGAGTGGAAGCCGAACGATGCGCGAAAGATGCTCATCTTCTTCCAGCAACAAGGCATCTCCAATGTCCTGCTCTCGATTCCCTTCGCAATCGTTGCCCTCGATCGAAACCCCGAGATCAACGCCATCACCATCGCCGGCGTCGTGGTCTGGTGCATTGGCGTCCTCGGCGAATCGCTCGCCGACCGGCAACTGAGTCATTTCAAACATGATCCATTGAACAAAGGGCGTACTTGTCAGGTCGGACTCTGGTCCTGGTCGCGGCATCCCAACTACTTTTTCGAGTGGACTATCTGGTGTGGGTTCTATTGGATTGCCTGCGGATCGCCGTGGGGATGGACCACGATTTACTGCCCGGTCGGAATGCTCTACCTGCTCCTGAAGGTGACCGGTGTCCCCATGGCCGAGGAACAGTCTCTGGCCAGCCGCGGCGATGAGTACCGGCAGTATCAGAAGACGACCAACAAGTTTTTTCCCGGTCCTCGGAAGCAGGGAGGCACGGCTTGACCATCATCGACGAGACTCCCTCCTCCCGCGCTATCGAAAAGACGCCGCCGCGTCGTGACAGTGAGCCATTGCTCGATCGGCTTCTCATCCGAGGATTCATTCCCGATGCCATCGTGCGTTTCGGGATTCGCCGCTTTCTGAAGCAGCGCCTCACCGAGCAGTCGCGCGGAGGAAGCGAACAGGTTGCCCTCCGTCGCACCGAGTACCTGGCCATGCTGCGCGACAGTCCCCTCGCCGTCGCCACGGACGCGGCAAACGAACAGCACTACGAAGTGCCCGCTTCCTTCTTTCGTCTCGTTCTCGGAAAGAACATGAAGTACAGCTCGGCATTGTGGCCTGACGGAACGGCCGGTCTGGACGATGCCGAGGATGCAATGCTCGCGCTGACCTGTCAGAGAGCTGCGCTGATTGATGGTCAGGAGGTGCTGGAGCTCGGATGCGGCTGGGGATCACTCACGCTCTGGATAGCCTCGCAATATCCGGCCAGCCGGATCACAGCCGTCTCGAATTCAGCATCGCAGAAGGTCTTTATCGATGGGGAGGCCAAACGTCGCGGCCTGCACAACGTGGAAGTCATCACTACGGACATGCGCGACTTCGACATCCAGCGACGTTTCGATCGCGTTGTTTCCGTCGAGATGTTCGAGCACATGCGTAATCATCAACTCCTCTTGCGCCGCGTCTCGAAGTGGCTTGCCCCTGGTGGGAGACTCTTCGTGCATATCTTCACACACCGCGAGCACGCCTACCTCTTCGAGGACGAGGGCTCGAGTGACTGGATGGCGCGTCACTTCTTCACCGGCGGCATGATGCCGTCGCACGATCTGCTCCTTGAGTTCAACGATGCGCTCGTGGCCGAAGAGACCTGGCAGCTTCCCGGAGCCCACTACGGCAGAACGGCTGAAGCCTGGCTCGAGAAGATGGATACGCATGAAGCAGAGGTTCGGGAGATTTTCCGAGCGACCTACGGTGCCGCCAGCGAGCAGCGCTGGTGGGTGTACTGGCGGATCTTCTTCATGTCGTGTGCGGAGTTGTGGAACTTCCGAAACGGCAGTGAGTGGATCGTTTCCCATTACCGGTTCCGGCACGTGTAGCTGCCGAATTTAGTACTTGGTTAGCGGACAACTTCCCTCCGCAGAGGGTCGCCTTTTGTGTGGCACAGGCACTCTTGCCTGTGTGTCGGCCGTCGAGGCCGACTTCCCTGTAGCCTATTCACAGAAAAGCCACGGCTCGACGCCGTGGCACACAGGCAAGAGTGCCTGTGCCACACAAAAAGAAGCCACAAGTCTGTCCATACGAACTGTTTCGCAACGGACACTCCAACGGTTTCGCACAGCGCGTAAGATTCGTCGATGCGAGCCGCGCAGGTCGCCCCAATTCTCCTGATTCTTTCAGCCACCCTCATCCAGCCCCTCGCTGCACACGAGTTCAAGGTCGAGCGCGGTTCCGGGCAAATCGTCGTTCGCGTCGACGAGGACATCGACACGAAACAAGAGGCGGCCCTAAGGAGTTGGATCGACACCGCGGCGAGCGCAGTTTCGACTTACTACGGCCACTTTCCCGTTCCGCAGCTTCTCATCCAAATCCGCATGCGATCCGGCGACGGCATCGATAACGGCGTTACTTACGACGGACGATTGATCCGCATCCGCGTCGGGACCGCCACCACCGCATCTACATTCGCCGACGACTGGATGCTGACCCACGAGATGTTTCACCTCGGGTTTCCCGATCTGGACGATCGCTACAACTGGATGGGCGAAGGTCTTTCGACCTATCTCGAGCCGATCGCACGCCTTCGAGTTGGAGCAATTCCGGAAAAGGAGCTATGGCGCGGAATGATTCTGGGGCTGCCCTCCGGCCTTCCTGTGCGCGGCGCGCGCGGGCTCGACTACAGCCCCACCTGGGGAAGCACTTACTGGGGAGGCGCCACCTTCTGGTTTCTTGCCGACATCGCCATTCGTCAGAAAACTGCGAACGCGAAGTCACTCGACGACGCCATCCGCGCGATTCTCGCGGCAGGCGGAGACGGTTCATCCCACTGGGCGCTCGACGACCTCTTGAGTAAGGGTGACAAGGCCACGGGAACCAACGTCCTTCGGGAACTTCATCGCACCATGGGTCTCGAGTCGAAAGCCGTCGATCTCGATTCTCTCTGGAAGGGTCTCGGGGTCGACCTACGGCGCCGAGAGATCGTCTATGACGACCATGCGAAGCTCGCATCGATTCGCAGGTCGATAGCCGGACACCGTTGATGCGGTAAGCGAACGACCCCAGATAGCAGCGTGGCGGCCGATGTGCGGGTACACTATTGTCATGGCCGAGCTCACCGGAAAACGTATTCTCATCATCGATGACGATCCAGCAATCCGCCGATTGATCTCCCCGCTGCTGATAAACGAAGGCGCACTCGTGATCGAGGCTGACAACACCATCGCGGCGCTGGAGATGCTCGATCATCATACTTTCGACGCCACCGTGCTGGATCTGATGATGCCTGACAGCAGCGGCTTCGAGGTTCTTCAGTATCTGGAGAAAAACAGCCCGCGTGACAAGTGCGTCATCGTCATTTCGGCGGCATCGGAGAGCACGCTCAACTCCATCGAGTCGCCGGTCGTGCATCAGATCGTAAGGAAACCACTCGACCTCGACCGACTCGAAGAGGCGCTGATCGAGTGTGTCCGACGCCCCACCGCGGATCCCTCCAGCACCTAACGAGAAGGTGCGTGGCCTGCCGTTCTTCATACCGCCCTCGCTCCTCGCTCCGATTTCACCGATAATGTAGACATGGCACGTCCGACCCGACTCGAGATTCCTGGTGGCCTCTACTGGATCATCGCTCGCGGCAAGGATTCGGCCGTCCTGGAAAGCGCGGAGGATGGCCGTCAGTTCGCGTCGGTTCTCGGCCGCGTCGCGGAGATGTTCCGCTGGCGTGTCCACGCCTGGGTCGTGAGGCCTGCCGGCTTCGAGCTGTTCATCGAGACGCCCGAGCCGAATCTTTCCCGAGGCATGCGGGAGCTGAGTGGCAACTACACGCAGCTCTTCAACGCCGCCCATGAACGTAACGGTCGCCTCATGGATGGCCGGTTCCGAGGGGTACTGGTGGAGAAGGGACGCTACTTCCTCGACATCGCGCGCAGCATCGTGACCGCGCCCCTTCGTGAGGGGCGGGCCCGAAAGATCGAGCGATGGGAGTCGAGCAACTATCCGTCAACGAGCCTGCTCACCCCGGCCCCGGAGTGGCTGGACATCGAAACGACGCTGCGTCGCTTCGATCGAATGAACCTCGAAGTCGCCGCCGAAAAATACCGGAAGTTTGCCGCTGAGAAAACGACCTTCGACCCGGCCCAGGCGATTACCGGCCAGATCTTTCTCGGCAGTGACTCGTTTCGCAAACGCATGGAGGCTCTCGTTCACGGTGGCGCCAGCCGGGCGGCCGCGGTCTCGCCCTCCAGAAGGCTATGGCGCCCGGAGCTGCGTCAGATCATCAAGGGGGTGGCCAGTGCGCTCGGTAAGCGCGTATCAGAGATCGCCGATGGACGCGGCGGAGACTCGCGAACCGTCGTGGCCCACCTCGCCCGCGCCGATGCTGCGCTGACACTCTCTACGGTCGCCAGAGCCCTTCATCTGACAGTCTCCGGGACATCGCGGCTGGTGCAGCAGGGTATCCGGAGGAGTGCCGAAGATCCTGATTACCGCGAGCTCCTCGTGCGCGTTCGACGACAGATTCGGCGCGCCTGACCTGAGCTATTGCGAAACCGGCCCAGGGATCGCATCTGGGCAGGCGTGGCCAGATCACGGAACCGCTTTCTAGCGTGACCATCGCAGCGGCGATCTCCTTCATACCTTTCGAGATCCTCGAGATTCTCCGGCATCGAAGCCCGGTCGCGATCGTGTTCCTGGCCGTCAATATCGCCATCGTGATTTTCCTCATCGTCCATCTTCGCAACACCCGGCGAGATCGGCATTGGCGCTCATCCGGCATAAGCAGAACTCCTCCAGGGTTTGAAGCCAGCATGATCGAAGCCTTCCCCAGTGATGCCTCTCCATTGGAATGGGTATCGGAAAACCAGCCCGATGAGCAGCATGTGGCCCGCGTCTTCCTGCAGGGAGAAAGATCTTTGTCCGTGCTGCAGAACGATCCCGTCACGGCGGCCCTGCTCGAAGACTTCCTTACCCTGGCTGGGGACGGTGCGCTGCAGGTTTCTCAGGCTCTCACTGGTGAAGTCCGCGTTGCGTCGGCGGGCGGTTCCCCGTCCATCCTGATCACCGGGAAGACCGCCGAAGTCCTCCGCTCTTACCTCGACGGCGAGCAGGTCTCGGTCAGTGATCGGATGGACATGACCCTTCGTCGCAATCGATCCTGACGGTCCGACCGGAGAAGGCTTCGCGGGATCAAGACCGCATCCACTGCAAAGCGGCGTCGACATGAATCCGCGTGGTATCGAGAAAAGGGATGCCGGCCTCCTGCGCGTCGCGCAGAATCAGCGGAAGCTCGGTACCACCGAGGATGACGGCGTCGATACCCTCCCGTTCAATCAATGATGTGAAACTTACGCAGATCGAGGTCTCCGGCAAGCAGCGGGGTATAGCGGAGGCGGGCCTCCGCTATGTGCGCCGTCTGCAAATGATCCGCGAGCACCTGCTCGCTCTCCCACTCTTCGACAAAGGTCATCTCATGCTCGTCCGACTCGTTCTGCCAAAGGTCGTATCGAAGACAGCCAGGCTCTTTGCGAGTAGGCTCGATCAGCGTCAGCAATACGCCTTTCAGCTCATACGCTTTGCCATTCCTTGCGCGAAATGTTGCGAGAACACACAGCGGGCTTGCAGGCATGTCACCACCCTTGCTCCGATCATCGCACATGAAGAGTGACGGCGATCTCGGAGTGGCGGTTTCTCGCCGTTACTTCTCTGCCCGAACCGCTTCGACCGATCCGATCGTCGCCGCACTATCAACGGCTTCCGCCTCACGGAGAATACCGAGAGGCCCGATGACGGCACCTTCGAGGATCACATCGGAAAGCAGATGATTCGAAGAGGAGAGAACCGACCGCCTCCACTCTTCGGTGTTGCCCGGAAAAACGGGCCAGGCAATCCTGACCTGCAGGAGCAGAGTCCCCCGGCCGCTGTAACGATCGGCGGCCAGATAGGGAACGCCCTTCTGTTCTATCCGGTAAAGGACGAAAACGTCTGTTGCTGGATTCCCTTTCTCGAAGCGGCTCAGAACGACGGCACCATGCACGAGGCGCGAGCTCTCGATCCAGCTGTTTGCGTAACCGGCCAGTGTCTCGTCCTGCGCATCGCGGACCGTGACCACGGCGTTCGCGCTCGGATTTGTCGGCGGGCCGTTTGGGATGCGGTAGGCGATGACACCACCCGCCGGAGAATCGTTCCGCCTGAACTCGATCCAGTCAGCCGGAACGCTAAACTGAACCCGCGACTTCAGAAGGGTTGCCTCTCGCTTCGCCGCGGAGGCGGCCGAAGCATTCGTGGCCAGCAGAACAAGCAGGACTCCAACGGCGGCAGCATGGATTTTCATAGGATCACCGAACCTCGAATGTTCCTTCGACTTCCACGGCAACATCATAGGGTAACGCGCTGACCCCGACGGCCATTCGCGATGCCGTCCTGCGTTACTTGATCAGGCCGCACGTCTCGCGCGCTCGGCCCTGGTGATCAGCAGCGCGATTCCGAGATGCAGAAAGAGAACGACCAGACCACTGCCGACCAGCGCCGAGGCGTCGCGGCAGTACAGGAGCGCAAGGATGGCTCCCACCAGGGCCAGACTTCCCCACAGCAGGGTTACCTGCACATGGGACCAACCGAGGATGTTCAGACGCTGATAAAAGTGAGAGCGATGGGGGGAGAAAACCGGCTCGCGGTTGAAGAGCCGGCGCACGAATGTGACGAAGGAATCGAAGAGAAAAGGAAAAAGACTGAATAGTGCGACCGGGACTACGCACGGGACACCATGAGTGCGAAGCACGATAGCCGCCAGGAGGAAGCCGATCGCGCCCGAACCGACGTCGCCCATGAAGATTGACCCGCTCGGAAAGTTGAAGGGGAGGAACCCGAGGGCGGCGCCGGCCAGTGCAATCAGAACGAGGCCATCGGAACGATGAAGAGAATCGGCGCCGGCAATCAGAGCGAGTGAAAGCGCCATGGACGTAATCACCGCCTGGAGCGCAGCGATTCCGTTGAGGCCGTCCATAAAGTTGTAGGCGTTGGTCAACCCGATGATCCAGAGGAAGCCGACGACGGCGAAAACGCCAAGCGAGATCTCTCCAACCAGCGGCAAAGACATCGCTTCCGCCAGGGTGTGTCCAGACAGAATCACTAGTGTCGTCGCGATGACCTGCCCCGAGAATTTCTGCCAGGCATGCAGACCGCGAAGATCATCGATGAAGCCCGTCAGCGCCACAATCGCGGAGGCAGCCAGCACGATCGACATGCTCCGGTCACCGAGAGCACCGGCGGCGACCGAAGCGACACCGATGCCGGCGATGATCGAGACGCCTCCGGTGCGGGGAGTCGGACGCAGGTGGGAGCTGCGCTCGTTGGGACGATCCAGTAGATCGAATCGATGGGCGGCGAAGCGCAGCAGTGGCGTCAGTAACAAGGACACTCCGAAGGCGAGGAGTCCCGTCGTCGACGGTGTCATCGAGAGTGCTCCCGATACCAGGCCGCCGTCTCATTCAGCCCTTCATCGACCGTGAAAGGAGGCAACCAGCCCAGCCTGGACCGCAGTGCGGAAATGTCGACAGCGAGTGATTCCGTCAAACGCGCGATCTCCCCCTTCTTTCCCAGCAATGCCGCTGTGCCCCGTAGAAACGACTGCGGCATTGGCAGCAGTCGAGCCGGACGGTTCAGTGCCGCGGCCACGCGGCGAACGAGCTCCGGCGTCGAGAGATCCTCGCCATCGCTGACCAGAAATGTCGCACCAGGCGCCTCGGGATTCGAACCGAGAGTCCTCAGTACATCGACCAGATTCCCGAGGTAGATGAGACTGCGCCGATTCCGAACGCTGGCCAGCGGCAGGGGAAAACCTCGATCAACGATCTTCATCAAGCTCAGGAAGTTTGCTTTCACGCCCGGTCCATACACCAGCGGAGATCGAGCGATGACGAAAGGAAGACCGGATGCGCCGAGTCTCTGCAATTCCAGCTCCGCAGCCAGTTTTGATTTGGCGTAAGCATCCAGCGGGCGGGGAGGATCCGTTTCTCGAAAGGGCGAGCTTCCGGAGGACTCGCCGTTCACCTTCACGCTGCTGAGGAACACGAACCGCCCTACACCGACGCGCGCCGACGCTTCGGCCAGCCGACGCGTCGCATCGGTGTTGATTCGAAAGAAAGATGCCGGGTCGCCGCCGCCCATCTGATGTACATGCGCCGCCAGATGAAAGACGACGTCGACTCCCTGCAGTACATCGTCCCAGGGCTCCGGGGAATTGAGATCACGATGGACCGCCGACGCTCCTGGAGTCTGCTCTCCCGCCGGTTTGTTTCCCCGTTGCAGGGAAACCACTTCTACCCCGGCTTTCTGCAACTGTTCGCAGAGCTCTCTCCCGACAAAGCCGCTGGCGCCGGTGACGAAAGCCTTCACGGAAGCAGTTCCCGGTAGACCGCCAGCGTGGCCTCGATGACGTGCTCGAGCGAGTAAAGATCAAGCACCCTTTTTCGGCCGGCTGCGCCCAGGTCCCGCCTGAGCTCGTCACTGACGATGAGTCTCTCGAGCGCCTTCGCCAGTTCAACCCCTGAGTCACGAACAGGAACGACGAATCCGTTCAGTCCATCGACAACGACATCGCGACATCCGGGGACGTCAGTGGTTACCACGGGTAGTCCCATGGCACCCGCCTCGAGGAGAACCTTCGGCATCCCCTCGCGGTACGACGGCAGGCAAATCACATCAGCCCCGGCATAAACCACCTGCATCTCCGACCTGCGTCCCCAGCATTCCACGACACCCTCGCTACACCATGCGTCGAGGTCTCTTTCTGTCACGCTGGCAGGGTTATCAGGATCCGGCTCACCAACCAGAACGAAGCGCACGTCGGGATAGCGAACTTTCAGGGCCTTCGCTGCGGCCACGAATTCGAAGATACCCTTCGTTGCCAGCATTCGCCCCGGAAGCATGATCAGCAGAGGACGGGGGTTCGCGGGCTGCCGTGGAGCGAACGCTTTGGTATCGACTCCCGATCCAGCCACGATCGTGGTCTGGTCCGCTCGAGCCAGCCCTCTACTCACAAAAAGCGAGCGGTCGTCTTCGTTCTGGAAAATGGTACGCATGTTTGGATGCCGCAATGTGATTCGGTACGCAATGCGGACCACCCGCAGCAGCATTCGGTGAATAAAATCCTCGGCCAGATAAAGATGTCCGAGACCGGCCAGGGCGTTGACGACGGCCGGGACGCCGGCCAGCCGTGCGCAGAAAGTGCCGTAAATCACAGGCTTGCTCGTAACCTGGTGCACGAGGTCGGGACGGACTCTCCGGTATAGCCGGTAGATGTCAAACAACGACAGCAGCTGGGCGACTGGGTTCAGACCGCTTCGGGTAAGCCGGACTGGATGCCAGATCAGACCGGCCTGCTCGATGCGAGACACGTGCTTACTGCGAGGGGTTGCTACGTGAACCTCATATCCCGCTTCATTTGCGGCCAGCGCGACAGGCAATCGATGGGAGAGAAAGTAACCGGCGTGGTTGACCAGAAAGAGCAGCTTCATCGCCTGAGGCGAATTGAAAATTGAAAATTGAAAATTGAAAAACGGTTTGGCTCTTTTCGTTTTCAATTTTCAATTTTCAATTTTCAATTCCCTCCTTTGGGATAGTAGTCGAGGTACCAGTCCACGAAGCGACCTATGCCAACTTCGATCGGAGTCGCCGGCGCGAAACCGACATCGCGCATCAGATCGTCGACATCAGCGTACGTGGCAGGAACATCGCCCGGTTGGATCGGCAACAGATTGAGAATGGCCTTGCGACCCAGCTTCTCTTCGAGGATGGAGATGAACTGCATGAGCTCGACAGGCTGGTGGTTTCCGATGTTGTAAATCTTGTAGGGAGCATTGCTCGTGCCGGAGTCGGGGTTGTTACCACTCCACTCCGGATTGGGTTTTGCGGGACGGTCGGCAACTCGCATGATTCCTTCGACGATGTCATCGATGTAGGTGAAGTCTCGTTGCATCTTCCCGTGATTGAAGACGTCGATCGGCCGTCCTTCCAGAATCGCGCGGGTGAAGAGAAACAACGCCATATCGGGTCTGCCCCAGGGGCCGTACACCGTGAAGAATCGCAGCCCGGTACTGGGAATCCGGAAGAGGTGACTGTACGTATGGGCCATCAGCTCGTTGGCCTTCTTGCTCGCGGCGTAGAGGCTCACAGGATGATCGACGTTGTGATGAACGGAGAAGGGCATTCGGGTGTTGGCGCCGTAAACAGAGGAAGACGACGCGTAGACGAGGTGACGGACCGGGTTGTGGCGGCATCCCTCCAGGATGTTGGTAAACCCGAGGATATTGCTGTTGATGTACGCGTGCGGATTCTGCAGCGAATAGCGGACGCCGGCCTGGGCCGCCAGGTTGATGACAACCTCGGGTTTCTGCTCGGCGAAGAGGGCAGCGATTCGCCCGGTATCGGCCAGATCGACGCCATGGAAGCTGAAGCCATCGCGTCCCTCGAGTTGCCGCAGCCGGCTCTGTTTCAGCGTGACATCGTAGTAATCGTTGACGTTGTCGAGGCCGACGACCTCATCGCCTCGCCGGAGCAGGCGGTCGGCCAGATGAAACCCGATGAAGCCAGCGGCTCCGGTAACAAGAATCTTGGTCATCAACTCACCTGCAGGGGGATTCTCGCATAACACCAATTGAGAATTGAGAATTGGGAAAGAAAGAAAAAGAAAGGAGATCAAGACGCTTTCTTTCTCAATTCCCAATTCTCAATTCTCAACTGCGTGCAGCATCGCGCTCCGCTCCATCCGCTGATGCTCGAGCCACTGCTGAAAAACGAGGACGTTCCAGAGTGCGTACTGATGATTGCCCTTCCCAGACAGGTGGTTATGCCATGCCGTACTAACGAGGTCGCTGTTGAGGAAACCTTCCCCCTGCAGACGCCGCGGAGCGAGAAGCTCGTCGGCCCAGGGCCGAAGTCCGGTGCGGAGCCATGTGTCGATGGGAATCCCAAAGCCCATCTTCGGACGCTCGAACATCTGGCGCGGCACATAGCGGGACAGCACTTCGCGCAGCAGCCACTTTCCCGATCCGTTCCGGATCTTCATCCGCCGGGGAAGGCCCCAGGCAAACTCGATCAGTCTGTGGTCGAGGAGCGGTTCCCGTGCTTCGAGGCTGACTCCCATACTGGCTCGATCGACTTTCACCAGAATGTCATCCGGCAGATACGTAAGCAGATCGAGGTACATCATGCGGTCTGTGAAGTCGCGGATATGGGAGGACTGGCGGTTGAGTCTCGTGACGGGCTCAGTCGAACCGAGAACGAGATCGGCCGGCTCGGACCAATGTGAGATCAGCCGCAGATAGATCTCGTCGGGTGTGGACGACTGGACGACTGAGGCCACTTTGGCGATACGGTCTCCGGCGTTCTGCAGGCGCAGCCGCGATGGAGTGAAGCGTCCCATGGCGTCAAAGGCGCGCTGCCATCGTGCGGAGCCGGGCAGCATCGCGCCGGCCGCGGCCAGGCGACGGAGTGGCGCGGGCACCCAACCGACCTTGTTCCAGATCTCCTGACTGTAAAAGTAGCGGTTGTAACCGCCGAAAAGCTCGTCGCCGCCGTCACCCGACAGGCTGACGGTCACCTTCTGGCGGGCCAGCGCCGAAACAAGATAGGTGGGAATCTGCGACGAGTCGGCGAACGGCTCGTCGTACAAAGAAGGGATTTTCGGAATGACGCCCATGGCATCCTGCGGCGATACGTACAACTCAGTGTGATCAGTGCCGAGGTGCCGCGCCACCATCGAGGCATGCTGAGCCTCGTTATACCCCTCTTCGTGAAACCCGATGGTGAAGGTCTTGACCGGGCGGCTGCTCTGCTGCTGCATCATCGCAACGACGACGGACGAGTCGATTCCGCCCGATAGAAATACGCCGAGCGGAACATCCGAGACCATACGCAGACCGACGGCATCGCGCAGAAGAGCGTCACATTCGCAAACCGTTTCCTCGTCGTCCCGATCGCGAACGCCGGCCAGACCTCTGGTGACGACCTCATCGAACGACCAGAAGGGCTCCTCGTGCAGTTCCTGTCCGGCCCGCGGACGGACAGTCAGAATCGTCCCCGGGGTGACCTTGCGAAACCCCTTGTAGATCGTAAAGGGCGCCGGGATGTAGTTGTGGCGCATGAACAGCGCAAGGGCATCGCGATCGATCGGGGGATCGAAGCCGGGGTACGCCAGAAACGGCTTGAGCTCCGAGCCGAACAGGAACGTCTCCCCTGCCCATCCGCAGTACAGTGGCTTCACTCCCACGCGATCGCGAATGAGATGCAGAGTGCGTTCGCTCCGGTCCCAGAGCGCGATTCCGAACATTCCGATGAAGCGGCGGAGGGCCTCCCTGAGGCCCCATTGCTCGATGCCGGCCAGCATGACTTCAGTATCGGAATGACCTCTCCACGACGGCGCCCCGCCGATCTCCTCGAGCTCCGCCCGTATGGCCGCAAAGTTATAAATCTCGCCGTTGTAGATGACTTCGTAGCGGCCCGACGCCGACGTCATCGGCTGATGTCCGGCCGGAGTCAGATCGAGAATGGCCAGACGCCGAAAGCCGAAGGCTACACCGTCCTCCGCGCTCACCCAGGTGCCGCTGTCATCAGGTCCGCGGTGGGCGATGGTGCGGGCCATCGAGTCGGCCAGTTCCCGCAGCTGGGACGCAGTTTTGGAACACGAGCGATCGATTAAGCCGGTCAGTCCGCACATGTGATGACGGGCCATTGCTGCGCCGTGAAAGAAGCCTGACTATTTTGAATGGCGTTGCTCATTTCCTCCCCGAGCTTATCAGCCAACTGGCCTCTCCCGTGCGGCCTCAATTCGCGCCGCCTCTCGCGCCGACGCAGCCGACGGAGTGGAGACCCCGGCGAAGCGACGCGTGAGGAGCAGAATCATCGAGAAAAGCGCCCCGAAAACGAATCCGCCCACATGCGCCCACCAGGCCACCCCGGCAACTTCCTGGACGTTGCGCGCCGAAGCCAGGGAGAACCAGCCGTTGAGGAACTGCAGTCCCAACCAGATCGGGAGAAAAAGAATCGCTGGCAACTCTGCCAGCGCCCACGACACGATGAGAGGAAACAGGGTGATGATCTTTCCTTTCGGATTCAGGACCAGGAACGCACCGAGGACTCCGGCGATGCTGCCCGATGCACCGATGGAGGGGATTTGCGACTGCGGAAACAGGTAAGCGTGAGCCAGACTGCCCATGGCTCCGCAGAACAGATAGAAGAACGCGTAGATCGGACCGCCCAGCCGGCGCTCCACCTCTCCGCCGAAGACATAGAGGTAGAGCATGTTTCCGACCAGGTGCATCAATCCCCCGTGCAGGAAAAGCGAGGTCAGCAACGTAATCGCGACCTCGAACCAGCTGTAACCGAATGCCGTCGGGTTGAAGAAACGAACAGGGATGAAGCCAAAGATCGAGACCAGCATCTCTCCATGCCTGCCGCTGAAGAGCTGTGCGGTAAAGCAGATGAGGTTCACCGTGACCAGCGCGAGGGTGACTGTCCCGGCGCGTCCACTCTTGTCGGCGTTTTTGAGAGGAATCATGGAGTCATT
>DASZZV010000373.1:0-2123 GCA_035544835.1 Thermoanaerobaculia bacterium
TCTCGAGGATCCCAAAGCGATTCTCGGGAAAAAAATTGGCCTGGTGACAAATCAGAGCGCCGTCACTCACGACCTTCGACACGCCGCCAAACTTCTCCACGCCGGGCGAGGCTGGAAACTCACGGCCCTCTTCGGGCCCGAGCACGGAATCTGGGGCGAGGCGCAGGACATGGCTCACGTCGGCCATTCCCGCGACCCGCTCACGGGACTCGAGGTCTATTCTCTCTACGGCGACAGCCGGGACAAGCTACATCCCCCGGCCGACGTCCTCAAAGAGCTCGACGCGGTAGTCATCGATCTGCAGGACATCGGGTCGCGCTATTACACGTTCATCTACACCATGGCGCTGTGCATGCGTGAGGCGGCGCCGCTCGGTGTGCAGGTGATCGTTCTCGATCGCCCCAACCCGATCGACGGCATTCACCTGGAGGGAAACATCCGTGACGAGAAGTACTCGAGCTTCGTCGGCATGTTCCCGCTTCCGACGCGCCACGGCATGACTGCCGGCGAGCTGGCACGCTACTTCAACGCCCGCTTCAACCTGGGCTGCGACCTCCGCGTCGTTTCGATGAGGGGTTGGCGCCGCTCCATGTGGTGGGGTGACACCGAGCTGCCGTGGGTCATCCCCTCGCCGAACATGCCGACCGTCTACACGGCAACCGTGTATCCCGGTATGTGCCTGATCGAGGGAACAAATCTCAGCGAGGGACGCGGCACGACGCATCCCTTCGAGTTTTTCGGCGCTCCCTGGCTCGATGCCTTCAGGCTGGCTGACAGTCTCAACTCCCTTTCGCTACCAGGCGTCAGGTTCCGGCCGCACTTCTTCCAGCCGACCTTTCACAAACACGCCAACCAGGTATGCGGCGGCGTCGAGCTGCACGTCACCGATCGCCGCACCTTCGAGCCCTATCGCACCGGTCTCGTCTGCACGCAGGTAGCTCGAGCCATGGATCCGGAGAAATTCGACTGGCGGCGCGAGGCCTACGAGTTCGAGTCGGACCGGCTGGCCATCGATCTGCTTGCGGGAACCGACAAATATCGCAAGATCGTCGAGCAAGGTGGCGCCATCGACCCCTGGATCGCCGAGTGGGAAGAGCCGCTGCGGGAGTTCGCTATGGCGAGGGAAGAGTTCCTGCTGTATCGGGAGTAGACGTGCATCTTGTGTGGCACAGGCAGTCTTGCCTGTGTGTCGGCCGTCGAGGCCGACCTCCCCGTTACGTATCTACAGAAAAGCCACGGCTCGACGCCGTGGCACACAGGCAAGAGTGCCTGTGCCACACAAAAAAAGGTCCGGAATGAATGTCCAAGACGCCATCCTCTACGAAGACGAGGCGCTGATTTTCGTCGACAAGCCGCCCGGGATCGTGGTGCAGCGAGGTTACGACGCCGAGGAGCCGGTGCTGCTGGAGCTTATTGCGCAGTACTTGGGTGAGAAGGGTGAGCGTGCGATTCTCATGCAGCGACTGGATCGGGGGACGAGCGGCGTCATTTTTTTCTCCAAGCTGGCTTCGATCAACGCTCAACTGACTCGGCACTTCGAGAAGAAGCTGATCACCAAAACGTATGTCGCGCTCTGCACGGGCTCGTTGCGCGTCAGTCAACTCATCGACGCCCCGCTCCTTCGCGTCGGCCCGATTTCTTTCGGGGTTCGCGAGGGAGGAAAAAAAGCGACAACGCAGGTGACGCCGCTCGCCGCCAGCCAAAGCTCCGCGTTCCTACAGTTGCAGCTCCTGACGGGACGAACCCATCAGATCCGCGTCCATCTCGCCGCCATCGGACATCCGCTGGTCGGCGACTGGCTATACGGCGAGCGGAATGCCGAGAGACCGATGCTGCACGCGGCAAGCCTTCAGATGACACACCCTCTTACCGGACAGCGGCTGCTCGTGGAATCGGCGATTCCGCAGGACTTCGTTGACGAGGGCGAGCGACGAGGAGTCAGCGTACTATCGGTTACTGCGAACGATCCGTAGGGGCGGGCAGAGCCCGGTGTGTGAGGCCCGGAGGGCCGCGGAGCTGGTAGCCAGTGGTGAGCGAAGCGAACCACTGGAAGACGTCACGAATCAATCATTTGCTTGAAGTTTCACCGAGCCCCGGCAGGGGCGAAAGCCGCCACCGGATGC
>DASZZV010000374.1:0-2543 GCA_035544835.1 Thermoanaerobaculia bacterium
CGTGGTCGAGGCGCTGAAAACCGTTCCGGGAAAAACACTGAACGCTCTCCCGGTGCCACATGGGCTCTCCATCGAAAAGGGAGCGACGTCTCAGCGGACCTTTACCTTTGCCTCGCGACGTGTCCGGGCTGCAGACAATGAGAGCATCGAGCAGCTCTACCTTGTGACGACAACGCCGGGCGAGTATCGAGCTCACGCTCTGGGGGAAGGCTCGATCGTCTATGACGACACGCGGAGCGGAGTTCACAAACAGGTTGTCCGCAGCTTCGTGGCACCGATCAATGTCCAGACCGAGCAGATCGACTGGAGCGGAGGCAAACAGATCGAGCCGGCGGCGCTGCATTTTGCGGCCGTGCCCGATGCCAGTAGACCGGCCCCTCAGGTCGATGTCGATTCGCTATTTGCGGCCGCCGCGGATGGTGAGGAGACATTCCGCGAGTTCCTCCTTCACACCGAGCGATTGGTGATCCTCCACAACTCCACGTTCGGGCTTTACTCGGAAACGAACGAAACCCGAGAGCAGTTTCTCGACCGCTGCCGTGCCGCGGCCAAACAGGAGCGAGAGGACAAGGCCGAGAAGCTGGAATCGACGTTTCGGCGCCGGATCGATCAGATGAAGGAACGTTCGGAGCGCGATCAGCGCGTGCAGGAAGCCGATGAGGAGAGCAACGACCTCAAACCGATGGAAGTCGGCATCGCCTGGGGGCAGACGCTCTACAACATCACCAGCGGAAAGCCGTCCTCGGTGAAATCGCCCGACTCGCCGAACGAAGCCGACTATGTAGAGAAAATCGCTCTTTTGCAGAAGACCTGGGACCGCGAGCTCGAGGTTCTGCGTGAAGATCTGGACGCCAGCGCCCGAAGCATTGCCGAAATCGAGATCAGCCCTGCATCTCGAAACATCGAGGTCACGAGGTACGTGATCCTCTGGGCGCCGGAGATCTGATTTTCACGGTTAGAAAGTATTCCCTCTTGCCGTCATCCTGAGCAAGGGACAGCGTGCGCGCTGCCACTGAGAAAAGAAACTGGGTGGGTGTCATCCCGAGCCGCAGCGAAGGATCTCAAGATAGGACGATCTGAATTCAGATCCTGCCACTGGAGATCCTTTGCCGCGGCGGCTCAGGATGACAAGCTTGGGAACCTGCGCAAACATTGGAGGTTCATTAGATCCTACTGCGAGGGTTGACACTCTCGGCCTCTCTTTTGCGTTAGAATGCGCGCCCGTTCGCGTAGCACGATGAAGGAGTCTCACCATGGATTTTCGTCTCTCTGACGAGCAGAAACAGATCAAGCAGATGGTTCGCGAATTTGCGGAGTCGGAGATCAAGCCCCACGTCATGGAATGGGACGAGGCGCAGCACTTCCCGATGGAGACGGTAAAGAAGCTCGGCGCCCTCGGGATTCTCGGCGCTATTTTTCCGGAACAGTACGGCGGTGCCGGTCTCAGCTACGTCGATTATGTGAACATCATCGAAGAGCTGGCCGTCGTCGACAGCTCCATCGGATTGGCCGTGGCAGCACACAATTCGCTCGGAACGGGGCATATCTATCTGGCCGGAAACGAAGAGCAGAGGAAAAAGTACATTCCCAGGCTGGCTTCGGGAGAGTGGCTGGCGGCATGGGGACTCACCGAACCGGGATCGGGCAGTGACGCCTCGGGAATGCGCACAGTGGCCGTGAAAGACGGCAACGGCTGGGTCATCAACGGCACGAAGAACTTCATCACCAACGCCACGTTTGCAGACATCTCTGTCGTTCTGTGCGTTACCGATCGCAACGATCAGAAACACGGGATTACCGCCTTTGCCATCGAGATGGACACCAAGGGCATCCGCCCTGGTAAGAAAGAGAACAAGCTGGGGATGCGTGCTTCCGACACCGCGGAGCTCGTGCTCGAGGACTGTCACGTGCCGGACTCGCAGGTCCTCGGTAAGGTCGGCTACGGATTCATCGACGCCATGAAGGTGCTCGACGGCGGGCGTATTTCCATCGGCGCACTCTCCCTCGGCATCGCTCGCGGCGCCTACGAAGCGGCACGCGATTATGCGAAGCAGCGTACGGCCTTTGGTAAGACCATCTCTGACTTCCAGGCCATTCAGTTCATGCTGGCCGACATGGCCACGGAGATCGAGGCAGCCCGGCTGCTCTGTTACCGCGCCGCGGCCATGAAAGATGCCGGGGAGCGGACCACGCAGTTTTCCGCAATGGCCAAGTTGTACGCCTCGGAAGTCGCCGTTCGATGTGCCGAAAAGGGCGTTCAGATCTTCGGAGGTTACGGCTTCATCAAGGATTATCCCGCCGAAAAATATTACCGCGACGTGAAGCTCTGCACGATCGGCGAAGGGACCAGCGAGATCCAGCGCCTGGTGATTGCGCGGACCATTTTGAGCGAAACGGCGTAGCCGCGGGGCATTGTCATCCTGAGGGAGCGCGCGCAAAAACATGAGGATCAGGAAAAGGTGAGTGCGACCGAAGGATCTTTGGTGACATCGGCTAGGTCGTTAGCCTACACCGCTGCGATGGCACCAAAGATCCTTCGGTCG
>DASZZV010000375.1:0-17747 GCA_035544835.1 Thermoanaerobaculia bacterium
CCTTGGCCATCGAAAATGTTTGCGAGCACCACGATGGAAGGGCCCCCGCCCAGATCCCTCGCTGCGGCTCGGGATGACACATCAGGGAACCCGCGTAAATACAGGGAGTTTCTTAGAAGCCGCCGCGGCGAAGGATCTCCAGTGGCGGGATTTGAATTCAGATCGTCCTATCTTGAGATCCTTCGCCGCGGCGGCTCAGGATGACAAGCACGTTTCTTTCCTCATCGACGACGCAGCGTCGTAGCCTTGTTGGGGATGACACAGTCTCTCTCTCGCTCAGTCGCGCGGAGAAGTAGGTATATGATTCTCCCGAATCCCCGAGCGCCAATAGCGCCACCGGGAGACTGCTGGAGACCCTTTTATTGAACCTCGGACGCTACGAGGTCGTCCGCGAGTTAGGGAAAGGGGCGATGGGGATTGTTTACCTCGCCAAAGACCCGCTCATCGGCCGGCTGGTCGCACTCAAGACAATCCGCCTCATTCCCAACAGCGACGATGAGGAGACGCGGGAGTTTCAGCAGCGTTTCATTCGCGAAGCGCAGGCTGCCGGTATTCTCAGCCATCCCTGCATCGTCACCGTCCACGACATCGGGCAGGACGAGGAGAGCAGTATCTCCTTCATCGCCATGGAGTACGTGGAGGGACCGAATCTCAAAGAAGTGCTCCAGCAGGGAAAGCCGATCGACTTCAACGAGATCGGCGAGATCGTAGCCCAAGTCGCCGAAGCGCTCGACTTCGCGCACGCCAAAGGCATCGTTCACCGGGACGTCAAGCCCGCCAATATCATTCTGAGTGGCCCTTCGAAGATCAAGATCACCGATTTCGGGATCGCCAAGATCGCCTCGGGAGTCTCCAACCTCACCTCGACCGGACAATTCCTGGGGACTCCCAATTACATGGCGCCCGAGCAGATCAAGGGAACGCCGGTTGACGGGAGAACTGATCTCTTCTCGCTCGGAATCGTCTTCTATGAGTGCCTGACCCGGCGGAAACCATTTGGCGGCGATTCCCTGACGTCGATCTCGTACAAGATCGTTCACGAGCCCTTCCTTCCCCTGCGGGAAGTGAACCCCGACATTCCGGCTGGGTTTGAGGCCATCGTTGCGAAATGCCTTGCTAAGGAACCGGCCAATCGGTTCCAGCGAGGAAAAGATATCGCCGAGGCGATTCGCGCTGTTCTCAAGGGCGAGCCTGTCGTCGCTCCGGAGCCCTTCCTCCGGGCCGACACCCTGATTGCTCGCGACCCCGAGGAAAGGATTCTGACCATCGAGCTGCCCTTCCCCGAAGCGGCTCCGGCCGCGGTTGCGGCCAGAAATGCCAGTTCATCGCAGAGCGGCAGCAGCACCCGAAAAGCGGTCAAGGCGATGGCGACGACGGGATCTGGCATGTTGCGATCGACTCTCTCCCGCGCCATACCCCGAGAGGGTTTGAAGACCCGGCTGAAGGCGCCCGTTTTCTTCGGCATCATCGCCGCTTTCGGGCTGCTTGTTGTCCTTACTTTGGTGTCGCTTCACCGCCTGAGGGTTTACGTTCCCGCCGTCGATGGACACCGCGAATCAGCGGTTCAGCAGGAAAAACAACTTCGCCTGGACGCGGAGGCGCTTCTGAAGGCCGGGAACGTCGAGGGTGCTTACGCCAAATACAAGGAGCTGCAGAAGCGGGCTCCCAACTCCCTCTGGGTTCGTGAACGGGTGTTGAAGCTGGAGCGCATACGTTTCGCGGACATGAGCAAGAAGCAGCGTCTCGACGAGGCAGCCGGCAAGCTTCAGCAGGGAAAGGACCTCTACGATCAGAAGAAGTACGCTGAAGCGATCCTTATGTTTGAAGAGGCCTTCCACCTCAACCCCAGTTTGGACGAGGCCGTCAATTACTTGCGCATGACACGCGAGCAGCTGTCGATGGAACAGTTCCGAGGTCAGAAGCAACCGGCTCTGGGTTCGAGGCCGGGCGCGGGAGCTCCTCCGGCACAAGATGCACCGAAGTTACTCACTCGTCCTTCGGGTCTTCAGACTTTCTTCAAAAGCCCGATTGCCGATGGCTACATCGTTGTGAAGATGAACGGCGATTCCCTTCTGAAAGAAAACCTGTGGGAAGAACGGCGCGGTTCGGGCCGGCAGCGCCATCCGCGGAGCATCGATGTGTACACCGAGATTGCTCCGCAGACCGCCGATCTCGACGTCTGGGTCGTGATCCCGACTCTTCAGATTAACGAGCATCGAGTTGTTCGCAAAGCCTTTCTTGCCGGTGTCGTGCACAAGTTAGTCGTGACTCTGGACGCACCGACTCGCCATATCGAGTTCCAGCTGAGCTGATTTGTCCGGGTCAGACCGGAAGCAGCTCAATTTCCTGCAGCAGGGTATCGCTCCCGAAAACACCGGCCATCTCGGGGAACCAGACCAGGCGGTCACTGATGGCAATGATTCGCGCGCAGAAGTCAGCCGGTGAGATCCTCATCGATGCGACAAAGAAGTCGCCCGTCGACAGATCGGAGCAGAGAGCGGTCGCTTCGAGATTCCCGCTCAGCGTCAACTCTGGTCCTCGGGTCATGGCCAGAAAAGAAATCTCCTCAGCCTCACGCTCACCGCCCACGATTGTTACGCTGACGTTGAGCGGCAAACGAACTGCCCTGTTGCGATACGAGGGGCGATAGACATTCCAGGATGGATTCTCCACGACATCCATAACTTTCACGGCTGCTCCATTTCCGTCCAGCTCGCCCTCCTGTCGGGGCTTCTGCTGCAGGCGCAGAGCGTGCTGCGAGAGCACGGCCGCTGCCGGAGAAAAGACCAGAACGCGCCAGAATTGGGCAGCGACCGCCGGCATCAGACTCGCGGTAGCTATGCGCCCGGTCCCCAGCGGCTTTGCCGCGGTCAGCGCCCGAGCCGTGTGACGAATGAGCGACGAGATTTCAGAATGGTCCTCGCAGCTCAGATTCAGCTCTACGCGATGCCCGTGGTGAACGAGAGAAATGTGAAGGCGCTCGTGCGTCGTCGGCCAGTATCTGTCTCCATCCTCAACCTGCAAACGATGAAGAGCGGCCCCGCGGGTCAGGGTGAAACGTTCAATGCAGGATCGAAGGTCGGGATCATCGAGTGCCTCGATGATCGGCAGCGTCATCGAGCAGTCCACCTTCGATGGGTCGCCATCGAGTGATTGGCTCTCGAAAGAGGAGCCTGATGTGAGCGCGAGTCCATGTTCGTCGAGACGAAGGATCGATTCACCGGACCGGGTTTTTTGGCGTTGCAGGGTCGCGCCCCATTTCTCGTACCGTTCGCCCTTCATCGCCGCAGCGGCCTTGTGAGCAGATCTGGAGAGAAGGTGCCGACCGGAAGCGTCTGCCCGTCGTCGGAGCAGAGAACACCCGGGTAAGGGACGATTCGACTGCCACAGACCTGGAGAGAGGCCGCGATCGCGCCCCGTGTGGCGGAATAACGAAACGATGTCAACGCCGAGCGGTGGCCAC
Source organism: Thermoanaerobaculia bacterium (assembly GCA_035544835.1). Taxonomy (GTDB): domain Bacteria; phylum Acidobacteriota; class Thermoanaerobaculia; order Gp7-AA8; family Gp7-AA8; genus DASZZV01. Next base: position 3,464 of record DASZZV010000375.1, read on the forward strand.
CTTCGACGAGATTGGAGCAGGAGACGGCGAGCGTTACGCGATCGGCGGGGGGGTCGTACTCTCCACCGGCGACTGCAATGACCTCGATGTATCGTTCAGGGAGATCGATAGACTCCGAAGCGGTGCTGCTGCAAACGACGTTGGTCAGGCGCATGGAGAGTGGTTGGCGGTACGACGCGCGACGAAGAGCACGAGGGGACTCTTCACGAAGATTCGCTTCGCGCGTCCTCTCGCCGACGTCATCACGCCAGAGCTCACCCAGCCCTGATTGGAGCGGAAGATCGCGCACCTCGAGCCAGGCCGGAAAGAAATCGGATGTCATTGACCGCTCCGCGGGATGGCCTATGGCTTCATGAAAGAGTACGCCGGCGGTTCCCCGCGACCAGAGAATCGGCATTTCATCCCAGGCGCAGAACGCGCCGTCAGTTCGCTGCTGCGCGACGTCACGCAACAGCGAAATCGCCGAGGGAAGCAGACCTCTATCGGCAATGGCTGAGGCCGGGCCGAAAACCGAAGACGTCGAGAGCACTGCATACTCGCGTTGGCTGAGCAGGTCCTTCGATTCGGACTGACCAAAGTGCGTTTCATGAGCCCAGCGGATTCGGAGATTCATCGTTCCGGCTGCTCTTTGCACCTCTTGTAGAAAGGCGTCAGAAGAGGGCAGGGTGGACCCGATCAACTCCTGAGCCGTCATGGAAACAGCGCGCGAAATGGAGCCCTCATCGGAATTGGCCTCGTATCCGGCATCGGTATTGCGCGAGTCGAGCAGGAAACTGCCGCCCTGGAGGTGCCACACTTCCTGCAGGACGCAGCTGGCGAAGTTCCACTTCAAATTGCCTCCTTGCCCGTATTTCTCACAAGGTTCGGCTGCGCCATTACTGCGGAATGTACTCAGGCTCGGGTGCGTAATTGAAGAACTTGGTGATGTCGTTCCGAAAGACGAGCTTGAAGTCACCGATCGGACCATTTCGCTGTTTGGCGATGATGATCTCGGCGATTCCCTTGTCCTCCGTCTCCCTGTTGTAGACCTCATCGCGATAGATGAAGAATACGAGGTCGGCGTCCTGCTCGATCGATCCCGATTCACGGAGGTCGGAGAGCTGGGGGCGGTGATCACCGGTGCGTTGCTCAGGACGCCGTGAGAGTTGCGACAGCGAGATGACCGGGACATCGAGCTCTTTGGCAATTGCCTTGAGGCCGCGTGAGATCTGTCCGATTTCCTGGTTGCGCGATTCCTGCTTGCCACGCGTGTGCACGAGCTGCAGGTAGTCGACCATGATGACGTCGAGCTGATGCTCCATCTTCAAGCGGCGCGCCTTGGCCCGCATCTCCATGATGTCCAGACCGGCGGCATCGTCGATCCATATGCGTGATTTGGCGATGCGTGAAGCTGCCTCGGCCAGATCGCGCCAGTTTTTGTCCGAGAGCATCCCGGCGCGAATGAGCTGACTCGAAACCGAGGCCTCGGAGGAGAGGATTCGCAGACCCAGCTGCTCCTTGGACATCTCCAGCGAGAAGATGCCTACGGCGTGGAGATCATCGGGACCCTTCATCGCCCCCTTGTCGGGGATGGCCATCGACTCGGCCATGTTGAGCATCATCGATGTCTTCCCCATGGAAGGACGGGCCGCCAGGATGATCAGGTCCTGCTTCTGAAAGCCCGAGGTCATCTCGTTCAGGCGGTCGTAGCCGGTGGGAATCCCGGTGATCAGCTTTCCGGCGCTCTGCAGGCTCTCGATGGCCTTCATGTTGGTCTGGGTGATCTTCCTGATCTCGACGAAGCCGGTTTCGAGGTTCGTCTCGGCAATCTCGTAGATTCCCTTTTCGGCAATGTTGAGAACGTCGATCGGTTCGTTGGGCCCTTCCATGGCCGCGCGAATCACCGTGTTGCCCATCAGGATGAGACGCCGCAGCGTCGACTTTTCCTTCACGATGCGGGCGTAGCGCTCGACGTTGCCGATGTCTGGAATGCCATCGACGAGCGACGAGATGTAGGCGGCGCCGCCGACCTGGTCGAGGACCCCTTTCTTGGCCAGCTCATTCTTCAGCGTCACCAGATCAACCTCGCGATTCTGCGACACGAGGTCGGTCATCGTGGCGAAGATGACGCGGTGCCCCTCGCGGTAGAAATCCTCGGTTTGAATCGTTCCCACGATCCGGTAAAAGCTGTGGTTGTCGATCAGCACAGAGCCGAGGACGGATCGTTCCGCCTCCGGGTTCTGGGGCAGAGGTTTATCGAGAGAAAGCTCGGAGAGTGCGAGTGCCATAATCGGGATGCGGGATGCTACTGCCAATCGTGCGCGGCAAACCGCCCTGCATAATCTTCCACAGCTTTCGACAGCTTTTTCAACAGGTCATCCCGGCGTGTGAGTGGCCGCCAATCACAGGCGGAGCACTTCAGGCAAGTTTTCCACAAGGAGTAGAACCGGTGAAAGTTTGTTCTTGACGGCAAACTTTGCCGGATGAATAGGGGGAGGCGGCATCCTGCCGCCTCTGACGTGTTCGGCGCCCCAGGTGAGTCGGGAGACATCACTTGCCCGTGAGCCTTAGGAATGCGGCCCCTTCGAAGCATGTTCCCCTGCTCGCTTCGCTTCCCCTGTGACTTTTCCTCGATTCAAACGTAGATGAAGGATGCCGCAATCGGCATCGCAATCGCGCACCAACTCGGAGGTTTCATGAAACGGTTGTTCTCACAGATCAGTATCGTCACTCTCTTTGCGACCTCGCTCCTGGCGACGGATACCAAGAGCGCGCAAACGAAGGTCGCCCCGTCCTCGAAGGACGCATCCAAGCCGATTGCCGTCGCTGTCATCAATGGCGAGGTGCTGACGAGGGCCCAGCTCGACATGCTCTACAACAGGCTCAGTCCCGAAAACAAGAAGAGCTACGACAGCTCGGGCGGAAGGGTGCTGTTCCTCGAACAGTACATCAACAAGCGCCTTGTGGTGCAGCAGGCCATGAAGGAGAGTTTCGACAAGCGCCCCGATGTCGCTTTCGATCTTCAGGCTGTCCGCGAGTCGGCGCTTTTCGACCGCTACGTACGGGACGTCATCTCGACCGAGGTCGTGAGCGAGGCCAGTCTGAAATCGTACTATCAGGCTCACCTCGATGACTTCAAGCGGTCGGCAGCCGTGCGTCTTTCGCTTATCCTCGTCACACCGACCCAGGGAACGGTCGAGAACACCGCCAACAGCGACGCCACGACCAAGGAAGAGGCGGCGGCTACGATCAAGGCGATCGCCAAGCAGCTCGACGGAACCAAGCAGAACTTCACCGAGCTGGCGATCAAGTTTTCGGAGGACGCCTCGGCGAAAAGCGGCGGAGACGTGGGGTGGATCGTCAAGGGCGCGATGCCGGCCGCTCTCGATGAAAAGGCATTCTCGATGAAAGTTGGTGAGAACAGCGACGTCATCGAGTCGGACTTCGGCTATCACATCATCCGGCTCGAGGCGAAGCGCGAACGCGGTTCTGCCCCCTACGAGGAGGTCCGCGGCGAGCTGCGCGAGAAGATTTTTAAGGAGCAGACGGCGAAGATCATCGCCGAAATCAACCGCGTTACTTCCGATCTCCGGAGGAACAGCAGCATCACGGTCTACCGAGAGAACCTGTAAAGCAGCAGTTTCCACCAGCTTTCCGTCTCGAAGAGCGGGCTTTCGGGCCCGCTCTTTTTTCTGGTGCGACGCGCATGACAATTCGGATTCTGCCGCGCAAACGCCGCGGACCCGCAGCGTGAGACGACAACCTCTATAATCATTTTCGATGTCCTATATCGAGGCGCGAGGGCTGGGTAAGAGCTACGCCGGAGCGGCGATTCCGGTCGAGGTTTTCCACGGACTCGATCTCTCCATCGAGCGCGGCGAGATGCTGGCCGTGGTCGGTCCGTCGGGGATCGGCAAGTCGACGCTGCTCCATCTGCTGGGTGGTCTCGATCGGCCGGATGGCGGAACGATCCGGATTGGCGACCGCGATCTGTCGGAAATGTCAAACGACGAGCTCGCAAGATTCCGCAACCGGAAGGTCGGATTCGTGTTTCAATTTCATCACCTGCTACCTGAGTTCAGCGCAGTGGAGAACGTTGCCATGCCCGGCTGGATTGGAAGAATTCCGAAGCAAGAGGCGTTGAATAAAGCGTCGAGCCTGCTGTCGGAGTTAGGGCTGTCCGGGCGCGCCGACCACTTTCCGAACCAACTGTCGGGAGGCGAGCAGCAGCGAGTGGCCATCGCTCGCGCCCTGCTCACGGAGCCGGAGCTTCTGCTGGCTGACGAGCCAACGGGGAATCTCGACCTGGAAACGAGCGAACGTGTCTTCGATCTGATGAGGGCATGTCATGTGAAGCGGAACTTGAGTTCGGTGATTGTGACGCACAACCCCGATCTTGCTGCTCGATGCGATCGGGTCTTTGAGATGCAACAGAGAAACCCAGGGGACCATGTTCGAGAAATATAACGAGAAGGCGCGGCGGGCTCTATTTTTCGCACGATACGAGGCCTCGAAGCTCGGCTCCAGAGTCATCGAGTCCGAGCACATCCTCCTGGGAGTCCTGCGAGAGGGAGAGGAGATCATCAAGGAGATTTTTTCGCGGTTCAACGTAAAGCCCGAACAGATCCGCCGTGAGGTCGAGGGCGATCGTCTTTTCGTCGATCGCATCTCCTCGTCCGCGGAACTTCCTCTCTCCGAAGAATCGAAGAAAATTCTCGCCTACGCCTCGCACGAGGCTGAGTCGATGCTCCATCAGTACGTAGGCACCGAACATCTGCTCATCGGCATCCTGCGCGTGGAGTCATCGACGGCGGCGCGGATCCTCACTGCTAAGGGACTCAACGTCTATGGCGTTCGCGAGGAGACCATCTCGATCCTAAAAGAGCGCGAGGCCGACAAGCAGAAAAAAGAGTTGCCGTTCCTCGCCGAGTACGCCCGCGATCTGACGCAGATGGCGCATCAGGGGACGTTCGATCCGCTGATTGGTCGCGAAAAGGAAGTCGATCGGATCATTCAGATCCTGTCGCGTCGCACCAAGAACAACCCTATCCTGCTTGGCGAGCCGGGCGTCGGCAAGACTGCCATCGTGGAAGGGCTGGCTCAGCGCATCATCGAGGGAAACGTTCCGCTCTTTATCGCCAACAAGAGAATTCTGTCACTCGATCTCTCCCTCATCGTGGCCGGCACCAAGTACCGCGGCCAGTTCGAGGAGCGGCTCAAGGGAATCATCAAAGAGCTCAAAGAGAACAACGACATCATCATCTTCATCGATGAGATTCACTCGCTCATCGGAGCCGGCTCGGCGGAGGGCTCGCTGGACGCCGCCAACATCCTCAAACCGGCGCTGTCCCGCGGCGAGATTTCCTGTGTCGGGGCCACGACCATTCGCGAGTACCGTCGCTACATCGAAAAGGATCGCTCGCTGCTCCGCCGCTTCCAGGCCATCAACGTCGCCCCTCCCACCGAGGATGAGACGCTGCAGATCCTCGACGGGGTCAAGGAGCGCTACGAGTCGTTCCACAAGGTGAAGTACTCCGATCAGGCCATCCGCTCGGCGGTCTATCAGTCGAACCGTTACATCACCGATCGCTTTTTTCCCGACAAGGCCATCGACATCCTCGACGAGGCCGGGGCGAAGGTGAAGCTGCGTCGCGTCGCCGACACCCAGAACCTTCGCCGCCTCGAGGCCGAGGTCCGCTCCATCGTCAAGGAGATGAAAAAAGCCATCTCCGACAAGGACTTCGAGAAGGCCGTTTTCCTCCGCGAGCGTGAGATCGAGCTCAAAGAGGAGATCGAACGTTTCAAGCAGGAGCGGGAGAACGCCGGCGAAGAGGCCATGGAAGTCACGCAGAAGGACGTCGAGGAGATCATCTCGGCCTGGACCGACATCCCGGTGACATCGATCGAGGCTGATGAAGCGGCCAAGTTGATCAAGATGGAAGAGACGCTGATGCGTCGCATCGTCGGACAGAACCGCGCCATTCAGGCCATCTCTCGCGCCATCCGCCGCTCCCGTCTCGGTGTGGCCTCGCCGAACCGGCCCATGGGGTCGTTCATCTTCCTTGGATCGTCCGGCGTCGGAAAAACCGAGGTGGCACGGCGACTGGCTGAGTTCCTGTTTGGATCGAACAAGCACCTCATCCGTTTCGACATGTCCGAGTACATGGAGAAACACGCCGTCTCCAAGCTGATCGGTTCGCCTCCGGGATACGTCGGTCACGAGGAAGGTGGCCAGCTCACCGAGCGTGTTCGGCGGAATCCGTACTCGGTGGTCCTGCTCGACGAGATCGAGAAGGCTCATCCCGACATCTCCAACATCCTGCTCCAGATTCTGGAAGATGGAATCCTGACCGACTCGATTGGCAATCAGGTCGACTTTCGCAACACCCTCATCATCATGACCTCCAACCTCGGGACACGACATCTCGCCACCAAGGGGACGCTCGGTTTCCGTGACGCCGGCATTGAGGGTGGATTGAAGGACATCGAGAACGTGATCCTGACAGAGCTCAAGCGGGAGTTCTCGCCGGAATTCATCAACCGCATCGACGACGTGATCATCTTCAATCCGCTCACCCGCGTGGAACTGAGCGAGATCTGCCGTCTGCTCATCGATGACGTCAATCGCGCTCTGCTCCACAAGGGCGTGCAGATCTCTGTCGATCAGGCCGTGGTCGAGTGGCTGCTCGGGAAAGCCGGCGAAGAGACCAACTCCGGCGCCCGGCCGCTGCGCCGCGCCATTCAACGATACCTCGAAGACGAGCTGTCGGAATTCATGATCCGGCAGAAGGACATCCCTGAGCGGATCGAGTTCACCATGGTCGACGGCGTCGTCACGTTGATGACGGCCAGATCCGACCTCATCGAACCGGCCGTCAACTGATTGACTTTGTGATGCGGGCCGAAGACCTACGCGAGCTGGCTGGCCGTGACTGGAATTCTGTCGAGGAGCTCAAGGGCAGCTATTGGGCAACCCGTAAAGCCTCGATGACTCCTGCTGAGGCACTCACAATGGGCGATGATTTGAGGTGTTACGCCCGGGAAGTCCGCCCCGACTGGCCCTCAGAAAGCGAGCGCGCGGAAGATCTCGAGAGTCACGAGCGGGTTTCCCGAGGGTTGAGACTTGTCGTCGTCCCCGTTCGCTGAGGCTCTGTCCGCGGTTGTGGCCGCACTGGCCGGATATCGCTGGTATCTGTTCGGGGCACAGGCGGTGATGGTTTGGGGTCGGCCGCGGTTGACAGCCGACCTCGATGTCACCGTCGCCGTCGATCCCGCCGATGCTGGTTCGTTCATTACGCGCTTGCAGGCTTTCGGTTTTTCCGTGCGCCTTGAGGACCCTGCGGACTTCATTTTGCGAACACGCGTGATACCGCTGGTGCACAGCGGGAGCGGCCTACCCGTTGATGTGATCCTCGCCGGGCCCGGACTGGAGGAACAGTTTCTTGAACGCGCCATCCTCGTATCGATTGGCGAGGTTGATGTTCCGGTGATCAGCCCCGAAGATCTGATTATCGCGAAGATTCTGGCCGGCCGGCCAAAAGACATCGAGGATGTTCGGGGAGTGATCGCCGAACGCGCAAGCGAGCTCGATTTCGAGCGGATTCTGTTGTTACTGGGTATGCTGGAAGATGCTCTGAGCCGGAACGATCTCGTTTCGGAGCTGCAACGTCTGCGTTGATGACCCGCTCCCTGGTCTTCAGTTCCGTACCCCGTGCCGGCGTGGCGGACGGCAGGCGGTCAGGGGCGGAGTCGGGAGCTCTCTCGCCAGCACCGTTGACAGGAAGGCGCAGTTCCCATTCTCCAATCCACTGGCTGTTGAGATCGGTGTGTCGAGAAACAGGTTGACGTCGTTGACCGGATCGTACTCGCGCCAGTGCGAAACGACGCCGGCGTTCACCTCGCCGTTTCTGGCCAGGTTCGTCCAGTAGGTCATGATCTGTACAGAGAGGCTCATCTCTCCCGCGCTGGGGGTAACACCGCCGGCAACATCCTGCAGGGTGCCGAAGACAAAGCGGAGCTCTTCGCCATGGAATGCTTTGGGATCGGCCGAGCCCACGAGGGCGTGGGTAAAGTCGTAAAAGTAGAGATGACTCTGGAAGGGAGAGAGGATCTCCAGAGCCCTTCGAGTCGGGCAAACGTACACCAGGTCTCCGGCGAGCACATTTGCTGCCTGAGCCCAGCTCCCGCTTGTTTTCTGGTTGAACACTGCTTTCAGGGTTGCTAGACCTTTGTCACTGAGTCCGGGCTCGAGGCCGCGTACGACCCGGTCGAAATCGGACTCTTTTGAGATCGTGGCGAGGTCGACAATCGAGGCCCCGTCATCCTTGTTCACGCCCATGATCATCGGAACGGCGTTGTGACGCCCGGAGGCAATCGAGCTGGCAGCACAATTCTGGAGCACGTATCCATCTACGTTCGGCATGTATTGAGAACCAGTTTGTCCCGGCAGCCGAGGCACTATCGCCAGGACAAGGTCGGAAGCACTCCTCGACCGAAGGCAGGCGGCGCGGTCGGCGGTCACCTCGCACCCGAGGACGCTCGACAAAACCACTCCCTTTTTCTCTGCAGTTAGGATGAGAGGGTCGGGACTGGATAAGGGCTGCTCCTGAAACAGACTCGGTGCGCTCTCCACGATCGCGCGGTCGAACAGACCGGCGGCCAGCGGCGAGACAACGAGGCTGAACACGTCCGCCGCCCCCGAGGACTGGCCAAAGATGGTCACGTTCTCGGGATCGCCTCCGAAATTGCTGATGTTCTGTGAGACCCAGCGCAGAGCCGCGATCTGATCGAGGAGGCCGTAGTTGCCAGAGGAATGATGGGCGTTCTCCGCGGTCAGTGAGGGATGGGCCAGAAAACCCAGCGCACCGAGGCGGTAGTTGATGGTCACGACGACCACGAGCTTGTTTTTTGCGAGGTAGAAGCCGTTAAGAAGCCGACCGTTGCCAGCGATGTTGGTTGACGAGCCGGTAACGTGATCAATGCCCTGGATGGAGAGCATGACCGGTCGGAGGGTGGAACCGGGCGGGGATGGAGCCCAGATATTCAGCGCCAGGCAATCTTCACTTCCGAACAGGCGATCGTTCACAATCTGGGGACAGACAGAGTGGAATGCGAGGGCATCAAGCGTGGAGCCGCGAGGCAGTGCTAGCTGTGGTTCTTTCCAGCGTAGATCTCCCACGGGTGGGGCGGCGTAGGGGATGCCTCGATAGATCGAGACCGATCCGCTGAGCTCACCGCGCACAGGACCTTCGGTCGTGTTCACCGGAGTGGTCAGTTGTTGTGCGCCGAGGGGTGCGGCGATTGAAATGAGAAAAGTAATCAGTAATTTTCGTGGCATTGGCCCGGCACCTGGCTGGACATTGTACCGCTCCATCACCGACACCTTCGGCGGGCTCGGGCGATAATATTTCGCTCGCAGTAAGAGTCGCCGTGGAAGACAACGCAGGATTCTTGCAGAGGTCGTGAGCATGAAAAGAAAAGCATCGGCAGAATGGAAGGGTGACCTCAAGGAAGGAAAAGGTACGATCTCGACCGACAGCGGAGTGCTCGAGAACACGCAGTATTCGTTCAGCACGCGCTTCGAGGAGGGTAAAGGGACAAATCCCGAGGAGCTCATCGCGGCGGCACACGCGGGATGTTTCTCGATGGCGTTGTCCGGCCAGCTCGGCAATGCCGGGATTACGGCCGAGAGCATCCGCACCACGGCCGCGGTTACCCTGGAAAAAACCGAGGCGGGGTTCACGGTCACAGCGGTTCACCTCGATGTGACGGCGAAGATTCTCGGCGGGAATCAGCAGGCCTTCGAGACGGCGGCGGCAAATGCGAAAGCGGGGTGTCCGATCTCCCGCCTCCTGAAGGCCGAGATCACCATGACGACGCATCTGGAAGCATAGGACTTCACTTTCGAAATCGCCTGCAGCGAGACTCGAGGGGAAGTCGCGGGTGTTGCCGCGAACGCCGGGACAGCCAGGAATGCGAGGGCTGCAAGGAGAGAACGGACCGGGTCTTTGTTCATCAGCCCATCTACTCTATTCTTGCAGCCATGCCATTGGTCAAAATCTATCTCCGCTCTGGAAAAAACGAAGAATATCTACGCTCGATGAGTGAGGCTATTCACTCGGCGCTCGTCAGCGAGGCCGATGTGCCGGCCGACGATCGCTTCCAGGCGATCGTCGAGCTTCCCCACGATCGCCTCGTTCAGCACGCGACGTATGGCGGCGTGCTCCGGTCCAACGACCTGATCATCGTCGAGGTCACACTCAATGTCGGTAGGACGGTCGAGATCAAAAAGAAGCTCTACGCAAGGATGGCCTCCAATCTCGAGAAGAACATCGGCTTGAGGTCGGACGACCTTCTGGTGTCGCTCGTGGAGGTTCAGAAAGAGAACTGGTCCTTTGGCAAAGGGGTCGCGACGTACGCCGACTGAGGGGCGAATGCGAACGGGAGTGGCGGCATCTCTGCCGCCTGGCCCGGCGGCGTCCCGCGCCGCCGCCCTCTAACATCGCGCAGCCTGGCTGGTGCCAGCAGAACGGCGGCGCGGGACGCCGCCGAGCCAGGCGACAGGATGTCGCCACTCCGAATGTCCGGGTATCGGCCTGTTTTCAGGAAAATAAGTCGCAAACAGCCGCCTCTGTTAGAATTCAGGCCGTTTTTCTGCTGTTCCGACGATCCGCGACCGAAACCAACTCCCCCGTCGCGCGTCCCAAGGGAGAGGTTCTCCGCAAACCTTATGACACGAGTCTATAAAGTCACGCTGCTGCTATCGCTGCTTGCCCTGGCGGCGAGCTCTCTGTTTGCCCAGACGTCGTCGACTGACGCCGACCTCCGCGGTAAGACGATCGAACGGTTCGACGTGGCCGGCAATACGTCGGTCGCGAAGGACACGATTCGTGTTTATCTGGGCGTCAATCCCGGCGAGCCTTATAACCCCGAGGCGCTCAGGAGCAACTTCCTCAACCTCTGGCAGACCGGCCTGTTCGATGACGTCCGAATCGATGCTTCGAAGGGAGAATCCGGCGTCATCATCAAGGCGACGGTCCGTGAGCGTCCCCGCATTGGAGCCGTCGAGTACAAGGGCAACAAATCACTGACGACGGCCAAGATTGGTGAGGCTCTCGAGCACGAGAAGATCGACCTTCATGTCGGCAACACCATCGAGCAGACGCTGATCAAGCGTGCCGCTGAAACCATTCGTAAGACATACACCGAGGGCGGATATGAAGGGGTGACCGTCGAGACTCGACTCGAGGATCGACCCAACCCCGCAGAGAAGAAGATCGTCTTCATCATCAACGAAGGGATCAAGGCCAAAGTTGCGGCCATCGATTTCGCCGGCAACAAACGATTCAGCGACCGGCGCCTCCGCTCGGTCATGAAAGACGTCAAGACCGACAACCTCATCACCTGGATCCGTAAAAAGAATCTTTACGTTCCCTCCAAACTGCAGGAGGACCTGGAGAAGGTTCGCAACTATTACCAGGACTATGGCTACAAAGACGTGCAGTTCGGCGACCCGCAGATCATCACCCTCAAGAAAAGAAAGCCTCGCGTCAAAATCGTGATCCCCGTTACCGAAGGGCCGGTTCACACCTACCGCGACGTCTCGGTGTCGGGCAACAAGGTTTTCACCTCCGAGCAGATGATCGGGAAGTGGCCGTTGAAGAAAGGTGACATCCTCAGCCGCAAGCCGATTCAGGCCCGCATCGACGGTTTCGAGGACGCTTACCGGCGCCTGGGTTACATCTACGCCTACGTCAATCCAGAGTACGTCGAAGCCGAAAACAATGTCGTCGACGTCCATCTGGAAGTGTTCGAGGGCGACCAGTTCACCCTGGGACGTCTCGAGTTCGAAGGCAATACCGTTACCAAAGACAAGGTCCTCCGGCGCGAGATCTATCTCGACGAAGGCTCGGTCATGGACATGGAGACCTTCAAGGCCAGTTTGTACAAGCTGGGGCAGCTCGGTTACTTCAAAGTGACCCAGAATCCCGACTTCAAGGTCAATCCGCAGAACAAGACTGTCGACGTTACCGTGAAGGGGGAGGAAGAGGGCAAGAACGACGTGCAGTTCGGCGGCGGTTACTCCGAGACCTATGGGTTCTTCGGCCAGTTCTCTTTCTCGACGCGCAATTTCCTCGGCGAAGGCGAGACCTTCGGCGTCAATTACCAGCGCGGCCGGCGCCAGAACTTCTTCAGCCTCTCCTACTCGGATCCATGGTTCATGGATCGCCCCCACAGCCTCGGGGTCTCGATCTTCGATCGCCAGACCATTCTTCCGGCCAGCGTCGGTTTCGAAAGCCGTAGTAAGGGTGGGAGTGTCGCCTACGGCTACCATCTCAGTCGCTTCCAGAACTTCTCTGTGAGCTACGGGTATCAGCGAAGCCGGGAACATACCGAGTTCACGCCGACGCCCGATCCTGACGGCAACATCCCGCTGCCCGATATCGCCGACAACAGTTTCATCACCTCGGCGGTCATCCCGGCCTGGCGCTATGACTCGCGCGACAATCCATTTGATACCACTCGAGGCGCCAAGAGCTCGATCTCTCTGGCCTACGAAGGCGGTCCCCTCGGCGGAACCATCGATATCATCAAACCGAGCCTCGACTACACGATCTTCAAGAAGCTGTCGAAACGGAGCTCGGTCGATTTCAACGTCGAGGTCGGAACGATCATCCCCACGAGCTCGTCGAATTGCGCCAACTCCTTCGCCGACCTGGCGAAGTTCAAAAACAAGTTGTGCGTGCCCCGCTCGGAGCGTTTCTTCGTCGGTGGCGAGTACTCGGTCCGCGGCTTCAGGTCGTACAGCATCGGGCCCCGGGAGACGCTCAACGGTCAGAGCGTGGTCGTGGGCGGATACAGCTACAACGTGTTCAACCTCGAGTACATCCTCAGGGTCAACGAACCCCTGCGTTTCGTACTTTTTGCCGACGCCGGACAGTCCTATGGCTACAAAGCCAGGTGGGATTTCAGCGCCTTGCGGTATTCCACCGGCGCCGAGCTCCGGATCTTCCTGCCGGTGTTTCAGTTTCCGCTGCGGTTTATCTACGCGATCAACCCCGATTCACGAAAGGGTGACGAGTTCGAGTCGTTCCAGTTCACGATCGGGAATACCTTCTAGATAGGCCCTGCTTCTTGAACGAAGCAATTACAGAGACGTCCATTCCGAGGCTTGCGCGTTGCGGCTTCCACGGTCCAAAAGGAGAGGTTCATGAAAAGAGTAGTTTTCGCATTGGTTGCCGCCATGGCTTTGCCAGTCATGGCGCAGACGACTGCCCCGGCTCGGGTCGCAGTCATCAATATTCAGAAGGTCCTCGCTGACTCCGTCTCTGGCAAGGTTGCTTACGAGAGGCTCCAGAAGCTTCAGGACGAGAAGGCTTCGCGAGCTCAGAAGATGGACGAAGAGCTCAAGGCCATCGACGCCCAGATCAACGAAAAGAAGATGTCGCTCAGCGACGAGAAGGTCGTCGAGCTACGCAAGCAGTTCGACGAGAAGAAGATCGCCTTCCAGCGCTACGCGCAGGATGCCGATCGCGATCTGACAGCCGAGCGCGACAAAGCGCTGGCCGATCTCGAGAAACAGCTCATGCCCGTCATCAACGAGGTAGGCAAAGAAATGGGCTTCGCAGCCATCTTCAATAAGTATGAGTCTGGTCTCGTCTATGCTTCCGAAGCCATCGACATCAGCGATGTCGTCGTAAAGCGTTTCAACGACAGAGCGACTCCTCGTCCCGCCGCCGCAAAGAAGTAATTTCGATTCCCATCGATCAAAAAAGCCTCCCCGACCGGGAGGCTTTTCTGTTTTGGTTGCGTTCTCCATGTTTGGTGCGAGAAGTCGGATGACAAGCACGTTTCTTTCCCTCATCGGCGAGGCAGCGTGCCTTGCTTCCCATGACACCAATAGTTACCCGTCATTCTGAGGCCGCGTAGCGCGGCCGAAGAATCTCAAGATGCGCGGCTTGTGGCTAGAGCAGCGTATCTTGAGATTCTTCGCTTCGGCTCAGAATGACGACCATCTTGTGTCATCGTTCTTCAACGACGTTTGCGTCGTTCCCCGGCTTCTAAGAAACTCCCTGTATTTACGCGGGTTCCCTGATGTGTCATCCCGGGGAACGACGCAGGCGTCGCCGATGAGGGAAAGAAACGTGCTTGTCATCCTGAGCACGGGACAGCGTGCGCGCTGCCACTGAGAAAAGAAACTGGATGGGTGTCATCCCGAGCCGCAGCGAGGGATCTGGGCGGGGGCCTTAGACCCTTGGCCATCGAAAATGTTTGCGAGCACCACGATGGAAGGGCCCCCGCCCAG
>DASZZV010000376.1:0-2558 GCA_035544835.1 Thermoanaerobaculia bacterium
CCTTGGCCATCGAAAATGTTTGCGAGCACCACGATGGAAGGGCCCCCGCCCAGATCCCTCGCTGCGGCTCGGGATGACACATCAGGGAACCCGCGTAAATACAGGGAGTTTCTTAGAAGCCGCCGCGGCGAAGGATCTCCAATTACAGGATCTGAATTCAGATCGTCCTATCTTGAGATCCTTCGCTGCGGCTCAGGATGACTACGGTTCATTTGGGCTTCAACAACGTGCCACCGTTGTTCCACCTACAGGGATGACAAGGTCCTTTCTATCTCTCGACGCGGGACGCCATTCTTGACTTGATGGATGGTAAGCTTCCACAAATCCCACACGCTTCAAAATCGAGATTAAGGAGTTGCTGACGAATGTCTGACACAGCAAAGGTGTTCCGCAAAGCCGCTATGGAGCCCCAGGCCGCCGCCGCCCTGAGTGAGCCCTGCGTCATGGTCATTTTCGGCGCCTCGGGCGACTTGACCAAACGCCTACTGGTGCCGGCCATGTACAACCTGGCCTGTGACGGATTGCTCTCCGACAACTTTGCCGTCCTCGGCGTAGGGCGGAGCGAGATCCCTGATGCCGATTTCCGGGAACAGATGGGCGGCGAGAAAGACGGGCTCCGCGCATTTCATACCCGCAAGGAATACGACCAGGCGGCCGCCGATAAGTTGATCAGCCGTTTTCACTTCTCAGCGGCCAACATCAAGGTCGACGATTTCAAGAAACTAAAGGAGAGAGTCAGCGAGCTCGATGCCAAATACGGCGCGAAGGGAAACGTCCTCTTCTACTTCGCCATGGCACCACGCTTCTTTGGCCAGCTTTGCGACACGCTCTATGAAGCGGGGTTCCAGGACGGCCCGGGATGGAAGCGCATCATCGTCGAGAAGCCTTTCGGAACCGACCTGCAGTCGGCGCTGAAGTTGAATGAGGAGATCCTGGCGCACTGGAACGAGAACCAGATCTACCGCGTAGACCACTACCTCGGCAAAGAGACCGTTCAGAACCTGCTGGCCTTCCGCTTCTCCAACGGCATGTTCGAGCCGCTCTGGAACCGCAATCACATCGACAACATTCAGTTCAACGTCTGCGAGATGGTCGATGTCCAGGGACGGGGTGGCTACTACGACTCCTCGGGCGTCCTGCGGGACATGATGCAGAATCATATGTTCCAGATGCTGGCCTACCTGTGCATGGAATCGCCGGGATCATTCAGTGCCGATTCGATCCGTAATGAGAAGGCCAAGTTGCTGGAGTCGGTCCGGGTCTATAAGACCGAAGAGATTCCCAAGTACGTGGTGCGCGGCCAGTACGGTCCTTCCTTCAACGAGGACGGGAGCGTGGCGAAACCGGGCTACCGAGGGGAAAAAGATGTCGACCCGAGCTCAAGCACTGAGACTTTCGCCGCCGCCAAACTGCAGATCGACAACTGGCGCTGGCAGGGAGTGCCGATCTATCTGCGCTCCGGCAAGGCCCTTTGGAAGCGCGGTACCGAGATCGTCGTCGAATTCAAGAAAGCGCCGGAAGCAATCTTTCGCGGAACGGCCGTAGAGCAGCTCGAGCCGAATCGTCTGGTCTTTCATATTCAGCCAGCGCAGGGAATCGAGTTGCTGTTCCAGGCCAAGGTGCCCGGCCCAACCGTGCAGTTGCAGGAAGTCGACATGCACTTCGCCTACGGCGATGCCTTCAAGGCCTCGCGGTATACCGGGTACGAGGTGATGATCTACTCGTGTACGCGTGGTGATGCCACGCTCTTTTCGCGAGGCGACCTCGTCAAGGCAGCCTGGGAGATCGCACAACCGATTCTCGATTACTGGAAAGCAACGCCGGCCGGCGATGAGTTCCCGAATTACATCCGAAACTCCTGGGGACCGCCCGTGGCCAGCGACCTGATCGAGCGCGATGGCCGCAGCTGGTTCGAGGTGGTGACTCCGGATGTTCTCGA
The DNA here is from genome assembly GCA_035544835.1 of Thermoanaerobaculia bacterium. Classification (GTDB taxonomy): domain Bacteria; phylum Acidobacteriota; class Thermoanaerobaculia; order Gp7-AA8; family Gp7-AA8; genus DASZZV01. The sequence goes on from DASZZV010000376.1 coordinate 1,940, forward strand.
ACGGTCACCTCTATTCCGTGGTGCCGATCCGTTGTTGCTCAGCTCCGTCATCCTGGCCCTGCACTCCTGTGCCGCAGAAGCCGGCGAAACGATCATCAAACTGGGTGACATGGCCAAGGAGATGTACCTCATCTCGCGTGGTCAGGTGGAGGTAATCGACAAAGCGGGCAAGGTCGTTCAGACGCTCAAGGATGGAGACTTCTTCGGAGAGGTCGGCCTGCTGATGTCCACCCCACGTACAGCCACCATCAAGGCGAAGACCCAATGCGATCTCTTCGTGTTGAGAAAGCCCGACTTCAGTCGAATCCTTAGAGATCACAACCAACTGGCCGAGACCGTCACAAAGGTGGCGAAAGAGCGTTACGACCTGGCCGTTTCCAGCGCCGAACTGATGGCGCAATAGCCGAGGCGGAATTGAAAATTGAAAAAGTTGTCTCGTCAAGAAGTGGCTTGGCGGGTTTGCCGTTGCTGTCATCCCGAGCGATTGACCGCGGAGCGCGGCGTCTGAGTGAAAGAAACCAGGGTGTCATCCCGAGCGTCGAGCGAGGGATCTGGGAGGGGGCCTTGCGGTGTGGAGTCTTGAAGCTCTCTTACGATTGTGCGAGGCGCCGAAGGGTCG
>DASZZV010000377.1:0-14762 GCA_035544835.1 Thermoanaerobaculia bacterium
ATCGCCTCGTCCGCCGCTGACTGCTCCGAAATCGCCCGGACGATCCGCCTCCACTCCCGAACAGATCTCCTTAAGAACGCGCGTTTCCGATGGTCCCATCGCGCGGAATTGAGTTCAATGAAGTGACGACAGAAGACCCGACCCCAAGCTCGCCAAGCTCGCAAGCTCCTCGGTCACGAGATCACTCACTCTTCCACAGCTATTGAGCCGCAGGCTCGCGGCGATGGATCGTAGCTTCGCCAGTCCTTCCCACCACCCGAGCCAGGCCGTCACCATCCGCGCCAGCCCGCCGTGACCCTGGCGGATCGTCTCCGCAGTCATCCCGAATGCTTTCGCCACCGCACTGACGATTGTCGGTTTAGAAAAAAACCGAGAGATTCCACTACCTGCAGAAAACGAGGTCGAAAAACTCCTCGGATTGGAAAGTCGCGCTACGATTCCTAGAGTGTGAGATGGAGAAACGACAACGGGAGCTCTGACCCTCAGACCTTTTCTCTCGGCTGCGGCGGGACGAGGCGATATGATAGGCGATCGAAGATCGCTTCCATTTACGTTCAACGAGGCGCAGCCATGACTGATCCCAACGAACCCAAACAGGCAGAGATCCCCCCCTCGGTCGCGATGTTGCAGCTGATTTCCGGCTTCTGGATCTCGCGTGCCATCTACATCGCGGCCAAGCTCGGAGTCGCAGACCACCTGGTTGATGGACCGAAGACCGCCGAGGGGTTGGCTGCTGCCACCGGGACTCATTCGGGATCGCTCTATCGAGTCCTGCGGGCGCTCGCCAGTGTTGGCGTTTTTGTCGAAGATGAAAAGAAGGCTTTCTCTTTGACACCCCTGTCCGAGACTCTGCGCACCGATGCTCCTGGTTCCCTGCGTGCGTTCGCTACCGTCGAGTTAGGAGAAGAGCACTACCCGGCGTGGGGCGATCTGATGCACAGCGTGAAAACCGGAGCGATCGCCTTCGATCATGCTTTCGGGATGCCTGTCTGGAAATTCTTTGAACAGAACCCCGAAAACGCGAAGACTTTCAATGATGCAATGACGGGAATGACGCTGGCCATGAACGATGCGGTTCTAACCAGTTATGACCTTTCGCCCATTCGAAAGCTGGTTGATGTCGGAGGCGGACATGGGAGCCTCTTGGCCTCGGCCATCAAGGCAAATCCACAGATGAAAGGCGTTCTGTTCGATGCGCCGGCTGTCATCGAGGGAGCGCGCGTTCACCTTGCATCCGAAGGGCTGGACGGTCGTTGTGAGTTAGTGGCAGGAGATTTCTTCAAGTCAGTACCCTCGGGCGGTGACGCTTACATTCTCAAGTGGATCATTCACGATTGGGATGATGAACGCTCCATTACGATTCTCAAGAACTGTCATCGTGCCATGGCCGAGAACGGAAAGCTGTTGCTCGTCGAGGCCGTCGTCCCGCGTGGCAGTGAGCCGCACTTCAGCAAATTCATCGACCTCAACATGCTGGTGATGACGGGCGGACGTGAACGGACGGAAGATGAGTATCGAATCCTGCTCGAGAGATCCGGCTTCAAACTGACGGCCATCATTCCGACGGAATCGCCGCTGAGCGTCATCGAGTGTGAGCGGACATGAACGACTCGAGACTTCGTGAGAGAGAAACGCACACGCGCCGCTAAGGAAGCCTGACTCCTTCGTCTTCGCGTATAGTCCCCAACAGCGATGCAGCTGGCGCCTGGAGTCAGGATCGGGTCGTATGAGATCGCCGAACCGATCGGCTCGGGCGGCATGGGCCACGTCTATCGTGCCACCGACACGCGACTCGGGCGCGACGTCGCGATCAAGGTTCTTCCCGATGCCACATCGCACGACGAGCAGGCGCTGGCGCGATTCGATCGTGAGGCACGACTGCTGGCGTCGATCAATCACCCCAACGTCGCTTCCATCTACGGTCTCGAGGTCATCGACGGTGAGCGATTCCTGATCCTCGAGCTCATCCTCGGGGAGACGCTCGACAGCCGCATCTCCCGAGGTGCCATCCCCGTTCCGGAAGCGCTTCGTATAGCTGCCGACATTGCCGCGGGCCTCAGCGCGGCGCACGAAGTCGGCGTCGTCCATCGTGATCTCAAGCCCGCCAACGTCATGCTCACCACCGACGGACACGCCAAGATCCTCGACTTCGGAATCGCGCGCAATCTCCTTCCTGCAAATCCGCCCAGCCCCGATGGACCGACCGAGGAAAAGGTCACCCGGGCCGGGGCAGTCATCGGTACGCCAGCCTACATGAGCCCCGAGCAGTTGCGGGGGGCGGCCGTCGACAAGCGCACAGACATCTGGGGGTTCGGCTGTGTTCTCTTCGAGATGCTCACCGGGCGGCGTCCCTTCCCCGGCCCCACTGCATACGCGGCCGCTGCCGCGATCCAGAAGGACGACCCGGACTGGAGCGCGCTTCCGCGGGAGACACCGCCTGCGGTCATCGCCCTTCTGAAACGCTGCCTGAAAAAGGACGCTGCTGAACGGCCTCGCGATGCCGGCGACCTGCGACTCGAGATCACCGGAGAATTGCATCCGGCTGCTCAACCGCATCGCCGGAGTCCGATCGTCATCGCAGCCGCATCGGCAATCACCGCGTTTCTCATCATCGGGGTGGTGCTGTTCGTTCGCTCGACTCGTTACGCGGTCAGGAGCCCAGCACCGGTGAAAGAGACGCTCTCGCAGCTCACCGTCGACGAGGGTGTCGAGGAATTCCCGGCCTTCTCCCCTTCCGGTCAGGACATCGTCTACAGCTCCATGGTCGGTCCGGTCCGCAAGCTATTCACTATGAATCTCTCGACCCGGGAGAAACGTCAGCTGACCAGCGGTGAATCCGATGATCTACAGCCCTGGTGGTCTCGCGACGGAAAGCAGATCGTTTTTGTTCGTTCCCGCGAGCCGGGTAAAAGGATCGAGCCAGGCGACGTCTTCGGTCAGTACGACGGCGCCGATCTCGTCTCCCTCGATCTCCCCTCGAAGAAGGAGACGCTTCTTGCGCATGACGCGTTCTATCCATCGGTGTCTCCCGACGGAAAGAGCATCGCCGTCGACGCCTCCTGGGGCGGGCCGCGCCGCATCTGGATCGTCAATGAGCGGGGAGGAAACGCACAGCAGGTGACTTCCGAAGCCTCCGAGGCAGTGGTGCATATCGCGCCACGCTGGTCCCCCGACGGACGGAAGATCGTGTTCCAGAAGATGGAGCGAACGAAGTTCGACATCGATGTGGTCGACGTCTCGTCGCGGCGCATCACTCCGCTGACCGATGACCTGCACATCGACATCAACCCGGTCTGGTCGGCCAGCGGACGTTTCGTCTTTTTCTCTTCCTATCGAAGCGGTGGCATGAACGTCTGGCGCCTGCCCATGAAGGCGGACGGAACTGCTGCGGGCGCACCGGAGCTATTGACCAGCGGGGCCGGGCAGGACGTTCAACTCGCGGCCTCGCCGAAGGGCAACAGTCTCGCGCTGGCCATCCTCAGACAGAACGCCGATCTCTGGACCCTCCCGCTCGACTCCCGCGGAGAACCGCAGTCTCCTCAAGCGATCGTGGCCACGACCCGGGAAGACAGCCGGGGCGCCTGGTCGGCCGACGGAAAATCGATTGCCTTCAACTCCGATCGCGGGGGCGAGATGAACATCTGGACGTCGTCGAGTGATGGCTCCGGCGCCCGTCAGCTCACGCGGGGCGAAGGCGGCGACTTCCAGCCGAGCTGGTCACCGGATGGCTCCCATATCGTGTTCTTCTCGTCGCGCAGCGGCAACGCCGATGTATGGGACGTGCAGGTGACTACCGGCAGGATGCGCCAGCTCACGCATACGCCAGCCCTGGAGATCAATCCGTTCTATTCGCCTCGGGGGGACGAGATTGCCTTTCAGTCCGACCAGGATGGGCGGCTCGAGGTCTGGGTGATGAAAAGCGACGGCAGCAATCCGCGGCAGCTCAGCACCATCGGTGTCAGCGGGCACTTCCTCCGCTGGACGGCGGGAGGCGAGGTGCTGTTCCGATGTCCCTGTAATGGGGAGGCGAAGCTCATGCGCGTCCCCAGCAGTGGCGGCGGCCCACAACCGGTCATGTCCATGCCGAAGGGAGCGGGAGCCCACATGTCCTTCTCCCCCGACGGCAGCGAGATGTTCGACGTCGTCGGTCACAAGACGCTCTGGCGGTTCAGGCTCCCCGACGGAACGGCGACGAAGCTGTTCGAGTTCCCCGACCGCAATGTGCGGATTGATTACCCGGTCCTCTCCCCCGACGGTCACGCCATCCTCTTCGACGGCTTTCATCCGGAGGGAGGCGACCTCTGGTTGATGCAGGGGGCGGGAGAGTAGGGGCCGATCGCCTCGTCCGCCGCTGACTGATCCGAGATCGCCCGGACGATCCGTCTCCACTCGCGAACAGATCTCCTTGAGAACGCGCGTTCTCCGACGCCCAAAATTGAGTGAAATGGAGTGACGACAGAAGACCCGACCCCCGAAACCCGACCCCCGAAACCGACCGCAGGAAACCGACCGCAGGGACGGTTGCACTTCCCGAACAGGCTCACAGGGCAATTCGAGTAACCTATCGGTTGTGCAGCATTTCGAGGATCATCGGGGAAATCCACGAAATCGAAACGATCGCCAGCGGACGCGGGATTCGGGACCTTGCGATCCTTCAGAAGCGTTTCGGCATGGCGAACTGGCGCAAGCTCAAGGGATTCGCTACGGTTCGCCTTGAAGATGGCAGGATCGAGGAGGCGGAAGTACAGAAGTACACTGGTACGAGGCACACGGAATCGGCAAAAGATGGCTGAAGATCAAGCGCTACCTGGAGAAGCCATGAACCCGGCAAAGCACTTCGCGATTTGCGTGCGAAATGACAGCTACGAGGGAACGCTGGAGCTTCAAAAGCTGTACGAGATCATTGAAGACTCTTCAGCGGCCAAACGAAATCATGTTCGCGTCGTCGACGAATCAGGCGAAGACTACCTCTATCCCCAATCGTGGTTCGTTCCCGTACAGCTGCCGCAGTCTGTCGAGGAACAACTCGTCGAGCTCACCTCCAGGTAGCTCCTTCTGAACTGAACAGATTCAGATCGGACTCCCCGCTGGAATCTGGAGCGGCTGCAGTGGTTGCCAGGGACCGGCCGGCCTGCTGAGAAAACGGCGGATGTCGCCGGCAGTCGTTCTTCGATGCGCCATGTCCATCGAATCGCTTCCCCCCGCTCCGGCGAGCGTCTCCCCCAGCGAGCGGAGCGCCTGCTCGGCAATCGCGCGCACCTGCGATGACGCGCGCGTTTCCGCCGCGGTGTCCATGAGCCTCCTCACCAGCAGACTCTGAACGGCGCGTCGGATGCTCTGCTCGTACTCGTTCGGGGATCGCCTGGTCCAGACATAGTCGACGAGCGCACGCACCATGGCGTCGAAGCCCGGCTGCGCAGCGTCGAGAGCCTTCTGTTCAATCATCCGCGCCGCCCTCTCATGCTGCAGGAGCCCAAGCAGTGTTCCGTCGGCAGCGATGGTTGCGACGCCGATGGCATCGAAGGTCGAACCGGTGCGGCGTTCGAACGTCTCGAGTGTCGGCGCGGACACTCCATCGGCGGCGGGCGGCAACAGCTCCAGGATCCGCCGCGGAATCGCCAGGAAAGAAGGGGCGAGCGTCGTGAGAAGCACCTTCAGAGCTTCGTGCTGACGCAGAGCGGCAACGGGCGCGGTTACGGGACGCGGAAGTGCCGTCCCGTCGGTTTTGACGCTGTAGGTGTACTCGACGCCGCCGAGAGTCTTCACTGCGGCATCCACCTGGTAACGATGATGAAGATACAGAGGAAGAAACGTCGCCTCGAGCGTCGAGACCGGCGCCCCCTCGGCAATGCTCCCGAGACCGATCCGGCTCATGCCGATCCTCCGTACTTCCATTTCGTGCTGCAGCATCGCCACCGGATCGGGACCGTTGTCCCAGAGATTCGCGAGAGGATTCGCCGCCCCAGCGGGTCGCGCGTCCTCGTCAGTGAGGTAGAGCATCCCCGCCGCGATGCCATCCTCGACGATTCGCTTCAGCGACCCCCGCTCGTCGACACCGGGTGCGAACTGGCTGTAGCCCCAGGCGATCGCGAATTTGTCGAACGCGCCAACACCACGGCCGTACGCGTCCGAGAGATCGAGGCGGTCTCCGACGATTCGCACCAGGGGCGCCGGATAGTCCATGACCGAGGCGCGACCGTACGTGCTGGCGGCAAAGTTATGCGAGAGACCGAGCGTGTGTCCCACCTCGTGTGCTGCCAGTTGTCGCAGGCGCGCCAGCGACATCTCGACCGGGTTCGTGGATGAGTCGAGACCGGCCAGATACTCGCCTGCTGCGACGGAGTGCGATTCATCGAAGAGAGGATTGAGTCCTTCGGCGAGCAGCAAGTCCTGCCGAACGCGGAGTGAGCCGAGCGACACGTTGCCTTTGATGATTTCTCCCGTGCGGGGATCGACCACGCTCGCTCCATACGACCAGCCGCGTGTCGATCGATGGACCCAGGTGATCATGTTGTAGCGGACATCCAGTGGATCGGCGTCCGGCGGCAGCATCTCGACGCGGAAGGCGTTTCGGAAACCGGCCGCTTCGAAGGCGTCGTTCCACCAGCGCGCACCGTCGAAAAGAGCGGACCGGATCGGTTCCGGTGTGCCCGGATCGAGGTAGTAGACGATCGGCTCGACCGGATCCGATACGGCAGCCGACGGATTCTTCTTCTGAAGCCGGTGCCGCATGATCCATCGCTTGCGGATCGGCTCGTCAATTGAGGAGGCGTAATCGTGAAAGTCGATGAAGAGAAACCCGGTGCGAGGGTCGTGTTCGCGGGGCGTGTAGCCAGGCGGCGGCAGCTCGACGAGGGAATGATGCTGCCTGACCGACACGGTGTTGGCATCGGGAGCGATTTGTTCGACCCGTGCCCCGGGCTTCGGCGAGGTGAACGTCAGGAGAGCCTCGATCTCCGTGTTCTTCGGGAACGACTTCGTGCGCGGAAGCCAGAAAGCGCTTCTGGATGCCTCGAGTGTGAACGTGCCCTCGCCTGCGGTCTCGAGCGACCGCTGCACGCCGTGGGCATCGCGGAGGAAGAACGAAGTGGCGTCGATCAGAACCCGGGTGCCCTCGACGGCGACAACGTCGAACGATCCGAGCACCGACTGCGCGAACGAATCTTCCACCGCAGCACGTTCCATAGGATCGTCGCTCAAGGCGCGAAAGCCGTAATTGCGCTGAATCAGCAGCACTTTCGGCCCCATTCTCTCGAAGCGGACGACCGCAGTGCGGCCGATCTGATTGCGATCGAGACCGACCGGATACCAGTTGATACCGACGCCGGACGCAAGAGAGGTCTGATACAGAAACTCCTGGCCTGGACGCGACACCTCGAGGTAGAGCTTGCCGTCGGCCTCGTTGAAATGAAGTGGGATCAAGCCGTCCATGTGCGTCATGCCCTGGACTTTTGCTGTGATTGCACCGGGACGTTGCGGAGCGTCGGCCCTGGCAACGCGCGAAGAGGTAGCGCAGCCTCCCACAAGGACCAAGAGCATCGGCGGGAGAACAAGTCTGCTCATCAATTGCATCGCAGAACGATACATCGAGGCGTGATAGTTCCTTCATAAACATCATGCCGCGGTTCCGCCCCTGGCTCCTCGTCGGCAACGTGACGCAACGAAGCAGGCGCCACTATCCATATACGCAGCAGAAGCTTGTAGGGAATGCGGGCTAGAATCGCGTACACAGCATGCTTTCCATCCAACCAGGAACTACACTCGGGAACTATACGATCGTCTCCATTCTCGGAGTCGGCGGCATGGGCGAGGTCTACAAGGCCTACGATCCGGTGCTTGGTCGTCACATTGCGCTCAAGATTCTCCTGCCGCAGTTCGTGGTCATCGACGAACTGGTCGACCGTTTCGTGCAGGAAGCGAAATCGGCCTCGGCACTGAACCATCCCCACATCATCACCATCCACGAGATCGGCCGGACCGAGCTGGCAATTCCGGATCAACCGCGGCGCACGATTCACTACATCGCCATGGAGCTGATCACGGGAGAAACGCTGCGCACGAAAGTCCTGAGCGAATCGTTCACGATTCCGCTCAAGCTCGAGATCCTCGTGCAGACCGCTGAGGGTCTGGCCAAAGCACACGCCGCCGGCATTGTGCATCGCGATCTGAAGCCGGAGAACATCATGGTCACCGAGGATGGGTACGCCAAAGTGCTCGATTTCGGATTGGCCAAACTCCTACAGCAGAAACCGTTCCTCGCTGACAACGAAGGCAAGACGGCGATTCGCAATCAGACGCGCGAGGGCGTCGTCATGGGGACGTTCGGCTACATGTCGCCCGAGCAGATCGGGCAGAAGGAGGTGGATCCGCGAAGCGACATCTTCTCATTCGGCTGCATCCTCTACCAGGTCTTTACCAAGAAGAATCCGTTCGAAGCAGATTCGATGATCGACACCATGCATGCCGTCGTGCACGCGCAGCCTGCGCCGATGATTCAGGAGGTTCCCCAGCTTCCGCCGGCACTCGACTGGATCGCGCGACGTTGTCTGGCCAAGGACCCGGAAGAACGCTTCCAGTCAATGAAAGAAGTCGCACTGGCACTCCGTGACGTCCGGCGCGAGTACGAGAGCCTCCCCCCCACCTCTCAGCCTTTCTTCATTCAGAGCGAAAAGAGGCATCGCACTCTGGTCATCGTGCTGATCACCCTGCTCGTCGCCGGGGTCATCGGCGGTGCGATCGCCTTGATGCGCACGCGGGATACCGCCGCGACGAGCGCGGCATTCGAACGGATGAAAATCCGGCGCATCTCGGGGACGAGCAGGACCGTCACGATGGCCATCTCACCCGACGGACGCTATCTGGTGCACGCCATCGATGAAGGAGGACGCCAGAGCCTCTGGGTCAAACAGCTCGCCACGGGGAGCGACGTGCTACTCGTGCCGGCCAGCGACGTCCACTACGTCGATTGCCTGCTGTCTCCCGATGGTGAGTATGTCTACTACGACAGCGCCGACAACACACACGATGTGGGTACGGTGTGGCGTGTGCCCGTTCTCGGCGGAACGCCGCAGGTGATCTTTCGCGATCTCCACAACCGCATCTCCATTTCACGCGACGGCCGATTCGTCGCCTTCGCCAAGCAGGATCGACGGGCCGGCGAGACGAAGCTCTTCATCGTCGGCAGCGACGGCAACGGAATGCGCATCGTCAGTCAACGGAAGCTCCCCGATGCCTTCGGTGCCGTCAGCTGGTCCCCGGACGGCAAAACGATTGCAGCCTCACTCGGCGCATTCGCTAGAGAGTTCGAGTGGAAGCTCGTCGAGATCAATGTGAGCGATGGGAAAGCCAGGCCGATCGGCACCGAGTCGTGGCGCGTCGCCGAGAGTCTGGCCTGGCTGGCCGACAACCATGCCATCATCGTCAACGGGAAAGATGTGCCGACCGCCACGCGCAATCAGATCTGGCTGGTCGACCTTCCAAGCGGCTCACGTCACCGGCTGACCAACGATCTCAACGACTATGAAGCGCTGAGCGTGTCGCGAGATGGACGCACGCTCATCACGTTGCAGAAGAATCAAACCTCGCGGATCTGGGTCGTGACGGCAGGAGCAACGCGATCGATCGGAGACACGCCGGAGAACATCGAGGGAGCGAACGGACTGACCTGGACCTCCGACAAGAAAATCGTATACGCCTCGGAGGGGAGCGACGAGCGCGATCTCTGGATCGTCGATCCGGCCGGCGGAAAACCGCGCCGCCTGACCGACGGCCACAGCGATGTGCTGCCGTCGGCGACATGGGACGGGCGGTACATCGTCTTCGTTTCGAAGCGCGGCGGCAGTCCGAATATCTGGCGCGTCGCTGCCGATGGTGGTGCTCCGTTCCGTCTCACCAGCGGCCTGCAGGAGACGAGTCCTTCCGCGTCGCCCGACGGGCGATGGGTTCTTTTTCACACCAACCAGACCGGCGTGCGCACGATCTGGAGAGTACCAATCGAAGGGGGAGCGGCTGCGCAACTGACACGACAGGCATCGTCCTGGCCCTCGGTGTCGCCCGATGGCCGTCTTTTCACCTGCTCGTGGTGGGACGCCTCCAGCTCGAAGGCTCGCATCGCAGTCGTCAGCAGTGGCGGTGGAGTGCCGCAGACGCTGCTCGACATTCCCGTGAACTCCTGGATGGGCGGCAACAACCATCTTGTACGCTGGACTTCCGGCGGCAAGGAGATCGTCTACGTGCTCAAAAAGGACGGCGCGTCCAATCTCTGGGCCCAGCCGCTCACGGGCGGTCCTTCGCGGCAGCTCACGCAGTTCACCGAGGGCGAGATCTTCTATTTCGACTACTCGAAGGACGGAGCCGATCTGGCCTGCGCTCGTGGCAATGTCACCAGCAATGTCGTGCTGGTGACGAACTTTCGGTGAAGATCCTTCATCGCGCGAATGGAGCCCTGCAGCCGGAATGTCAGGCCATAAAATGCCGGCGACCCCGTTTGCGATACGATTCGAACGCTCCCTCAAGATCATGCAATGCCCCGGCTGTGGCGCCGCGATGCAAAGGTTGACTGTCGAAGCCGTCCTCGGCGCGACGATGCAGATTGACGTTTGTTCTCGTTGCCGCGCCTTCTGGTTCGACCCTTTCGAGAGCATTCAGCTCACTCCTGCGTCGACCTTGAGACTCTTTCAGTTGATCGCGGAGCAGGCGTCTGCGGGCGGCTCAGCGCCATGGCCGCTGGCCTGCAATTGTCCAAAATGCGGTGCGCGCCTTCTTCCGACCCATGACCGCCAGCGCAACACCCCATTCGAGTACCTCCGTTGTGAAGTTGGACACGGGCGCTTCACGCGCTTCACAGACTTTCTGAAAGAGAAGGACTTCATCCGGCCGCTCTCTTCGCAACAGATCCACGAGCTGAGCCAGAGCATCCGGATGATCCATTGCTCGAACTGCGGGGCCTCGATTGATCTCGCGAAATCCTCTGCGTGCGGGCATTGCGGTTCGCCGCTGTCGATTCTCGACATCAGAAAAATGGCCGAGATGGCAAGCCAGGTTCACACGGTGCTGCAGCCGCCGCCTGCTCTTACACAGCCTCATCGCGAGATATCGGCTCTGATCACCGGTCGGGCCAAAGACGACCGATCCTCGTTTAATCTCGTCGACGCCGGCTTGCGTGCCGTCGCCGAGTGGCTCCGTCATCTGGTCCACTGATTCGAGGAGTTGAAGTCAGGCCTGGAAACACCACTTAACGCCGGTCCTGATCGCGTTAGTCTTCCTGCAGAGTTCAGTTGGCCGGGACTGCAAACGACCGTGTGATCGGAACGAAGTGCCTGATCGCCTTCCAGGAAACGGGCCTTGGGGGACGTAGCTTCGGATTTCGATGGAAGCGGCAGCGAAGGGAAATTATCACGCTCCTGGTTGGTCTTCAGCACGTACACAGTGATGATCCACTTCTGAGCCGCGCCACTTGTCCAACCGCTCGAGGAAGTGCTCGCGGTCGCGGTCATCGAGGAAGACCGGCTTCTTCTGATGCCCGCGGGAATGAACGTGATACAGCGCGTCCGGATACTCAGTTCTCATTGCTCCAGCCATGCACCGAGGATCCCTCGGGGATCGCGAATCGCCGAGGAATCTACTCAGCGTGCAGAAAAAAGCGCGAAAACCTCCTCGGATTGGAAAGCTCCACTCCGCGTGGAGTGTTCGCTGCGAGTGCGAAGCGAAGCTCCCTCCCCAACCAGGACACACCTTCCATTCCGAGGAGACCATTGGCTCGACGCCGCTTCGTTCCTGCCGATGACGGTACCGCGGCGGTGACCTCGCCATGCCTCGATCAGTCCGTCCCTCGCGGTGAATGTTACAGTTGCTGGAACGGCCTAGATCCGTCACGCCACCGAGGGAAGTATCACAACCGATGAACACCGATCCAAAAGCTCGCGACCTCTTCATCGTCGACAACAGCATTTCCGGGTGGACCGGTCTGCGCTATCTGGAGGAGTGGGCGGGGATCGCCAAGGGATTCGACGTTGCCACCGGCTACTTTGAAATCGGATCTCTCCTTGCGTTGGATGGCAAATGGCAGGGACTCGACAAGATCCGAATCCTGATGGGTGGGGAGATTACTTATCGCACCCGGAAGTTGATGCTCGAGGCTGTCAAGGTACGCGCTCTCGCGCATCTCGACGCCAATATCGAAGCGGACAAAGACGCGAATCCTTTCCTTCGAGGCGTTCCGGCCATTCTCGCGGCGTTGCAGTCCGGCCAGATCGAGTGTCGCGTCTACGACTGCGCCAAGTTTCATGCGAAGGCCTACATCACCCACTCCAAGCTCGAGGTTGTCGGCTCGCAGGCGCTGGTCGGATCAAGCAATTTCACGCGACCGGGGCTGACCGAAAACATCGAGCTGAACGTTCAGATTCAAAGTGCCCGAGAGGTCGCACAGCTTCAGGAATGGTTCGAAGCGCATTGGAACTTAGCGAGCCCGTCACCGAGGCCGTCATTGAGACGATTTCGCGGCACACCCAACCGTACACGCCGTTTGATGTCTACGCTAAGGCTCTTCAGGAGTTTTTCCGGGGGCATGAGCTCACGGCCACCGAGTGGGACGAGAACCGGTCAACTCGACCCAAAGCACTACGCTCCGATTGGCGTTAAGCCAACCCTGAAGTGCTGGATGGAGCTGACCGAATGACGTGGCCCTTCAAGCATGCCTGGCTGATGAGAAACGAGACACACCGCGTCTCGTTTTCAACTGTTGCATTTTTTGCAACAACTCAGCGCCCCGCCGGAGGGCACCGGTGAATCGCCAACCCGTCCGCGGCGACGGAGGCGAGATCGTCCTTTACCGAGGCGAGGACGGAACCACCGAGCTTGACGTCCGTCTCGACCAGAATACCGTTTGGTTGAACCTGAAGCAGATGGGCGAGCTCTTCGGGAAAGACTCGGATACCATCGGCCTTCACGTCCGGAACGTGTTTAAAGAAAAGGAGTTGGACGAGCATGCAACTACCGAGGAATCCTCGGTAGTTCAAAAAGAGGGGGCCCGCACGGTTACACGAAAGGTCCGCTCCTACAACCTGGACGTCATCATTTCCGTCGGCTACAGGGTGAAATCACAGCGCGGCACCCAGTTCCGCATCTGGGCCACCAACACTCTCCGCCACCACCTCGTCGAAGGCTACACCCTCAACGAGCGTCGCCTCGAAGCCGAGGTCGCGCGGCTTCGTGAGCTGCAGGCGGCTGTCGATGTGATCGGGCGCGTGCTGTCGCAGCGGCTCGTCACCGGCGTCGAGGCCGAGGGACTGCTGAAGGTCATCGCCGACTACTCGCTGGCGCTGCGGCTGCTCGACCAGTACGACCATCAGACCTTACGCCTCCGCGGGACGACCCAGGAATCGCGCTTCGTTCTCACCGTCGAAGCGGCGCGTGAGGCGATCGCGCGGATGGTCGAGACGATGGGGCGGGAGGCGGGATCGCTCTTCGCCCGCCAGAAAGACCAGGGGCTGGAGAGCGCGATCGGCGCCGTCTACCAGACCTTCGACGGACGCGACCTCTACCCCAGTGTCGAGGAGAAGGCGGCGCACCTGCTCTACTTCGTCGTCAAGAACCACGCCTTCGTCGACGGCAACAAGAGGATCGCCGCGTCGCTCTTTCTCTGGTTCCTCGACGCCAACGGAATCCTCTACCGCCAGGACGGCTCCAAGCGCCTCCCCGACAATGCGCTCGTCGCGCTGACCCTCCTCATCGCCGAGAGCCAGCCGGCGGAGAAGGAGACGATCTGCGCCGTGATCGTCAATCTCATCAATCGGGAGAATCTCTGATGACGACCGACCATCGCGCCGCACTGGCGGGCATCAAGACCTTCACGCAACTCCTCGCCTATCTCCGCGATGAGATGGGCTGGCCGATCGATCGGATCGAGATCGACGAGCTGATGTTCGACTACACCGCCGAGGAGCTGGGGATCGACGCGAAGAGCGCGGCCAAGATCGTCGAGATCAAACGCCTTCGTCCGCTGAGCACCAAACAGCCCTGGGGCATCTTCTTCGTAAAGTTCGAGCCGAAGAAGCTCCCCGTCGTGGCCACCATGAACTCCGACAGCTGATCCTCGACCTTTCTCGTCTCCGAATCGGAGAAGGTCTTCCTCGGAATCTCCACATACTCATCGATGATGAGATGGAGAATGCCCGTGGGGACAAAGTCGTATTTCGGTTAAGTTGGGGTCAGGTCTGGAAACCCAACTTAACGCACCTCAGGGATTCGTGCTAGTTTTCAGATCCCACACGGTCCTGGTCGGGTTTCTCGTGCTTCTCCGCGCCCCGCCATGTCCCGGCCTCTCCGCCTTGCCTTTCCGGGCGCCATCTACCATGTCACCGGCCGCGGCAACGAGCGTCGCCATATCTGTCTCGACGACACCGATCGGCACAGCTTTGTTGACCTGCTGGGTTCGGTCATCACCGAGCGACGCTGGATCCTTCACGCCTGCCTGGGTCCTCATGACCAACCATTACCATCTGCTCGTCGAGACGCCGGAGACGAACCTCTCGAGTGGGATGCGCACGCTCAATGGCCAGTACGCGCAACCGTTCAACATCCGGGCGCTTGCGTTACTTGCCACTGGCGAATGCGGCCTGCCTCACGCCCTGTCGCTGAATGGCTCTGCGTGTCAGCGTGGGCCGTGTCCAAGCTCGTTCGCGCCGCACAGGCGCTCCTGAAGGTTGATCGCGGATTTCGAAACCGAGTCAGGTTGATCCGCCGCGAACTGGCGTAACGAGCCA
>DASZZV010000378.1:0-10904 GCA_035544835.1 Thermoanaerobaculia bacterium
TGCCGCCGCCCCAGACTCAGGTCGCTCCACAAGAACGGCGCCGCGGGACGGCGCCGGGCCAGGCGGCAAAGATGCCGCCACTCCGGACAACCCAGCTCCGAAAACCCTGGGGCCCAAATCGAGCACCCCGGAGTGGCGACATCCTGTCGCCTGGCCCGGCGGCATCCCGTGCCGCCGCCCCAGACTCAGGTCGCTCCACAAGAACGGCGCCGCGGGACGGCGCCGGGCCAGGCGGCAAAGATGCCGCCACTCCGGACAACCCAGCTCCGAAAACCCTGGGGGCGCAAGTCGAGCACCTTTGTCATATCATCTCGCCTTCCCCAAAAGCCCTGGAGGTTTGCGATGCGACTTGTTGTCATCTTCACCGCCGTTGTGCTCACAGCCGGTACGCTCATGGCGCAAAGTGATATGCCGCCCCTGCTAGAGGCGGCACACGATGGCGACGTCGCTGGCGTCCGAAAAGCACTGGCCGGCGCGGCCGACATCGAGATGGCCGATGCCCAGGGCTGGAACGCCCTGATGATGGCCGCCGATCGGGGGAAACTGGAGGCGGTGAAGTTCCTCCTCGAAAATGGGGCGAAGATCAACGCGCAGAACACGCAGGGGCTGACCCCGCTCATGTGCACCGCGCATGGGGATCACGGCGACGTCGCCGCCCTGCTCCTCGAGAAAGGCGCCAAACTCGATGTCGGTGACGAAGACAAGAACACAGCTTTGATGTGGGCGGCCAGAGAAGGAGCTCCGGCCGTGGCAGCAGCCCTCATAGCGGCAAAAGCGCCTCTGAACTCTCGAAACAAAAATGGCTCAACAGCGATCTTCTGGTCGTCCCGAATGGAGGACTCCCAGGAAAAGGCGATCGACGTAGCGAAGGCCATCATCGCGGCCGGTGCCGACGTCAACCTCAGCACCGAAGACGGCGAGACGCCGCTGATCCGAGCGATCAAGAATCACTCCTGGCGAACCGTCGAGGGCCTCGTGGCCGCGAAGGCCTTCATCGATGCCCAGGACAAGGAAGGAGAGTCAGCTCTTTCACTGGCCGCGGCGAACCAGGACGCCGATCTTACAAAGCTCCTCACCGAAAAGGGCACGCGAAAGCCGGCCGCGAAACCGAAGCTGAAGGGAAAGAAGTAGCGCAGCTCGGCCCAGATATTCGATTACCGAGACGAGGAGAGCCTCATGAGGAGTTTCGCAGTTCTTGGGATATGCCTGCAGCCCGGAGCCGGTCACCCGGGCTTTCACTCACCTCAATTCAAAAATCTACGTCCCGATGCAGGGACCGAGTGAGTTGGGCGCGAGTGGCAAACTGCTGAACTGGGATCGCACAGCCGATCTTGCGAAGATCAACGTTCCGGCGCTCGTCATCGCCGGCCGTTACGACACGATGGAACCAGCCTGGGTGGAGAAGATGTCGAAGCTCCTCCCAAATGGCCGCTTTCTCCTCTGTCCAAATGGCAGCCACATGTCGATGTACGACGATCAGAAAACGTACTTTGACGGTCTGATCCGGTTTCTGGGAGACGTCGACGCGGGACGGCATTGAGCCCCTCGTAAAAAAAAGTAGACGATTGCCTGGACGGTCCAGCCACGGCGCCCGTATCACTCATCGGCCGTTGCGAAACCGGCCCGGCTCCTCCCTGTGACTCGCGCGGCTGCTTGCGCCTCCTACCGCAAGCGCCGCGTGAGGCGCGTCGGGAATGGCGTTGTCATCCCAACCAGCGAGCTGTTATTCCAACGACGTGATGTTGTTGAAGAGAACGATGACACGCGGCGTAGGGACGCGCAGCGCGTCCTGCACCCCGAACGCCGTGTCGACGCTCTTTACGAATTGAAGAATCACTGCGTTGTTGCTCGCCGAGCCCCTACCCGAATCGAGGTACCGGACGCGCAACTGCGCGTCCCTACGTGCGAGATTGGGTCGAAAGTCGCAAACCTTCACCTCTTCTTGACATACCCGAGCCCTGTCCCAGGTGATAGCCTCCCCTCCATCAAAACGGAGGAATTCATGGATATCAAACAGGTCGGAGACAAGCTCGTTGAGCTGTGCAAGCAGGGAAAGCATCTGGAGGCCATTGACGCGATCTACGACAAGAACATCGTCAGCGTAGAGGCGATGTCAGGTGGACCCGATATGCCGGCAGAAATGCACGGGATCGATGCGATCCGTGGCAAGAACGAGTGGTGGCTCGCCAATCATGAGGTTCATTCCGGCGACGCCAAAGGGCCGTATGTGAACGGTGACCGTTTTGCCGTCGACTTCAATTTCGACATCACGCCGAAAGTCGGACCGATGGAAGGGAAGCGCCACACCATGCAGGAGGTCGCTCTATACACCGTGAAGGACGGCAAGATCGTTCGCGAAGAATTCTTCTACTAGCACTTCGCCCGTCTCAGCGACTACCGTAACAGAGAGGATTGATCGAAAGACTTCGAGCCAATGAGCCGTGGCAGTCTCGTTGCACAAGGGACGAACATGCTCGATCGCCGCCGGCGGATCCTTATTGTTCTTGCCGCCATTTTCTGTCTGTTACTGGTCGTCGCGCTCGCCCTTCTCCTCCATTACAACTCGCGCCTCTCCGACGAGATCGTCTCTGCGCCATGGCGGAATCCGATCGAGATCGTGAGCCTGGCCCGCGGCGCCGATAGCCGGCCAGTCGTCCGCGTGTACGGTGACGACTGGCGGGTCACAGAACCGGTCCGCCTTCGCGACCTGCCGCTCCACGTTCCGAGAGCCTTTCTCGCCGCTGAAGATGTCCGCTTCTATCATCACTTCGGCATCGATCCGACCGGGATCCTCCGTGCCCTTTTCGCCGACCTGCGCGGAGGCCGTCTGGCCCAGGGAGCCAGCACGATTCCGCAGCAGCTCATCAAGGGCAAGCTGTTCTCGAACGAGCGCACCTTTCGCCGGAAGATCCCCGAGATGTTTCTGGCAGTTCTCCTCTCGGCGCGAATGTCCAAAGACGACATCCTCGAGGGGTATATGAACGAGGTTTACCTGGGGCAATTCGGCGGTGCTCCGGTCCTCGGCATCGATGAAGCAGCCAGAATCTACTTCGACAAACCACCCGGTGCGCTGACCGTGGACGAGGCGGCGCTCATCGCCGGAATCATTCGAGCTCCGAATCGAGCCAATCCGACCGAGCATGAGGACCAGGCCCGCACCAGGCGCGATTCCATTCTCGGGACCATGCGAGATCAGAAATGGATCAGCAGCGAAGAGCTCGAGCAGGCCATCCACCGCCCCATTCGACTTCATCCGGGCCGCCTCCCCGATACACCCTATGGTCACTATCTCTCGGCTATGCGGACCGAACTGGCGTCGATCAAGAACCTGCATCTACCGAGAAGCGGCGCCAGGATCTTCTGTGCCATGGAACCGACCATGCAGCTTGCCGCCGAGGCGACGGCTCGGCGCGGTCTCGGTGGGTTGCAGGCCCGTTACTCCTGGCTGCGCCGTCAGGCCGACCTTCAGATCGCCATTCTCAGCGCCGATCCGCGAACCGGAGCCGTTCGGGCTCTCGTCGGCAGCCGCGACTTCAGTCGCGATTCCTACGACCGCACCCGACGAATGCATCGGCAGCCAGGTTCGGCCATCAAACCTTTCGTCTATGCGGCCGCGTTGGCTTCGAAGAAATTCACGACCTCTAGCGTGTTACTCGACGAACCGCTGCAGATTCGCCTTGACCGCCGCCGCGTCTGGGAGCCTCATGACTATGACAACCGCTTCCGCGGCCCAGTCATGCTCCGGACTGCCGTCGAGAAATCGCTCAACGTCCCGGCTGTGCGCGTCGGAGAGGCGGTGGGTTTACCGAAAGTCATCGAGCAGCTGAAGAAGTTCGGCTTCGATGACGACTTTGAACCCGTCCCCTCTCTCCCCCTCGGCGTCACCGACGTGACCTTGCGGGAACTGGTCTCCGGCTATAGCGTTTTTCCCACCCTTGGTGAGAGCCATCCGCTTCACATTGTCGAAGAGGTCCGCGATATCAAGGGCCGCTCGCTCTACAAGTTCAAGGACCAGCCTGAGAGGGTGCTCGATCCGCCGGTCGCCTGGATCGTTCATGATCTCCTCCGTGGAGTCGTGGGCCGCGGCACCGCTTCCAGGCTCGTCGACGAAGGTCTCGGGTTCGTGGCCGGCAAGACAGGGACGACCAGCGACTACCGCGACGCCTGGTTCATCGGATACTCGCCCGACCTCGTTACCGGCCTGTGGGTCGGATGCGACGGCGGAACGCCGATCCGTCTTTCGGCCGGAGAGGCTGCCGTTCCACTGTGGAGCGAGTATGCCCGGCACATCCGCATGCAAACCTCCGAGCTGCCGCCCCCGGCAGGGGTCGTTTTTCAGGAGATCGATCCCTCAAGCGGCGGGATCTGGGAGGACGGTTGCGAGGGGCCGGTGAAGGAGACCTACCTCACCGGAACGGAGCCGCGGGAAACGTGTCACGGCGAGCCGCTGACGCGAAGAGCTCTGCTGGCGCGAGCCGCCGGCAATCCGGAACCAGGCCAGATCAGCGAGGAGCAATCGCGCTCGTTGTCGCAGGACACAAACAGTGACACCTCGTATGCACCCGAGTCCCCGGACGTTCAATCGGCTCCCCAACCCGGAAGGATTCCGGAAATCGTCGAACGTGATGACGAAGAGTCCGACAACGTCTCCGCTCAGCAGAGTCGCGACGAGAGTCTCAACCGATCCCACAGGAAAAAGCATCATTCACACCGCTCACATCATCGAAGAAAAAGTTTCTTCCGTCGTATCTTCGGCTGATTCTCGGGCTTATAAATCGGGACCGTAGGGGCGCGCTGCTGACACCCTCGGCCTTTTCGGCGTAACGCACTCACACGGATCGCTCGCCCCTCCCCCTCCGCAATCTCCCCACCGCCTGAAAACGCACCGCGGAGCTAGACGCTTCACGCGCCGCATCTGCTCGTCCTCGAGATCGTCCTGGCCGCCGCACAGCGGAACGGGATGTGCGGCCACTTGGGCGGCCCCGCGCCCACGAGTTTTGGAAGAAATTGCGAAGATTCCCGACGAAACGCTAAATTCCTGCCGCGAATCAGTCAGCTCTGTGGTAAAGAGTCGCCTCACAAAATTACTCGACACGCATCGCTGACGCCAATCAAGAAGGCCGGCAGTTTTCGTAACAGAGTCAACACTGCCTTCCCTTGAGTGAGCGAACGAGCCACCTCAAGCCAGGAATGGTTGGAGGGGAAATGGTATTTCAGAAACTCGCAGCGCGCCGTTCGTCGGTTCTCGTCTCACTTCTCGCAACACTGCTGGTGCTGGCCGGATGCCAGACAGAACGCCCTTCCCCCACGGAACCGAGCAGTGAGGTTCAGCTCTTTGGCTTCGTCCACGGGGCTGCCGGCTCAACCCTTTCCGGGGCCACCGTTTCGATCGGAACTCACACCGCCTCGTCCGACTCTACCGGTCTTTATCGGCTGACAGGACTCTCCACCGGCCACGAGTCGGTGACGGTGAAGAGAGCAGGGTTTCAAGATGTCACTAAGACCGTTGATCTCGACCGAAGCGTGGCCAATCAACTCGACATCACGCTCATACCCGCCAGCGGTAGCGGAACCATCAGCGGTGACGTCGGCGCTGCCGTTGGTCCCCTTTCCGGAGTGACGATGACGGCCGACGGCGTTTCTGTCACGACATCCAGCGACGGAACATTTTCCCTGAGTGGGTTGACCGCGGGCGCCGTGATGTTGAACGCCCACAAGGATGGATTTGAAGACGTAAATTCGCAGGTCAACTCCGGAGACTCGGTCCACGTCGTGATGACGGCGCGTGTGGTGACTCCTCCGACGGGCCCTCCGACTAGCTCAACCGCCACGCTTTCCGGTACCGTGACCGCCGCCGGCTCTCCGGTGAGTGGCGCAGTCGTCTCGGCGCAGGGGCAGACCGCGACAACGGCGACGGACGGAAGGTATTTGCTGACCGCCCTCACTTCTGGCACTACGACTGTCTCGATTTCCAAGAGCGGGTTCACTACCGCTTCGCAAACGGTCACCCTCAACGCCGGGGCCAACGCACTGAACATTACGCTCCTCGCCTCGGGGTCCGGTGGTGGGGGCACAAGCAGTCTGTCCGGGACGATCGCGACGACCACAGGCACACCAATCGCCGACGCGACTATCACGACCCAGTCACAAACGGTCACCTCTGGAATCGATGGTAAGTACAATATCTCCGGCCTTCCCGCCGGTCTTTCAACTGTTACGGTCTCGAAGACTGGTTTCCAGACCAACGTTAAGGAAGTGACCCTAGTGAATGGGTCGAATACGCTTAACATCAGTTTGACTTCAGGGTCGGACGCGACGGTGAGGGTGTATGGAAGGGTTAGCGCGGGGTCAATTGTCGATTTCGGCATCGCCGGAGCCACGCTCACATTTCAAGGGAAGACTACGACTTCGGCGGCGGATGGCTCTTTCGAGCTCAAAGGTCTGACGTTCGAGCCCGGCACTTTCACGACCACAAAGCCGGGGTTTAAAGATGACCAGCGCCTGAACGTTACGCCAGACATGCCTCAATTCAGCGTAAACATTAAGCTTGTTACTTCTTCTGTTTCTATTTCCGGGCCCATCATTGGTGCACTTGGGGCCATCCCAGGAGTCACGGTCACCGTTCAAGGCATCACAGTGGTTTCCGACGATCGAGGCTGGTATTTCATAAATGGTTTGACATCCGGCTCGCAAACGGTCACCGCAAGAAAAGAGGGGTACCAGAACTATTCGACTTTTGTGAATCTACATTCGGGAGACCAGAATCAGTCCATATATCTGGAGCGTTGAAGCATTCAATAAACTGTCCCATAGGCAGAGACGTAGCACAGGAAAAACAGATATGCGGGCACGCGAGCAGAAGGTGTGCATCCAATACCGGTTGTTCGTCCGCAGACCCCTCCCGCTCCAGGTTACGGCCGTGCAGGTTGCGCGGCCGATAGCCTTCTGTTGGTACGGGCGGGTCCCCCCAAGGTCCTTCTTCGTCGCTTGAACTGCGTGGAAACACGCTGCTGCGTCCGAAACCGCGCCATTCGCCCGCGCGTTTCCACCGCGCCGCGAGTTACGGCACCAACAAAAAAACGGCCGGTTTCCCGGCCGGTTTTGAATTGAATCTATGAATCGGGCTTACGAGCAGCCGCTCGTCGATCCGCAATTCAGGCATTTGTAACACGCCCCATTCCGCACCATGATCGACCCGCAGTCCGAGCAGCTCGGCGCGTCCTGCTGCGCATGAAAGGTCGGACGTGGGTGATCGTTGCCGATGGAGCCGACTACGAACCCGACGCGCTTCTCGCCTACGCTCGGGGTGCTGAGCTGCGAGTTCTGCGACGGCGCGGTGGTCAGGTTGTTGACGAAGCTTTTGTCGTCCTTCGACAGAGGCACGACGTTACCGACCGCAGCAGTCTGCTCGTCGTCGCGCTTGATGACACCGGCTTCGACCTGGCTGTCACGCGAGAGGAACTTGATGGCCAGCCACTTGAAGACGTAGTCCATGATCGATTTGGTCATCGGGATCTCGGGGTTCTTGGTGAATCCCGAGGGCTCGAAACGGGTGTGAGTGAACTTGTCGACCAGCAGTTGCAGCGGGACACCATGCTGCAGGGCCAGCGAGGTCATGGTTGCGAAGGAGTCCATGAGGCCGGAGATGGTCGAGCCTTCCTTGGCCATGGTAATGAAGATCTCTCCGGGCGTCCCGTCTTCGTATTTGCCAGCGGTGATGTAACCCTCGTGGCCACCGACCGAGAACTTGTGGGTGATCGATTCACGCTCGTCGGGCAGCTTGCGGCGCACAGCCGTCGCCTCGACCAGGTCTTCCATGCCGGTCTTGTCCTTCGACGTCGACAGCGGCTGGCTTCTCTTGCAACCGTCGCGATAGATCGCCACGGCCTTGAGTCCCATCTTCCAGGCGTCGTAGTAGGCCGACTCGATCTCTTCGACCGTGGCGTTGGAGGGCATGTTGATGGTCTTGGAGATGGCACCGGAGATGAAGGGCTGCGTCGCTCCCATCATCTTGAGATGCCCCTTGTAGTGGATCGAGCGCGTGCCGTTCTGAGCCTTGAAGGCGCAGTCGAAGACCGGCAGGTGCTGGTCGAGCAGATGTGGCGCACCCTCGATGGTGTCGTTCTCGTCGATGTAATCGATGATGTCCGTGATCTGCTTCTGTTCGTAGCCGAGTCTCTTCAGAGCGGTCGGCACGGTCTGGTTGACGAGCTTCAGCATGCCGCCACCGACGAGCTTCTTGTACTTCACCAGAGCGATGTCGGGCTCGATGCCGGTCGTGTCGCAGTCCATCATGAAGGCGATCGTCCCGGTTGGCGCCAGCACGGAGATCTGAGCGTTGCGGAAGCCGTGCTCCTTACCGAGACGATAGGCCTCATCCCACGTAGAGCGGGCAGCGGACATGAGGTCATCGGGCACGTGGCGCGGATCGATGTGGTAAGCGGCACGACGATGCTTGTCGATCACGCGAAGGAAGGGCTCCTCGTTCTCGGCATACCCTTCGAAGGGACCGACCTTCTCGGCGATGCGCGCCGACTGCGAGTAGGACTCGGCCGACATGACTGAGGTCAGGGCGGCCGCGAAATCGCGGCCCTCGTCGGAGTCGTAGGGCAGGCCGCGAGCCATGAGCAGCGCACCGAGGTTGGCGTAGCCGATGCCGAGGGGGCGGAAAGCGTGGGAGTTGCGCTCGATGGCCGGCGTCGGATAGCTGGCGTTGGGAACAGCGATTTCCTGCGCCGTGATGACGATTCGCAACGCATGACGATAGGCCTCGACATCGAAGCCGGTGGTCTCGGTGTAGAAGCGCATCAGATTCAGTGAAGCCAGGTTGCAGGCCGAGTCATCGAGGAACATGTACTCCGAGCAGGGGTTCGAGGCGTTGATGCGGGCCGTGTTGGAGCAGGGATGCCACTCGTTGACGGTGGTGTCGAACTGCATGCCGGGATCGCCGCACAGCCAGGCCGACTCGGCCATCTGGCGCATGAGGTCGCGGGCCTTGAACGTATCCATCGGCGTACGCGGCGTGCGCACCGAGAGCGTCTGCCAGTCGTCGTCTTTTTCGTAGGCGTGCATGAACTCATCGGTCACACGCACGGAGTGATTGGCGTTCTGGAAATGAATCGAGTCGTAGGCGCCGCCGGGAGCATTGAAGGCGCCGTCGTAGCCGGCGTCGATGAGCGCCCAGGCTTTCTTCTCTTCGCGAGCTTTGGAGCCGATGAAGTCGACGATGTCGGGATGGTCGGCGTTGAGGATGACCATCTTGGCGGCGCGGCGGGTCTTGCCACCCGACTTGATGACGCCGGCGAAGGAGTCATAGCCACGCATGAACGAGACCGGACCAGAGGCTGTGCCCCCGCCGGCGAGGTTCTCGCGCGAGGAGCGAATGGTCGACAGGTTCGATCCTGTTCCCGAGCCGTACTTGAACAGCATTCCCTCGGTTTTGGCCAGCGTGAGGATCGAGTCCATCGTGTCCTGAACGGAGTTGATGAAGCAGGCCGAGCACTGAGGACGCGGCTCGATGCCGACGTTGAACCAGACCGGCGAGTTGAAAGCCGCCATCTGATACAGAAGGATATGCGTCAGCTCGTCGCGGAACGCGTCGCCATCTTCCGGCGTGGCGAAGTAGCCGCCGTCGCGGCCCCACTGCGTCATGGTGCGCACGATGCGACCGATCAGCTGACGAACGGAGGTTTCCCGCTCGGGACTGCCGACTTCACCGCGGAAATACTTCGACACCACCACGTTGGTCGCCATCTGCGACCAGAACTTCGGCATCTCGACGTCGCGCTGTTCGAAGACGATCTCGCCACGCTCATTCGAGATGACCGCGGAGCGAAGATCCCATTCGCATGTGTCGTAAACATCGACACCCGCCCTGGTGAAGAATCGCTCGATGGTGATACCGCCGGTTCTGGTCTGGGGTTTTCTGGCTTTGGGGCGCCCTCCGTCACGAGGCCGCAGCGTTTCTGGGGTAACGATTGACGACATGGCCGTCCTCTCCTCTTGTCATGCTGCGCTCAGGAAGGAAACGCGAATGTCGGCAGAAAGTGAGGAAAACGATCCCCTCAGCGAATGCCTGCGTAGTGCTGGCAATTCTCTTTCCACGCTTTCGCCTCTCCCTCCCAACCGCACGCTGTTGCGCGTTACTCGATCAAAGTGAAAATCAGCGGGTGAACTGGGGCTTACATTGAGGAACGGGGGTCTTCATCTTCGCCGTTACCTGGGAGTCGCGGAAATGCAGCGACACCGCTCGGAGGGGTGACTGCGTAGCAAGCCTCTGTTGACTCTTTGCAACCTTCATTCGTCCTCCGGAGAGTCACAAAACGAGTATGTTGAATGTGTGTCCATGTTTATAGACCCCAAAAAAAACCTTGTCAAGGCCAAACCACAATATCTTGTGGCCTCACCGTAACAAAACACTACATAGAGCGTAAGTATTCAATATTGAAGGACTTACATCCGCAGCTTTCCCTCAGGTTATCCTCTTGAATTCCACTGGATGTACACAACTTTTCCACAGTATTTTCAACAGGATGCGAGGAGTTTTGCCCTCTGTAATTCACAACTTTTCCCGGCAGTTCCGCACAGGCCGAAATGAAGAGAATTCAGCAGCTTTTCCGCGACCCCTGCGCAGCAAATTCGCAGGTCGGGGTTGCCTCCCAGCCGCCCTGGGACTGGGGCCCGGCGCGATCTGCGGAAAAGCGGTCCTGCCGGATCGAGAAGAGACAAATCCGCAAGGTGAAATGCGGACCGCGACGAGGCGACGTTGCGACGTTAGCCCCCGAACTTAACTAAGTTTGGGGACGTTGTCATCCTGAGCAAGGGACAGCGTGCGCGCTGCCACTGAGAAAAGAAACTGGGTGGGTGTCATCCCGAGCCGCAGCGAGGGATCTGGGCGGGGGCCT
>DASZZV010000379.1:0-10644 GCA_035544835.1 Thermoanaerobaculia bacterium
CCTCGCACAATCGTAAGAGAGCTCCAAGACTCCACACCGCAAGGCCCCCTCCCAGATCCCTCGCTCGACGCTCGGGATGACACCCTGGTTTCTTTCACTCAGACGCCGCGCTCCGCGGTCAATCGCTCAGGATGACAAGCTTGTTTCCGCCCTCCACAGTGCTACGCTTACATCCAATTCCCCATCAGTCACGTAAATCTCGAAACACTTCGTCCAAGGAGAATTCGATGGAACGATACAACCTCGTCGTGGTCGGCGGCGGCTCCGGAGGTCTCACTGTAGCTGCCGGCGCAACTGGTCTCGGTGCTCGCGTCGCGCTACTCGAGAAGCACAAGATGGGCGGCGACTGCCTCAACTACGGCTGCGTTCCCTCCAAGGCCGTACTGCGTGCCGCCAAGGCGGCGCAACATGCGCGCGAAGCTCACAAATTCGGCATCCGCGGCGTGAACGATCCCGGAATGCAGGACGGAAAGATGGTCATGGACTACGTCCGTTCCTGCCAGGCTCACATCGCTCCCCACGATTCTGTGGAGCGTTTCAGCGGCCTCGGTGTCGAGGTCTTCATGGGCGGCGGAAAGCTGAAGTCGCCTCACGAAGTCGAGATCGAGGGGATGAACAAGACCGTGTGGGGACGACACATCGTGCTGGCCACCGGATCGCGGGCCAAAATCCCCGACATCCCCGGATTGAAAGAGGCTGGATATCTCACAAACGAGACCGTGTTCGACGTCGAGAAGATTCCGGAATCGTTCCTGGTCATGGGAGGAGGACCGATCGGAACTGAGATCGGCCAGGCTTTCTCACGCCTCGGGGCCAAGGTCACGATCGTCTCCTCGACACCTCACATTTGCCCGAAAGAAGATGCCGATATCGTCGAGGTGCTCGTGAAGTACCTCCGCGACGAGGGCATGACCATCATCGACAGTGCGCGCGCTACCAAAGTCGAGAAGCGCGATGGAAAGAAAGTCGTCACGGTGCAGGAAAAAGGATCCGGCGCAACGCGCGAGATCGTCGTCGAAGAGATCCTCGTGGCAACGGGACGCCGTCCCAATGTCGAGGGACTGAATCTCGAGGGAATCGGAGTGCAGGTCGATGGGAGCGGCGTCAAGACCGACGAGACCTGCCGTACCAACGTACCCTCGGTGTGGGCCATTGGCGATATCACCGGCCCTTATCTCTTTACGCACTGGGCCGGCTATCAGGGCCGGATCATCATCCGCAACACGCTGTTCCCGGGAACGTCGAAATGCGACTACGGCAACCTTCCCTGGACGACCTTCACCGAACCGGAGATCGCTCACGTCGGTATCAACGAGAAAACGGCGAAAGAGAAGAACATCCCTCACCGAGTCTTCAAAGCCGAGTTCGACGAAAACGATCGCTCCATCTGTGATGGCGACTACGAGCACAACTTTGCCAAAGTCGTGGCCGATCCGAAGGGAAAGATTCTCGGCGCCACGATCGTGCACCCACACGCCGGCGACCTCCTCGCAGAGATTGTCCTGGCCAAGAAGTGGGGCCTCACACTCGACAAGCTCTCCAACACCATTCACGCCTACCCGACCCTCTCCGAGATCGGCCGCAGCCTCGGCGACCAATACATGCGCACCAAGCTCACACCGAAAACAAAGGGGCGACTGACGCGAGTGTTTCAGTGGTCGAGAAGGTGAGGAGAAGCAGAGACAGAAAGCAGAGACAGAAAGCAGAGACAGAAAGCAGAGACAGAAAGCAGAGACAGAAAGCAGAGACAGAAAGCAGAGACAGAAAGCTTCTAGCTGCTAGCCTAGAAGCTAGAAGCTAAAAACCCCGCAGCCTTCTCCCTTCACGCTTCTGACATCTATCTTGCATCAGCACTTACCCAGCCCCAAAACTAACGTAACGATGGAGGAGTCATGAAACAGGTCGTTCGCATTCTTCCCCTTGCACTGCTATTGCTCGTCGGCTGCGCGCACGCGATCAAGACCCCCGATGCCATGGCCACGCTGGAGCCGCGCAGCGGGTCCAACGCCACAGGCACCGTCACCTTCTGGGATCTCGGTAAAGGCAACGTCCGCGTCAAAGTAGACATGACCGGCATTCCTGCAGGGAACCACGGATTTCATGTGCACGAGAAAGGTGACTGCAGCGCCCTCGACGCCAGTTCGGCCGGTGGGCACTTCAATCCCACATCCATGGCGCATGGAGCCCCGGACGTCGAGGCTCACCATGCCGGAGATTTCGGCAATGTGACGGCCGACGCCAAGGGTGAGGTCCACACGACCATGACGACCCGTTCGATCACTTTGGGATCGGGTACCGATTCGGTGATTGGGAAAGCACTTGTACTTCATGCCGATCGCGATGACCTCACCACCCAGCCTTCGGGAAATGCCGGCAAGCGGATCGCCTGCGGCGTCGTGGAAATGGGCGCCATGGCCCACTCGATGCACTGACCTCCTGGATGAACGCGCCGGCCCCCGAGGCCGGCGCTGCATCGAGGAGTGCATCCATGAGAAAACTGCTCGCTTCCCTTCTCCTGATCGCCATCACGGCCTGTTCCTCTCGAGGCGGCGCCCAATCGACCGGTGCGCCCGGACATGGGCGACTGACCCTCGCGGTGGAGCCCAATCCGATTGAGGCGACGAAGGTGTCGGGAGATACCTACCAGTTCCCCTTTACCGTAATCATCCGCGAAGTGGGCGGATCGGCAGTGACCATCACCGACGTCCGGGCTGACGTCCTGGCGTTGGGCGGTCTCAGAATCTCCAGCGCGACCTACGATGCCGCCGAACTGGTGCGGCGTGGCTTTTCCACCCAACTCCCGGCCAACGGTGAGCTGCGCTACAGTTTCAGCGAGCGCAAAAACGTCTCCGACGATCGTCTCTTCACCTCCGTCTCGGCCGATCTTACCGTCAACGGCACCGACAACACCGGCGTCCCGACCTCTGCCCGAACGACGGTCACGGTGACGAGGTAATTGTGAAGAACGGCGGATACCTCCACGCCCCGCGAATATCCTGTACCATTTCACCGTTTCACGGGCCGTAGGAGGATTTCTATGTACGACGAGAGAATCGTAGAACCGATGCGACAGGAACTGGCGCATCTCGGGATTCAGGAAACGAAAACAGTGGAAGCCGTTGATGCAGTGCTCGGCAGCAGGAAGGGCACGGCATTGGTAATTGTGAATTCGGTCTGCGGATGCGCTGCAGGAAACGCGCGGCCCGCTGTTGCGCTTGCCCTGCAGCATTCCGTCAAGCCCGACAACATGATCACCGTATTCGCCGGAAACGATAAGGCCGCGACCGACAAGGCTCGCTCTTACTTCACCGGATTTCGACCCTCGTCGCCGTCCATCGCCCTTCTCCGCGATGGCGAGGTGGTGAAAATGCTCGAGCGCCACAACATCGAGGGACGCGACGCGCGCGACCTGGCTGCCGAGCTCGTGACAGCCTTCGATCAGTACTGCGTCAAAGTCGAAGCTCGCTGATATTCTGATCCGCAAGACAAAAGGGCGACGCCGAGGCGTCGCCCTTTTTTTATTGCCTGAGCCCGGAATCAATGCCGGTTGCCTACCTGGAGGGAGTTGAGCATAGCGTTGAGAACTGGCGCATAAGAGCGTGCATCTCTTTCCGGCGTGATGAACAGCAGGTAGAGGAGATGCCCGTCGCTAAGTTGTCGCGTGACGACCGAAACCCTTTCCTGCAGTCCCGTCACCGGCGAGGTTCCCCGCAGAATTGCTCCCAGTCCCTTACCGCCGGCCACGCGAAACTGCGAGCCGGAGCCGCGAACCATCTGCAGGTAACCACTCGATTGCGTAAGTGTGTCGATCAACTCGCTCGTCGCGTCCTCGATCGTCGTTGCCTGCGAGCCGCCGTTCGAGTTGAACTGCGATCCATGGCTGTCGGGATCAAAGTGATTGATGATCGCGCCGTAGACCACCTCGAGATTGCCGTTGCTGGCCTTTCCGGCACCACCTTGAGGAGCCAGCGTGACGCCGGTCCTGCCTTCATCTACAACCTGCCAGTTCGAGGGCGCCTCGATTTCAAACGCTCCGTTGGGATTCGTGTACGTCTTCATCTGTCCTGACGGAGCAGCGACCTGTCCGGGACTCATGGTTCCCCGGTTCGTCGGCGGCGGAGCGGTCTGTGATGCGATCTGCTGACTCGTCGGAGCGGAACCGAGGCTGCGAAGTGATGCCTGGATGTTGCGAAGCTGCCCCGAATCGCGGGTCGCGGTCGCGGGTATTCTCAGGAGTGCTGCCTCCTGGGTGATTCGCTTCACCCGGTCGGGCGGAGCTGGATGGTCGGACAGAAACGTCGCTGTCTTGGTGTGATCGGACTGCTCGAGAGTCTTGAAGAAGTTGATCATGTCCTGCGGGTTGTAGCCGGAGCGCGCCAGAATCTGAGCGCCCATCACGTCAGCCTGAGTCTCGGCCTCGCGACTGTATCTCAGGAATAGAACGTTCAGCCCGAGTCCCCCGACGGCGTTGATGATCTGCCCCGCTCCGGCACCGACATGGCCACCGAGCACTCCACCCAGAATGCCGATTCCTGCCTGCGCCAGATATGCCTTGGAAGCCTGGTGGGTTCCATGCCTCAGGGCGACGTGCGATATTTCGTGCGCCATCACCCCGGCAACCTCGCCCTCGGTTTTGGCGGCGTCGATCACGCCTCGGTTTATGTACACGAATCCCCCCGGCAAAGCGAAGGCGTTGATGTCGGATGCATTCACGACGCGAAAGCGATACTGAAACTTCGGGCCCGGTGCCTGTGCCGCAAGGCGCTGCCCGATGTCATTCACCCACTGATTCACCCGTGCGTCGTTGACGACCGGCAACTGCTGTTCGGCCTGCTGGGCCGACTGCTGGCCGACCTCCACGTCCTGTTGTGGGCTGAAGAGGTTGAAGCCTGGCTTGATTTTCGTCTGCGCCTGAGCCATCAGAGGCGTGAGCATCAGGGCGACAACCACCGTGGCGAAGCGCGCCTGAATCGATTTCTGACTAGTCATTGTCTATTGCTCCTTTCAAAATATGTCCGACAGGGATACTGCATCCTTGATGCCGCCATTCGGACACGGAATTCTCCCGGCAGCAGCGGCGAAGGCAGATCAAAGTGCACCCTTCAGCGGACAGAAGAGGGCAGCAACGGGACAGTGACCAGAGGTCGAACCGAGCTCATCATCTTCGGGCGCCGTGACTGCGGATCAATGCAGGCAGGTGGACGAAAAGCACAAGGTCACGGGCATCGATGATGCCGTCTCCGTTGACGTCGGCGCCCCAGCTCGCCGCAACGCTTCCGTTTTGCGCATAGACCGTCTGCGATCCGTCGCCGTCGACGATTTCGTGCGCGATCAAATGTAGATCGGCATCATCGATCGTTCCGTTTCCGTCGGCATCGCCAGGTTGGGGCAGGGCCAGCCGGTAGATCATCATCCCGGTCGCGAAATAGATGGTCCCTTGAGAATCGGTCGTGACATCGATGATCGGGGCCGTCTCGGCTGCGATGATCTCGATTGGTGCAGGCAAAGGCTTCAGCGAAGTGTCAGGGAAGAGGTAGAGGGCCTTCTTTACAAAGGACGCCAGCAGCACGCCGTCCTTTGGGATCATGCCCGCTCGCGGATACAGGGCGAGTCCGGTCGGAGCAACCGTCGAGGGATAGACATAGATAGGTGGAGTCGTTCCCGCAACGGGCGCTTGATCGCCGGCGGTCAGCGGCCAGCCGGCATTCTCGCCGAGCTCGATTGCATTGAGCTCGTCCTCGCCGACAGCACCGTTGTCGCCCACCATCAGTTTTCGCGTCGACTGATTAAAGCCGAGATCGTAAGGGTTGCGGAACCCTTTGGCGAAGACCTGGCTCGAGCCATCCGGATACACGGCGATGATCTTCCCGCCCGGCGAGTCGGAGCTCTGGGCGATCGGACCATAGGCGAAGTCTCCGACGCCGAAATAGATCTCGCCATCCGGTCCCAGCGTCGGGTTCCCACCATGATGCTCCGCCGAGGAGGGTCTGCCGTCCGGCAGACACTGGAGCGATACCAGAGTCGTCATCGTCCCATCGGCAGGGTCATAGCGGCTGAGCACTTCAGAAGTCAGATCGGACGTAACGTAGTGCGCGACGATGCGATCCGATCGATCCATCGCAATCCCGAGCAGCCCCGCGTTTCCCTCATTGGCGGAGGGGACTGTAGTGACCAGAATGCTCTGGCCATTCTCCAGACGAAAGACCTTGCCGGCCAGGACCGAGTAGAACAGGTGATCCCTTGAATCGAATGCCAGACCGGTGAGAAATCCCGCCTGGACAGGAGCGATCGGAATGATCTTCATCCCCGGCAGCGTGCGCCCCTCGGCCGCCACGGCAAGAAAGACCAGAAGAATCTGCGAAAGAGCCTTTTTCACTTCGCCTCTTGAACCTGGAGTGACCGTGGAGTGACAGCAAACGATCTGCCACAGACCTCAAGAACGATCCATGCCAACCGAAATAGGAGGTCGCGCCGTGCCGTTGAAGAGGACTGTTGACGAAACATAGGGTCGCATGGATAATGGCGATCCTTTCGCGGCGCGGTTCCGTGTCGCTTCAGCACCTTATCGCGGGGTGGAGCAGTCTGGTAGCTCGTTGGGCTCATAACCCAAAGGTCGCAGGTTCAAATCCTGCCCCCGCAACCAACTTAAATCTCACGAAAACAACAACTTAGCCCGCCCAAGCGGGCCTTTTGTTTGTCGCGATTTTGGCAAATCCCTAGGTTTTCTTAAGGTCTGGTCATCTTCGATAGGATTTGAGTCAGCTTCCGGCCGTTGGATGGACACGTACGGCCAATCAACTCGCCGCGCCCGGTCGGGGCTGAGCAGCCTCGCCGTTCCACCAATTGTAGAGTGCTTGGAGAGTGACCTACAGGTGGAAGTACGCCAGTCACCGACAGAAAGGATCGCTTCAGGCATCGAGCGAACGCGGCTGTCATTAGCGTGACAGTTACGCAAGAATCCACTGCAATGAGCCCCTGGTGTCAAGGATCGGCATGTCATTGCTGACATCGTAGCGGGTGACACTTCCGGGTCCGCGATTGAACGGGTTCAGCGGATTCGAGACCGAACCCCTGAGCTTCCGTGGCGCAGCCTGCTTCGCGATTTTGTCCGGCAGGAAGCGGAGTCGCAGCCTGTATTCATGCGGGCGTCATGACTACCTCGCCCGAGTTGCCGGTGATGTAGACCGTGTCGATCGGCGCGGTGGCAGGATCGATACGACCCTTCCACGCCTCGAGGATCGCTTTGGCGTTAGGGCCGTCGAGTGGTTTGCCATACTCCGCCGTCAGAAGCTTACGAATCCCCGCTTTGTCACCCCACCCGAAGGCCTTCAGAAAAGCCAGAACCACTTTGCCTGGCGCCGTCTGGGCGGCCGGCGCCCCTGTCGCTGTAGGCGCGGGGCGGTGCAGCAGCGGCGCCCGGAACGACACCACGTATTCGATCTTCTTATCCTGGGGCTGCTCCGGCTTCACGCTGGAGAGCTTCCCTTCGATGATGGGCCCGCCGAACTTCTTCGCCTCGAGGTTCGGATAGGGAGTCCCGAGGAATCCATCGGTCTCCACGAAAGCCTCGTGGACGACTCCAGCCGCTGTCACAGACTTATCCGCGTCGATCTCGACTTCCACGGCGTGAAGCTTGCCGGCCATCGCCATTTTCAGCCCGGGGAACTGATCCCAAAGGGTGTCTTCGGGGATCGTCACGTCGGAGAGGATGACCAGGACCCTTTCCTTTGTCTTGTCGAAGGTGTCCGTTCGCGCCAGCGCATAGGCATGAGTCAAAGGTGTGGTCTTTCCGCCCACGGTCAACTTGCCGCTGGCCGTCCCCTCCTCCCCAGACATCGTGGCAGCGAAGAGGAGCATTGCGAACATGGAAAGCGGCTGGGAGCCTTGGGTCAGGCACGCACTGTACACGCCTTGCAGACAAATTCACGCCTGAAGCGCCTGCGGCGCGATCTCGAGATTCCAGCCGGTCGGCAGAGCGAGCGCTCGGGCCAGCGCCACGACCTCGGTTGCGTCGTTCAAGCGTACACACAGCGTCGTCAACTTGTCCTGGTTCACCGCTTCGAGCGTGAATACATCATCAAGGCTCCTGGTCGTCGTCCGGAAAGATACTTGAAGCGAGGCGTCGGAAACCCTTCGGTGATGTTTCCAGGGGCCGAACTTCGATTCGATTACCAGCTCGTTACGTCGGGCACGGATGGTCTCAGACCTCCGCGCAGTCCAATAGACGAGGATGGTGCTGGTGACGGCGACGGCGAATTTCAGGCCATCGCCAAACGTGAGCTTCAACGCCTGCGTCTCATCAATCAAGCGAATGAAAATGCCCGCGCCCGCGATAAGCCAGCAGACCGCTGATATCGCTCCAGTACAGCCGATGAGAGCGCGAACATCGCCCGCCTTGCGGAACGAAACGAATCCGTCAACGGATCGCTCTGAAACCCAACCGGCAGGAGCCGCACCGTGGGCTAGCTCGGATGGCGTTTTCAATCCGTAACGCTCCTCGAGAGTCTCGGCGACGAAACGGCGGTCGGGCCACGTTCCAAGCGAGGCGATGACGACCTCCTTCGAAGCCACCGAGATGATGAGCACTCTCGTCGCGCCCTTGATGGCCACCCAGTCGATTCTGCCAGGAGTGAAAACGCGCTCGCGACCAAATGGACCGACACGCCGGCGGACGCGAATCTCGCTGGTTGTGAGAACGATCCGATCGCTCCCGAAAAGCAGGCGCAGAAGCGACGAGATCATCGATACTCCCACAACTGTCCATCCGACTGCGAAGAGAAGAATGAAGAGCGCCGCCCATGGTGGCGGCGGCGCGTCGATCAGTTCGCCGAAAGGGGCGGGAACTTTCCAACCGATGGCAGCGAGGAGCTGACTTGCGAGAAAACCCTCGCCGAAAGTCCAGCCGAAGAGCTTCATCGACTTGACGCAGCCGTCAACCCACCGGTCCCATCCCCCGGCCTGCAGAAGAATCGAGGTTTCGTCGCCGCGCTGTTCGACAATGCGAAGGTCGACTGATTTGGAGTTGTCGCTCATCGATCACGTCGTCACGGCCGTTCAAACATCATAGACCCGCGCCATAGACGCGGAAGGTCTTCGGGGTCTGGAAACCCAACTTACGTAAGTTAATTTTCGGACCTGACCCCAAAGACTGTTCCTTCTCATGGTCCCGTGGAGACTGAATGGAGCCTCGGACTTCAAAGGCTTCCTCGACAGACGCACAGCGAGTTTTCGCGGGACTTCAGTCATTTCAATCTCCGAGAAGGTCGACGCGGGCTAGGGCTGCTTCGAGTCCAGAAGCGTTTCCCAACGCTCGTCGATGATCTTCCACTCGCCGGTGTCGGTACCTTGAGGGTCAGACTTTGCGTTTTGCGTGACTTATTTGGTTTCCCCGCTTTCCCCCCCTGTTAACGTGCTGTTCCCCACACCTCGTCCGACATTCGTCAGGCCTGCCCCTCTGCTTCTCTCATGACTCGTCCGTTGCGTTTGGAACATCCCGGCGCGCTGTAGCACATCACCAACCGCGGTGTGGAGCAGCGCGACATCTATCTCAATGAGAAAGACCGCACCGTTTTCAGTCGGTCTCCTTGCCGGCGCATTGCCGGAGTACCGATGGCGGTTCCATCAGTACTGTCTCTGAACTATTTTCATCTTCTGACGCAGACCATGAAACCGAAGCTATCGCGCGGCATGCAGCAGGGGCCCATTGGGGACGGAGCTTCGTATTTTGGTAAAGCTCGGTCACTGGCAGGTGCACATGGTTTCCCCTCTTTGCAATCTGACTGCACTTCATCTCTTCGCATGCGAAGTTCGCGTGTCGGATTTCGCAAAAGGGGCAAAGAAGGTTCACATCGATACAATCGCGTTGACCGATTGGGTAGATCTTGGGTCACTTGTTGCCAACGAATTGCCACTGCACCAGGCTGGACGCGACTCTTCTTGAATGAAAAAGTATGAAGACGAGTAGGACCCATCGTCTTCATTTTTCTTCAGTTACGTTCGCTCAAGTTCATTTTTTTCAATCACTTAAACCTCCTCATAACCCAGAGGTCGCAGGTTCAAATCCTGCCCCCGCAACCAATTCTAAGCTACACCGCTTCAATCACTTAGCCCGCGAAAGCGGGCTTTTTCACTTGTGCCGAAATGACCGAATCCCTAGGTTTTCTTAAGGTCTGCTCGTCTTCGACGGATCTTGCATCGGCTTCAGGCGCTTTGACGGTGCTGAAGGAGAAGAACTCGCGCCCGTAGGAGGCGAGGGATTCGATCGCCGCCGTCACTCCACTATTTGTGGAGCTAACATAACCTTCACTTGGGGTCCGCTAGAATGGCGGGGCTGGACGCCAGGACCAATGCCACTTCTCGAATCCGGGCAAGTCATCCGCGACACCTACGAGGTCGAACGCTTCCTCGGTGAGGGAGCGTTTGCGGAGGTCTACAGAGTCCGGCATCGCTTCCTCGGCCGCCAGGCGATGAA
This sequence comes from Thermoanaerobaculia bacterium, assembly GCA_035544835.1. Classification (GTDB taxonomy): domain Bacteria; phylum Acidobacteriota; class Thermoanaerobaculia; order Gp7-AA8; family Gp7-AA8; genus DASZZV01. The sequence continues at coordinate 10,472 of DASZZV010000379.1, forward strand.
GGTGTTCAAACGTGTCGGGATGGCTCTCGATGACATCAACGAGATGCTCGGCGAGGCTGTCCTGCTTTCCCGTATCGGCCACCCGAACATCGTCCGCGTCTTCGATGCCAACGTAATCGAGTCCAGCCGGGGTGTCTGCGGCTATTTCACGATGGAGAATGTCCCAGGCGGCA
>DASZZV010000380.1:0-6002 GCA_035544835.1 Thermoanaerobaculia bacterium
AACGAGCGTTCGAATGGATCAACCGTGACTAAATTTGCCTTCAAAGCGAATACAAATCCGATGGTAGACCCAAGGCGCCCCAACTTTACCAACTACGACATCCATCTGATCTGCGCAGACAGGCTCTTGAATCCAACGGTACGACGCACGAGCACCCGCGTGCTATCTGCGGTCCAACGCGCAACCCTGCCTACCGAGCCAAGCCGGACTGATAACCTCGCTGTGCCGCTGCGACGATTTCCTTTGGCAGCAAGTCCCAGAGCTGCCTTACGATGCTCTGCAGCCCGGTGAAGTTGTTCTTGGTGATGCAGTCGCGGCCCTGGTCGAGAAGGCGGGCCGCTCGCATCTGGTCGGTCATGCGTGGCTGCTCGCTTTCCATAGTTTGGAATTGGTTCACCCAGAACCCAGGCTGCGCAAACGCGATTTCCCAGTAGAGACGCAGGACCTGCTCGAGTTTCTTTCGGAGTCGGTCGAGTTGACGCTCCGCGATGATGTCGTCGATCTCGCCTGCGAGTTCGGCAGCCTTCGCCTTCTGGTCCGGTGAACCGTTGCGACCAACGACAGACTGAAGGTCTTCGAACTCCGTACGCGTCTTAGCGACCAGCGCTGGCCATTCGAGGGCATCAGCAGCTTCGTCGATCTTGAGCTTTAGCTCAACGAGACGCTTTTCACCCTTCGCCGCCGCATCCGGGTCGGCTTTTGCGGCACCGACGGATTCCTTAACCTCCTGGATCAACGCCGAGGCCTCGACATCCTGGATCAACTTCTGCGCGCTTCTTCCTTCCGCTGTCGCAGCCGTCGCCTTCACCTCCTGGAAACGCTGCAACTCCGCTTCGAACTCCCGCTTCAAGACCTCGGGGTTCGGATCCGACTGCTTCATGGTGACCTTCGTCTCGAATTCCTCATCGAGCAGTGGCACGTAGGCATTCACGGTGATGATTCGTGACTCATCGATACGGAGTGTTACCTCAACCTCGCTCCCGGCTGGCAGATCGCGACGAATGCTCTCGCCTCGAATCTCCAGCGTGCCGACGAGTCGATTGCGATCGGCCCTCTCGTTGTCGCCCTCGATGACCGGGATCTTCAAGACGTCAGCACTCTGTCCCTGCTTTATCGGATGAATCGTCCGGTAGTCGCGTGTGACCTTTAGCGGAAGCCCACGTCCCTTTTCGAAGAGTCGGTCGTACTCATTGTTTTCGCCACCAAGGGCTATACCCATCGAATGACAGAGCGGCTGTTCCTCGACCACCGCGCCGATGGTGTAGGTCAACGAATCAGGCGTCGTCTTCAGCTTGCGACCGCTTGGATCGCAAAGTTCGATTGCATAAATGTTCCGCTGCCCGCCCTCCGCGTGCAGGCTGGCAAAAAAGACGCCGTCCGGACGCAGCGCAATCTTGCCGCTCCGCCACTGCGTCTTCGAATTCACGAGCTCCAACGTAAAGTTTGAAAAGTCCTGCGTCGACGGACCCGAGACCTTCCCTCCGGCCATCGGCGCGCTATCCATACCGACTGGCTTATGCCTGATGTCGATCTTGTACTCTCCGGTCGAGAGAGCGACCGTGGGTGCGTCGTTGAAACGCTGCGTAGCGGCGAAAACGGCTGCGCCTCGCGCGACGACCGTGAGGGGGTCCACGCTGTGATCGAGCGCGATGCCAAGGCTCTTCGCGAGCGACTCACGAAAATATGGAGCCAAGGTAGGACCACCCACGAGAATGACTTTCTCGATTGCGTCCGGCCCGAGCTTCTTTTCCTTCAGGACCCGCTTACATATCTCAGCAGAGCGGAGAATGATCGGCTCGGCCGCGCTGAGCAGTTCACCACGTGTCAGTTCGCAATCGAACTCGATGTCCTCTCCGCTACCAACCGCAAACTTGCAGGTTTCCAGCGTGGTGCGCTCGCTGCGCGAGAGGTCAATCTTTGCTATCTCGACGGAGCGTTTCAGTTTCGCAAAGGCTTGACTCCAGCGCCGGTTGCCGCGGGTAAACTCTCGAAGACTGTATTCCTCGAGGAGCCGGGGCACGACGATCTGTTCGACGATCGCCCAGTCCATGTCGGAGCCGCCGAGGAAGTTGTCACCTCCGTGATTCACGACGTGGAGCGTGCCGTCCTCTGCCTTGATGATGGCGGCGTCGAAAGTGCCTCCGCCGAAATCGTAGACCAGCCAGTAAGACTTATCCCGATCCGCCTGGAAACCATATGCGAGCGCCGCTGCCACTGGCTCCTGGAGCAGCGGACTGCTTTTGAATCCCGCGGTCTGCGCGGCTTTACGCGTCGCATCGCACTGGTGAAGTTCAAACGCCGCGGGAACCGTGACGACGCACGCCTCAACGAGTTCCCCGGTGCGCTGTTGCACGTCACCTCGCAGCGATTTTAGGATTTCTGCGGATAGGTCCTCTGGCCTCCGACTCTGACCACTGCTTCTGAATTCATAGACGTGGTCAGTGCCCATGCGACGCTTGAACTCGCCGTAGGCGTCATCGGGTGTATCGATCAGTCGATTTCGCGCGCGCTGACCGACCTGGATATTTCCTCGCCTGTCGATGCTCACAGCGGACGGCGTTATCTCAGACTCAGCTCCATCGCGCGTGTTCTTGATGACCTCGGTGGTGACGCCGTTCAGCACCGCAATGGCGCTGTTCGTCGTTCCCAGGTCGATTCCGAAGTCAATTGTCGATCTGCTCATGACCCGCTCTCCGTCCCATCCGGCGTTGCGATTACTACCTCGCCAATCTGGACAATCTGCTCCTGCCAGTAGATGGTCGGTCTGATCGTCTCGATGACGTATTCCTTGTAGATTCCCGGGGTACGCTGCGTCGCCACGACCTTGAGCAGTAATCCGTAGTCGAAGGCCTGGCCCGTGTGATCCTTTACTTCCAACCCGAGCTCACGCATGGCTTCCATAGCGCTTTCGAGGTGTCGGGAAACTCGTCTCAACTCGTCCTGCAACTCGCCAGAAACATTATCCCGAAGTCTCCTCCTGGCTTTCCAGACGCTTGTCGCCATGCTTACCAGGCCTTTCACCAACGCGTCTGAGCCGCCGGATCGCGCTTGAACCGAGTGTTCTTCGATCGTCGGCAAATTCGTGCTCGAGACTGGTTGCTCCCCGGAATGTGTTGTTCCTTGCCCGAGGATTGGTAGCTTGAGCTTCGAATGTCTTTTCATAACCGTCAGTTGGTGCCGTATTGCTGCAGCTTTGCATTGTAGGCCGCGATCAAAGCTTTGGCTCGCTGCAGTTGAACCTCATATCGGGCGAACACTTCGCGGTAACGACGTAGTTTGCCGTTGTAACTGTCGACTTCGAACTCGTTAGTGTTGTCTAGCAAGAGTTTGTCTCGCTTGATTTCGCCTTCAAGCGCTTCCAGGTCACGTTCGAGGGACTGAACTTCCCGCTTTGCTGCATCCACCTCCGCACCATCTCGCTCGAGCTCGGCGGATTCGGCTGCCGAGACGCGAAACGTGGCTTGACCGGGCGATGTTGACACGTCGGAGACGGTGTTTGAAGCGACTGGTGGGTTGCTGGCGGGTGATGAGCGCGAGGACGGATCATCAGACATAACGGCGCACCACCCGACACCAAGGACTGCAAGCGCTACTAGCACCTTATTTTGAGTGCTCGTCTTGCTTGCGTTGCTCCTCGCTGCCGCGGCCTGCTGCATCGCCGCCGTCGCGTGCGCCGCCATCTCCTGAAGGGTTGTCTGGTCGGCGGACAGGCGCCCGCGCAGATCTGGGTCCCGGGCATAATGAAGTGCTACTTTGGTTGCCTCGACCGCGAGCCCGAAATCGTCGTGTGTGTTCCAGGAATCCAGTGAAATCCCACGCAAGACGATGGCTGCGGAATCCAGAAGCTCCGAGTACGCTTCAGATTCACGCATCGACTCCGAGAAGGTAGCAATAAGAGAAGCTGCTTCGGTCCGGAAGCGCTGAAGTCGGATGCTCGGGTGTTCGGTGCTCGCCTGCAATGCCGAGAGCACGGCATAGGCGGGCTCGAGCTGCTTGAAGCTGACGTTTCCCGTCAAGGTTACGATGTTTTTCTCGATTCGTTGACGAAGGTCGATGGACGTGGAGAAAGGAATTACGGCGCGCAGGGCGTCGATATATTCCTCATCGTTCTTGGTAGGCTCGTGACCGCCGACCAGCAAGAGATTGCTGACACGAGCAACTTCATCGGAGAGCTCGTTTCTCTCGTCACTCTCCTTCCCGAAAAAGAGTTCGAACAGCGAGAGCGTGCCACGCGCGTGGTCGAGCAATTCACGAACGGCGATGAGTGCATCGGCGGGCTTGTCTTCGACGCGCTGTTGGGTGCGCTGAATCAGGTGTTTTAGGCGAGTGGTTGCAGGTGTGAGGACCGTCTGTGCTGTCTTCTCGACGTCGTCGAGGCCTTGGTTTGTTTCGCGCATGAACTGAACATGGGCTTGCGCACGATCCCCATGTCCTTGCTCGGCGAAGCGGACCGCGAACTCGGCGTTAATCTTGTCGAGGGCTTCGGGTAGCGTCGCACGCATTCGTTTCGAGAACTCGGTCGTCAGGCGCGGGTCATCGATCTGGCGAATCCGAGCGGAGACCGTGTTCCATAGCAGGTCATCCAGCGCCAGCAACTCCCACCGCTTGAACGCCTCGCGCCAATGCCGGTCAATGTCGCGACGCTGCTCAGAATTAGGTGCGAAGGGACTGACGCAGAGCTGATTTTCGTGCTCAATCGCCAGGAGGTGCCGCAGGACCGCGACGTTGTGCATCGCCATGACGCCAACGGCAGGGCTGGTTTCCAGGCTCGTCCAGATTCTCAGGGCAGTGTCGGGTTCCCCGGCATTGAGAGCAATGATCGCGGGGTCGGACTTGCTCTCTCCGAACTGCCTCGGCCAAAACCAGAAGAACTCGTCGATGATGCGTTGCTCAGGGTTCCTGAGTCGTTGAATCGCCTCTCGGATCTGGTCAACGGTGGGCGGAGGCTCGAGCGCGAAGGCGCCTGTATGGACACTCCTCCCGTGTCCGAGCTCTTCCATCATCTTGAGCTTGTCGACATGCTTACTTATCTCTCGCGTTGTCGCGTCAACCGGCAGGCCGGTGATACGAAACGCGTTGACGCGGAAGATATCCGGTGTCGCCTCGTCGAGGAGTGGCTGGCAGCTCGCAGACTTGCCCTGCCTCGGATCGCCAGCTGGCGACCAGTCGTTGTCCATTGCCATGGTGTCGATGCCTCACATGCTGATTCCACAGCGCCACAGCTTCACCTGCGGGGAGTATTTGGATCTCAGTTCCTGCGACATGTTGAAGGCCTCTTCCATCAAGTCGGCTGCCTCGGAAAGTCGCCCTCGCTTTCGTGCATCGAGGGCTCGTTCCACCAGCGATTCTGCGCGGCGCTCGGATGCTGGCGATTGAGCACCGAGCACTGTTTTCGAAGGTTCGCTGGACAGGATTCGGCTTGCACTTGCGGAATCGGTCGCACCTGGCTTCCAGCGTTCCAACGCATTCAGAAGCTCCGTGGCCGTGGCGTACCGATCCTCGGGTCGCTTCTGGAGACTCTTCAGGACGACGTGATCCAAGGCCTTGTTGGCGTCGGGGTTGATTTCGGACGGCGGCGGGACCGGTTCATCCAGAAATTCGGGTGCATCCCACGCCGCGCCGGCGGGTGGCGCCAGGGGCAACCGGTCGGTCAGCAGCAGATAAAGGGTCGTGCCAATAGCCCATACGTCACCGGCGCACGAGTCGCCCTTTTCCGCCACGAATACCTCTGGAGGCTTAAAAGCGGGCGTTCCCGCCCCGGTAGCTAGAAGCGTGAGCGGGTTCACCTTCTTGGCGAGTCCGAAGTCACTCACTCGAGCACGCAGGCCATCCGCCTCGTAGCCGACGAGAATGTTCTGGGGCTTGATGTCCCGGTGAATGATCGGCGGATTCTCTCGATGCGCCAGGCTCAGGCCACGGCAAACCTGCTTGATCAGATCGATCGTCGTTTCGATCGGCACCAGACGCGACCCGAACGAATGCCAGAACTTTTCGAGGCTGCC
>DASZZV010000381.1:0-3177 GCA_035544835.1 Thermoanaerobaculia bacterium
AAAATGTTTGCGAGCACCACGATGGAAGGGCCCCCGCCCAGATCCCTCGCTGCGGCTCGGGATGACACATCGGGGAACCCGCGTAAATACAGGGAGTTTGCTCGGGATGACAGCAGACCCCTGATCGCCGGTCGCTCGAAACCCTACGCCGCGGTCCCATGGCACTTCTTGTACTTCTTCCCCGAGCCACAGGGACATGGATCGTTCCGTCCGACCTTGGCCTCGGTCCTCTTTTTCGGCTCGGCAGCACCGAGCGACGGCGCCGAGTAGTTCAGGTTCTGGGGCCGCGGCGGCAGAGCCATCGGCCTCTTCATCGGAGCAGCGGGGGCCGCAGCTTGTTCCTGACTACTCTCGCGCTCCACCACAACCTCGACCTTCCAGAGGAACTTCACCACTCGGTCCTGAATGCGCTCGGTCATCTCCTGGAAGAGATCGAACGATTCCTTCTTATACTCGATCAGCGGATCCCGCTGGCCGTAGCCGCGCAGCCCGATTCCCTCTTTGAGATGGTCGAGAATGAGAAGGTGATCCTTCCACTGCTGGTCGATCACCTGCAGAAGGAGATACTTCTCGTGCAGACGCATGACATCCGCGCCGACCGCTTTCTCCTTCTCCTCGTATCGTTGCCGGACGGCTGTGACGACCTGCTCTTCGAGGGCCTGACGACCGGTTTCATGAGCATCGATTCCAAGCGCCTTGAGATCGAAGCCGAAGAAGTCGAACAACTCGGCATTCACCTCCGGCTCGTTCCACTCTCCCTTCGTGTCGTCTTCGGGCAGATGAGTCTCGACCAGGAACCGGGCGATGTCTTCCGCGGCATTGAGAACATACTCACGACCCTCACGCCCTTCCAGGATGTTGCGACGCAGCGAGTAGATCGACTCCCGCTGCTTGTTCATCACGTCGTCGTACTCGAGGAGGTGTTTGCGAATCTCGAAGTTGCGACCCTCGACCTGCTTCTGGGCGCGCTCGATGGCGCGACTCACCATGCCATGCTCGATCGGAACGCCGTCTTCCATCCCGAGACGCTGCATCAGACCTGAGATCCGGTCCGATCCGAAGATCCTCATCAGATCGTCTTCGAGCGACAGATAAAAACGCGAGGCTCCCGGATCGCCCTGACGTCCCGATCGTCCCCGAAGCTGGTTGTCGATGCGGCGCGATTCGTGACGCTCGGTGCCGAGGATGTAAAGGCCGCCTTTGGCGACGACATCTTCGTGCTCGGCCTTCCAGCCGGTACGAATCTCCTCGTCGATGGATTGCCGCTCGACGGGATCGGTCACGTCCCGGCTGCGCTGCTGAATCAGATAATCAGGATTGCCACCCAGCAGAATGTCCGTTCCGCGACCGGCCATGTTGGTAGCGATGGTCACGGCTCCGGCACGGCCGGCCTGAGCCACGATCTCGGCCTCGCGCTCGTGATACTTGGCATTCAGGACGACGTGCGGCACGCCCTGACGCTTGAGTTGCGCGGCGAGCTGCTCAGATTTTTCGATCGAGATCGTTCCGACCAGAACCGGCTGCCCCTTCTCGTGGACCTCTTTGATCTCCTCCACGATGGCCTGAGTCTTCTCAGCCTCGGTGCGATAGATGAGATCGGCCCGATCCTGCCGGATCATCTTTTGATTCGTCGGAACGACGACCACCTCGAGCTTGTAGATATTGTGGAACTCCGACGCTTCCGTATCGGCCGTTCCGGTCATACCGGACAGCTTCTCGTACATGCGAAAGTAGTTCTGGAACGTGATCGTGGCCAGGGTCTGGTTCTCGGCCTCGATCTTCACCCCCTCCTTGGCTTCGACGGCCTGATGGAGGCCATCGGACCAGCGGCGGCCAGGCATGAGACGTCCGGTGAACTCGTCGACGATGAGCACTTCGCCGTCCTGAACAACGTACTCAGTGTCGAGCTTGTAGAGCTTATGGGCACGCACGGCCTGATTGACGGCATGCAGCGTGTCCATGTTGGCGGGGTCGTAAAGATTGTCGACATTGAGCAACTTCTCAGCGTGAGCAACACCCTCCTCGGTGAGCACCGCCGTGTGCTGCTTCTCATCGATCTGGTAGTCCTCGGGGATCAGCTTCGGGATGATCCGATCGACGTCGTAGTATTTTCCGACCGACTCCTCGGACGGACCGCTGATGATGAGCGGCGTGCGCGCCTCGTCGATCAGGATGGAGTCGACTTCATCCACGATGGCGTACACATGGCGGCGCTGTACCATCGCTTCGAGGTCGAACTTCATGTTGTCGCGGAGATAGTCGAACCCGTACTCGTTGTTCGTCCCATAGGTGACGTCGGCGCCGTACGCGATCTGACGCTCGCGATCTCCGAGATTGTTCTGGATGACACCGACGGTGAGCCCGAGGAAGCGATAGACACGTCCCATCCATTCGGCGTCGCGCCGGGCCAGGTAGTCGTTCACGGTGACGAGGTGCACACCGCGTCCGGTGAGTGCGTTGAGGTAGACCGGCAGTGTGGCGACCAGCGTTTTCCCCTCGCCGGTCTTCATCTCGGCGATCTTTCCCTTGTGGAGAACGATTCCACCCATCAGCTGCGTGTCGAAATGGCGCATGTTCAGCGTTCGCTTGGCAACCTCGCGGCAGACGGCGAACGCTTCGGGCAGCAGGGCGTCGAGTGCGTCCTGGAGCTCCTGCTTGGCCGCCTTCAGCTCGAAGTTCTCGGTCATGACACTGTTGAAATCGGGCTCGTCAGACGGATCGGCGGCATTCCCTTTCTCCGCTTCGATGACGCCGTCGACAACCGGCTTCAGCCGGGCTCGGAATTCAATCGTCTTTCCGCGGAGCTGCTCGTCGGAAAGCTTGCTGATCTCCGGCTCGAGCGCATTGATCTGCGCGACCACGGGAAGCATCTTCTTGACGTCCCGTTCATGTTGAGAGCCGAAAATAGCGGTGAGAACCTTATCGATCATGGTCACTTCAATCCTTCTTCGTGGATAAACGCGTAGGGTATCAAAAGATGTCGGATGTCGGATGCCAGACGTCAGATGACGGATTGTCATCCTGAGCCGCCGCGGCGAAGGATCTCCGGGGCAGGATCTGAATTCAGATCGCTATATCTTGAGATCCTTCGCCGCGGCTTCTAAGAAACTCCCTGTATTTACGCGGGTTCCCTGATGTGTCATCCCGAGCCGCAGCGAGGGATCTGGGCGGGGGCCC
>DASZZV010000382.1:0-16377 GCA_035544835.1 Thermoanaerobaculia bacterium
CGCAAGTCCCGAACCGGCCGTAACCCCAAGACCGGCGCCAGAGTCGAGGTCCCTTCCAAGAAGATTCCCTACTTCAAACCAGGCAAGGAGCTCAAGGAGCTGATCAATGTCTCCAGCGATGGACCACTCGATGCTGTGGAAAAGTCGCTCCCAACTGCGCCCGAATCGTCCGACGTCTGATGGATGTTCTCTTTACTCCCTGGAGATATGACTACTTGACCGCCCCGAAAAAGGAGAATCACAACTGCATCTTCTGCGTTGCAGCCGCTTGTCCTGATATGGACAAGACATTGACGGTCCACCGAAACGATTCCGTCGTAGTGATGCTGAACCGATACCCCTACACCAATGGTCACCTGATGGTTGCGCCAGTGGACCATAAGGCCCTGCTTTACGACACCAGCGCCGACGTTCTTCTGGGACTGATTCGCGCCGCCGCCGACGCTCAACGCATTCTCGCCGACACCTACCGTCCTCAGGGGTTCAACATCGGCATGAACTTCGGCGAGGTTGCCGGCGCAGGTATCGCCGACCACTACCACATGCATATCGTTCCACGGTGGGGCGGCGATCACAACTTCATGTCGGTGACCGGCGCGACGAGGCTGGTTCCCGAAGCGCTGGAGACAACTTTCAGCAAGTTGAAGCCGCGCTTCGAGCAGATCGCCTCGAGCTCTCATCCATGAAGAGACACTCGATCGCAGCAATGGTTCTGGCTTTTCTCGTTCCAGGAGGAGGGCACTTCTTTCTGGGCAGGCGAGCAAAGGCCATCGTCTTCTTCATCGTAATCATCGTTTTGTTTCTGAGTGGCCTGGCCATCGAGGGCAAGGTCTACCGCTTCGAGTCAGGACAGCCGCTCACCAATCTCGCCACGTTTGCATCGATGGGAGTCGGTCTGCCATACGCATTGGCGCGCCTGCTGGGCGGTTTCGGAAACATCGAGTCGATCACCTTCGAATACGGAACAGCCTTCACGCTGACGGCCGGCCTGATGAACCTGCTGCTGGTCCTCGATTCCTATGACATCGCCGAGGGGCGGAAGGAATGACGGCCCTGCAGAATCACGTAATCCTGATGTTTCTCTACGCGGTCTGTACGGGAGTTTTTTTCTCGCTGCTGTGGAAAGAAACGCGTGCCGAGCGCCTGCGAACTTTCGTCGTGATTTTCTGTTCGTTGTTCATCGGAGGCGTGATTCTCGCCTGGGTCATGTACCCGTTTCCGCTGAAGAAGTGAGCGTGCTGTTCTCAGCCGGCGCCGGCAGACTCTTCGACGGGAGACTGACCTCCAGCCGTTTCGAACCGATCCTTCGTTGCATCCCCGTGGTCGTTTATCTCCTCGCGATCTTCTCTGTCTCCTCAATCCCCGGAAAGGAGATCCATCTCGTAGTCAGCGACAAGCTCGCCCATTTCACCGAGTATTTCATTCTGGCCGTTCTGTTGACGTTCGCGGCCGCAGGGCTGAGTCGGTCGCGCGTGACGCATTGGCACTTTCTGGCCTGTTGGTTTTTTGCAGCTATGTACGCAGCGTCCGACGAAATTCACCAGGGCTTCGTGCCCAATCGCGACTCGTCCATTCTGGATTGGACCGCCGATGCCTTCGGCGCGGCCGCAGCGTTGATTCTGATCTCGATGGCAGTCCGACAGTTGCGAGCGACGCAGTGAAACTTTACGTCGTGGCCGGCGAGGCCTCCGGTGACCTGCATGCCGCCGAAGTCGCGCGCGAACTGAGACTGCGCGAGCCGGGAATCCAGTTCCTCGGAATCGGCGGAGAGAGGCTCGTTCGCGAAGGGCTGAAGACAGCCCACGACTTCGAGAAGCTCGGCGTGGTGGGGCTCTTCAATGTCATCCGCCATCTGCCGATGTTCCGCCGGCTCTTTCGCGCCGTAGTGAGGGAAATCGAAAGAGAGAAACCCGACGCTGTTCTGCTCGTCGACTATCCCGGCTTCAATCTTCGCCTGGCCAGAAAATGCAAAGAGCTTGGAATCAAAGTCATCTACTACATCTCTCCACAGGTCTGGGCCTGGAAGCAGAGTCGGGTTCGCGACATCGCACGGTTCGTCGATCTCATGATCGTGATCTTCCCCTTTGAAAAAGACTTTTACGAACGCCATGGTGTGAAAGCCGAGTACCTCGGTCATCCGCTTGTCGAGCAACTCGCTGACGTTCGCCGGATCGGCACCAATCAACCTTCCCATCCTCTGCGGATCGCGCTCATGCCGGGAAGTCGACGGCTGGAGATCGAGACTCTCCTCCCCGAAATGCTGCGCGCCGCCGAGATCCTCAGTGCCAGGAGAACCGTCCGCGCTTTCCTCATTCGCGCCGAGACCATTGGCCGCGACCAACTCGAGCCAATCCTCTCGAGGTCGACGGTTCCTATCGAGGTTAAAGAGGGCAGAGCAGCGCTACGAGACAGCGACCTTTGCCTCTGCTCCTCGGGGACGGCCACTTTGGAGGCTGCTGTGATCGGAGTTCCGACGATCGTTTTGTACCGGCTCTCCCGTCTCACCTACATGCTGGCCCGGCGCCTCGTTCACCTCCCGTTCTTCAGTCTCATCAACATCGTCGGGGAAGGGGAGATCGCGCCGGAGCTTCTGCAGTCCCAGGTCACCGGAGAAGAGATCGCTCGTCGAGCAGAGGAGATGCTCGAGCCTGCCAGGTATGCCGAGATTCTCGCCCAGCTGGCTGAAGTGCGCAGCCGCCTCGGCGAAGCGGGTGCCAGTGGCAGGGCCGCCGAACGCATTCTGGCCTTTACCGGTGCCAGCTCGAGCAGCCGATGAACGAAAGTCGCTACACTTGTCGTGGCATCGCCTGACCTATGGATATCCTCCGCAGACTCTACAGTTATCTCCGCCCGTATCGGGGGTGGGCCATCCTGGCTTTCGCCAGCATGGTCGTGGTGTCGATGACCTACGGAGCGCTGGTTGCCCTCTCGAAGCCTCTCTTTGATGAGGTGCTTTCGAAGGACACGGGACCGAAGCCCGTCTCGGTCGACCACAAGTCACGCGCCGTCGATATGGTGTTGCACCGCGATCTTCCCGAGGGACAGCGAGGAGCCTTCGTCAACGCCGTCGATCGGATGACCAGCGGACCGCGGCACTGGTGGGCCTCGCATCGTCAGGATCGATGGAAGTACATTCCTTACCTGCTCCTGGTCATTTTCGTGATCCGAGCCATCACCTCCTTTTTCTCTGAATACAGTTTTCAGAAGGTGGGACTGTCGACGGTCCGTGATCTCAGAAATGAGCTCTACGAATCGATTATTCACCAGTCCAACCGCTTCTTTGCGCAGCGCACGACAGGGGAGCTGGTAAGTCGGATCATCTCGGACGCCGACGCAATTCAGGCTGCGGTCTCCATACGCATGGGCGATCTCTTTCAGGAGAGCATCAACCTCCTGGTGCTGGCAGTGTTCGTGTTCGTCTCGAATACGGAGCTGGCCGTCTTCGCTTTCATCGTCGCGCCGATCATCGTCATTCCGGTGGTGAATTTCGGTCGCCGTCTCCGCAAAACGACCTATAAGTCTCAGGAGCGGATGGCTGACATCAGTACGATTCTGGAGGAGACCATCAAGGGCGTCCGAATCGTGAAGGCCTTCGCTATGGAGCCGTTCGAGATCGCCCGCTTTCATGAGGCAACGCAGAACCATCTGAATATGAATCTCAAGGGACAGCGCATCCAGGCCATGACGTCTCCGGTGATGGAGATGCTGGCCGGCGTCTGCATGGCGCTCCTTTTTCTCTACGCCGGAGTTCGTATTCACGCCGGGAGCATCACGCAGGGCGAGTTCATCAGCTTCCTGCTGGCGCTGGCGATGATGTACGCGCCGATCAAGCGCCTCAACAAGGTCAACCTGGCCATGAATACGGCCCTCTCGGCCGCCGAGCGCGTTTTTCAGATGCTCGACGTCGAGAACGACGTCAAAGAGAAATCCGATGCTCTACGTCTCACCTCGATCGGCTCAGGCATCCGCTATGAAGGTGTGACCTTCTCGTACGGAGCGAATCCGATTCTGAAAAACATAGACCTGCAGATCGCGCCGGGCGAAGTCGTCGCCGTCGTTGGCGGTAGCGGCGCCGGTAAGTCGACGCTCGTGAATCTCCTCCCCCGGTTTTATGACGTTACCGGCGGAACGATCACCATCGACCATCACGATGTTCGGGACCTGACGCTGTCGTCTCTTCGTAGCCTCATGGGTTATGTGACTCAGGAAGTGGTGCTCTTCAACGACACCGTTCGCGCCAACATCAGCTATGGCAGAAGCGACATCCCGGAAGAAAAGGTCATCTCCGCGGCTAAGGCAGCGAACGCTCATGAGTTCATTTCTCAATTGAGCGACGGCTATGACTCGCGAATCGGAGAGTCGGGAGTGCTTCTGTCTGGTGGCCAGCGGCAGCGACTGGCCATCGCCCGCGCCCTGTTGAAAGATCCACCGATCCTGGTTCTCGATGAGGCTACCTCAGCGCTCGACACGGAATCCGAACGACTGGTGCAACAGGCTCTGGCGAACCTGATGAAGGGAAGGACGACGCTGGTCATCGCCCACCGCCTCTCCACCATCAGGAGTGCCGACCGGATCATCGTCCTCGATCGCGGCGAGATCAGTGACGTGGGTCGTCATGAGGAGCTGCTCGGCCGCAAGGGTATCTACCGGAAGCTTTACGACATGCAGTTCCTCGAAGAGGACCAGTTGTCGGAGGCCCTGACTTGAAGCGGGATTGGGGACTGGTGCTCATCCCGCGTATCGCCGCGCTTTTTATCTGGTCCCTCTATGCCACATTGAGAGTTCGCTTCCATGGTGCTGAAGTGATCGACGACTTCGACGCCAAAGGGCAGAAGTACGTGATCCCCTTCTGGCATGGCCACCTGCTCCTGATGGTTTACTCGCGATTCAAGAAGCCGATGACGGTGATGATGTCCAAGCACCGCGACGGCGAACTGATCGCCAGGACAGTGGCGCATTTCGGCGTCGATGCGGCGCGGGGCTCGACGACGAGGGGAGGGCTGGCTGCGCTTCGCGAGATGCTGAAAATTGCCTCTCGTGGTGAGAATCTCGCCTTCACGCCCGACGGACCAAAGGGACCGGCCCGCGTTCTTCAGATCGGTGTGGTGCTGGCCGCCCAGAAAAGCGGAAGCCCGATCATTCCGGCCGTGGTGGTCAGCGAAAAAAAAAAGTTCTTTCGTCCTGGGATCGATTCGAGGTTCCGTATCCTTTCTCTCGCGTAATTTTTCTTTACGGGACGCCCGTCCATGTTGATAAGCACTTCCGCTCCGAAGAGCTGGATGTTGTCCGCACTGAGATCGAGACCACGATGAATTCTCTCGTCGATCTGGGCGCCCGCGATTTCGACCGCCTGTTTAAGGAAGGGAAAAGAGGGTGAGCACGGAAGATGTTGATGGCTCGCCCGTTGATTTCCAGAGTCCATCACCGGCTTTGTATCCAGGGATCGCGCTCTGCCTGTCGGGTGGTGGCTACCGCGCTATGCTCTTTCACGCTGGCGCGCTGTGGCGGCTGAACGAATCGGCGATTCTGTACCGCATCGATCATTTTTCCAGTGTGTCGGGCGGCTCGATCATCGCCGGTCTTCTCGCACTTCGCTGGCAGAAGCTGGATTTCAGGAACGGTGTAGCCACCAATCTCGTCGAGCAGGTCGTTGAGCCGATTCGCCGGCTTGCTTCCTCAACGATCGACGTCGCCTCCATCGTAGAGGGGCTCATGACTCCGGGCTCGATCAGCAACCGGGTGATGGACGCCTATCGTCTCCATCTCTTCGGCAATCACACCCTTCAGGATCTTCCCGACACTCCAAGGTTCGTATTCAATGCCACCAACGTTCAGTCGGGCGTCCTCTGGCGCTTCATGAAGGCCTACATGCGCGATTACCGGGTAGGCGAAGTAAAGAATCCGAAAGTGGAGTTAGCAGTGGCCGTGGCAGCGTCATCGGCATTTCCACCGTTCCTCTCACCGGTGCGCCTGCGGCTCGATCCCTCCGACTTCAGTCCGCCCTCGCAAGGAGAGGAACTGCTCGGCGACGAATTCCGGCGCGATGTGTTCCTCACCGATGGTGGTGTCTACGACAACCTCGGACTCGAGACGGCCTGGAAGCGGTACCAGACGATTCTCGCCAGCGATGCCGGCGGAAAGATGGCCGATGTGGCCTTCCCGAAAACGGATTGGGCGCGCCACAGCAGACGCATCCTCGACCTCGTCGACAATCAGGTGCGTGCGCTTCGCAAACGTCAGCTGCTCGACTCCTACCGGCAGGGCGTTCGAACAGGCGGGTACTGGGGCATTCGGTCGGACATCGCCGACTTCAATCTTCCCGACGCACTGCCGGCGCCCCATGAGCAATCGATGGAGTTGGCCAATCTCGAGACGCGACTGGCGGCGACGCCGGCATCGACTCAGGAGCGTTTGATCAATTGGGGCTACGCCGTGTGTGATGCCGCAATTCGCCGTCACTATGATCGCTCCTTGCCGCGGCCGTCCGGATTCCCGTACGCAGGCGGAATCTGACAGTCTTCGCCCAGAGCACGAAGTGTTGAGAAGAAGGATTCTGCCGCATCACCGAGGGGAGCGGGCGCCTGGCCCGCTCTGCAGTAACACGACGATTCTTCGAGCATTCGCTCGAAGAGCGGGCGAGGCGCCCGCTCCCCTCGGTGATGCGCGAGTGTGTTTACATCTTCCACAGGCAGTGCCACACAAGAAGGGACTTCATAGCGCCTCCACCTTCGCCATGAACCGGCGCATTCGCCTGAAGCTGAAGCGAGCCACGAAGACGAGAATCAGCAACACCAGCGCTACTGGAAGCACGTAGATCCCGACCCATATCAATCCCTCGGTCAGTGTTTTCACCGTCGCGACGAGTGCTCTTCCGGCATTTCTTACCGACACCAGTGGTCTCCAGCCCGGTTCGACTACAGGCCTGGCCAGCACGTCGGGGGTCAGGTCGACAGTGATCGTCGACAGGGTCGTCATCTGATCGAGGTAGCGCATTCGTCCGCGCATGCGCTCGATTTCGCCGCGAACCTTGGTCAGCTCTCCGTAGATCTCGAGAACCTCTGAGGCTTTCTGGGATCGCAGACGGATGGTCGTGAGAAGCTCCCGCAGCTCTTTCTCAGTCGCTTCCATGTTGATGAGCTGTGCGCCGAGGTCGCTGTACTCCTCGGAAACATCCTGTCCCGAGAGCGTCTCGGATTCGATACGAACGGCGGACTTACGGATGTCGACCAGGACGGGATAAAGCTCGTGGGCAGGAATCCGAAGGGTGGCAGTAGCCCGGAGTTGGTCAAGCTCACGCCACTGACGCATGTCGGCCAGGTAGCCGCCTTTCGCCTGAACGGCCGTGGTGATTTTCTGGAGCGCTGCGGCGGAGTTTGTGACGACCAGGCTTAGGTTCGCGGTTTGAATCACCATCCGCGCCTGTCCCTGTGAGGCCGCCGGCGAAGACCGCTTTTTCGGCGAAGAGACTTCGCCTTGCGCTACGTCGGTCTGGACCGCGGAACGGGACGCCGCTTTCCGGCAGGACGAACTGAGAAGAATCGAAACCAGAACGGTCGAAACCAGAATCCGACGAGACATGCGCGTAACCCTCCATGTTCCACCGCGGGGCGACCTGAACAACTTCGGTCTTACCATCGCCGGGGTGTTGAGAGAGCTCTGGTGAAGTTCTGGGAAAGTTATGATCTGAGGGACGCTGTCTTCGCCCAGAGCACGAAGTGCTGAGAAGAAGGATTCTGGCGCATCACCGAGGGGAGCGGGCGCCTCGCCCGCTCTGCAGTAATACGACGATTCTTCGAGCATTCGCTCGAAGAGCGGGCGAGGCGCCCGCTCCCCTCGGTGATGCTCTCCGGTTGCCCGGCAGTCGGTGTGTTACCTTAACCCGTACCGTCATGATTCCGACGCGCCAGCAGCTCGAGGAGGTCTCACGGCTTCGCGAAGGGACGCTGCAGGATGTTCCGTTCGCTGTTCTGACACTGGCGCTTGCGGTTCATCAGCGGACGATCGTGCTCGAGCTTCATCGGAATCAGGTCGAAAAAAAAGTCGTATTCGACGCAGGCGTTCCCGTCGATTGCCGCTCCAATCTGGTCAACGAGACCCTCGGGCGATTCATGGTTGGCGCGGGTCGCCTGTCCGAGGACGATTTCACAGCGGCATTTGCGCAGTCGGCGTCTCGTGGAGTGCCACTCGGTGAGGTTTTGGTCGAGAAGGGACTCGTCACTCCTTTCGAGCTTTTCCGGATCCTCCAGCAGAACCTCGCTCGGAAGCTCCTCGACGGGTTCACATGGCGCGAGGGGAGATTTCTCCTGGGTGCCGATATCCCCAATGTCGATTCACCACTGAAGGTCCGAGTGCCCCAGCTTCTCGTGACCGGAATCGCCAGGTTTGCCGCGCAGCAGGATGTCGACAGCTCGATCGTCCCGCTGGTGGGAAAGCCTCTGGCGCTCCATCCGACGCCACTCTTTCCGCTCGACGAGATCAAGCTCTCGGCGAGACAGACCGCGGTGACAGATGCTCTCAAGAAACCGAAGCGGCTCGACGAGATCGCGGCGTCTACGGAGTTGTCCTACGACGAGATCAGCCGCCTGCTGTACGCGCTGGCCATGCTTGGTGTCGTTACACCAGCCGATCAGATTCCGAAGGGAGCCGTTGCGGTTGCTACTGCCGCTCCCGCTCCCCCTCGTCCACCTTCCGTCGTCGATACGCCGCGCGCCGATGTGACGATCGATCCTGCTTCTTTCGATCGCACTCGGAACGACCTCATGCAACGTTATCTCTCCTTCCGGCGTCAGGATGCCTTCGAATTGCTGGGTGTCGCTGAGGACGCTCCCATGCCTGCGATTCAGAAGGCTTTCCTGGAAGCGTCGAGAAAGTTCGCGCCATGGACTTTCACATCCGGAGAGCTCCAATCGTTGTCGGACAAAGCAGAGGAGCTGTATCTGGCGACCTCACGGGCTTACGCACAGCTCGCCGACTCCGAACAGCGGACTTCACTCATCCACAACCGGCGCACCCTTCGTGAAGAGCGCCGAACTCAGGATGCCTCGTCCCGATACAAAGTAAAAACGGATCTTCTCGATCCCGAGGTGCAGTTCCGAAAAGGTAAGGAGCTCATGAACGCCGGTAAATACCGGGAGGCTATCGCCATTATCGAGTTCGCTTCGGATTGCGACGCACAGAACAGCGTTTATCGCGGAGAGCTGGCCTATTGCCGGTTCCTGTTTTCGCCGACACTGGTCACCGGCAATCAGTCGCTGCGCGAGATACAGGAGGCGATTCGCATCGACCCGGCCTGCGGTATCGCTCACTTCTACGCCGGCGAGATCAACGCCGCCGTCGGAAGTCGCGACCAGGCCGAGAAATCCTACCGCGCCGCCATCAAGCTCATGGCTCCGGACCGGCGGCCTATCGACGCGCTCAAGGCGTTGGAACGAAAGAAGTAGCACGCCATTCAAGCACCGGGGCAACTCCGAGGGGAGCGGGCGCCTCGCCCGCTCTTCGATCGAATGCTCGAAGAATCGGCGTGTTGTTACTGCAGAGCGGGCGAGGCGCCCGCTCCCCTCGGAGATGCTGCGCGCACGCGATAATTTGGTATAACCCCGCTCCAATGAGCCGATCTGTTCTCCTGAGCTGCGAAGAGATGGGGAAGTCGTATACATCCCGACCACTCTTCGACAATCTGACTTTTGCGCTTTTCGATGGCGACCACGTGGGCCTGGTCGGGCCTAACGGTTCGGGCAAGTCGACCCTTTTGAAGATCCTGGCCGGGGTAGAACAACCCGATTCCGGAACCCGCACAATCCGAAAAGGTATCCGAGTAGGCTATGTGCCGCAGGACCCGGTTTTTGCGCCCGGTAAATCTGCGGAGCAAGTGCTGATGGAGGCACTCGACTCCGACCTGAGGCTGGAGGACTACGAGAAGCACGGTCGCACTGCCATGGCGCTCGGCAAAGCCGGCTTCGTCGATCCTGAGATCCAGACCGACGTCCTGTCGGGCGGCTGGCGAAAGCGCCTGGCCATCGCCCGTGAGCTTGCTCTCTCTCCTGACGTCCTCTTGCTTGACGAGCCTACCAACCATCTCGACGTCGAGGGAATCCTCTGGCTCGAAGCGCTCATGAAGTCGGAGCCTGAGGCCTTCATTGTCGTTAGCCATGATCGATATTTCCTGGAGAACGTGGCCCGGCGGATGCTAGAGCTGAGTCCCGTCTATCCCGAGGGGCTGCTCCAGGTTGAGGGGAGGTACACCGACTTCCTCGAGAGGCGCGACGAGCTGCTGCGGAATCAGGCTTCCTATCAGGAAACGCTGGCCAACCTGGTCCGCCGTGAGATGGAGTGGCTGCGACGCGGCCCCAAGGCCCGCACAACGAAGTCGAAGGCTCGCATTCAGTCAGCCGGGAAACTGATCGACGACCTGAGTGAGAGTCGCGAACGAAGTCGCGTATCGAGCGCGAAGATCGACTTTACCGCGTCGGATCGAAAGACCAAGAGATTGTGGGTTGGCCGAGATCTTCGCAAGAGCTTCGGCGGGAAGAACATCGTCGACGGTCTCGATCTTCTCCTCACGGCCGGAACTCGCCTCGGCGTTCTCGGCCCGAACGGCTCGGGAAAGACGACACTGCTGCGGATGATGACTGGGGAGGTCGAGCCCGACGGAGGAACAATCGAAGTCGCGAATCAACTCCGTGTCGTTTACTTCGAGCAGAATCGAGAGAGCCTCGACCCGAACATGACCTTGAAACGTGCCTTGGCACCGGAGGGCGATTCGGTGGTCTTCCGGGATCGCTTGCTCCACGTCGCCTCCTGGGCTAAGAAGTTTCTCTTCCGCCCGGAGCAGTTGGAGACTTCCGTATCGCGGTTGTCCGGTGGAGAGAAAGCACGCATCGTGCTGGCCAGACTCATGCTGCAGCCGGCCGATCTACTGATCCTCGATGAGCCGACCAATGATCTCGACATCCCCACGCTCGACGTGCTCGAAGAGTCGCTTCTCGATTTCCCCGGCGCATTGGTTCTCGTGACCCACGATCGCTACCTGATCGATCGTATCTCCACGCAGATCCTCGCACTCGATGGCCGCGGCGGAACGGAGATGTTCGCCGACTACGGTCAGTGGGAAGCCAACCGTCGTACTTCCGGTCCGGTTCGAAAGAACGAGCCGGGCGACCGCGGCGGCAACGACAAGCCGAAGACGAAGAAACTCACCTTCAAGGAACAACGCGAGTGGGAGGAGATGGAGCGCACTCTTCACGGCGCCGAGGGGCGTCTCGAGGAGGCACGCCGGCGCGCCGAAGATCCATCGGTGGCGACGGATGCGCACGCACTACACAGTCGTTTTGCTGAGTTGGCGGCCGTGCAGAGTGAGGTAGACCATCTCTATGCTCGCTGGGCGGAGCTGGAAGCGAAAAGCAAGTAACCCAGGCGGTGACATGAGCCTCGTCGAACTCCGTGGCCTCGAAGGACTTCCTTTCAAGTCAATTCAGACGGATTGATGTCGCCGACCTACGAACGGATCTATGCACTCGTCCGGCGTGTTCCCGCGGGACGCGTGGCCACATATGGCCAGATTGCCGACCTCGCCGAGGTCGGTGCCCGCGAGGTCGGTTACGCACTTCATCATCTCCCAGAGCGGAGCGGCGTGCCCTGGCACCGCGTCGTCAACTTCCGCGGGGAAATCAGCCCTCGCCGCGCCGGCGACTCGCATGAATTGCAGCGGCATCTGCTCGAAGCGGAAGGAGTCGAGATCGATGCGCGGGGACGGATCGACCTCCGGACCAATCGATGGAAGGGCGGCCGGGCATGAATCACTTCCAACTATCCTTCTTCACCTTCCAGGCACCCTTTTCGAGCACCATGATCACTGAGCCGTTCTTGACCACATTCAGAAGCGTGCCGTGGATTGCCAGAAGCTCCTCCTTGGCGGTCAGCGAGGAGCTGACGATGGCGATGGTGGCAGGTCGGGTGACGCGAATGAAGCCTGCGATGTTGGCCGAAGCCATGTCGTCGAATCCCTTCTGACCGGCGCTGGCGATGAGAGCCCTGGCCCTGGGCAGATCGCCGGCGAAGAGTGCCTTGTAGTAGGTGGTGTAGGCTCTTGCTGCGGCCGAAGAAGAACCCGTCACCGTCACCTTCGGAGGTTCCTTCGCCACGATCTTGACTGAGAAGGTCACGTCGAACGAATACGACTTCTCGTCGAACGTCACCGGTGCCGGTGTAAAAATCCGACCTTCCACCGCTTCGGAATCGAGTCTTCGGATCTCGAGAGTGGAGCTGTCCGCGAGGCCGCCGAGCTGTCCGCCCCACGCCATGTGATGGAGGTTGCCATCCGTCAGCTTCTTCGTAGCCTTGTCAATGGTGATGGCCAGTCCCTGAACCTGTCCTTTCTGCGTCATGTCATAGATGCCAAATGGCACGCGCTCCGGAGGCATGGGATGATCAGTCAACACCAGGATGAGATCCGAAGGTCCATCGGCGACAGCCGCGTAGCGAATCGCGATTGTCTTCTTCTCGACGATCAAAGCGCCTTTGGCATTGCTGTTTTCAACCGCTGGCTTCGCGCCCATCATTGGAAGCGTGACCGTCACAATGAGAACGAACAGTAATCTGGAAATTCGCACGAGCTCCTCCTTGCAACTACACGGCAACTCTACATCTCAGCGGCGCGGTCCCGAAAACTCCTCAAAATGATGACTCCGCTGCCGATGAGGCTTTCTTGCCAGAAGAAAAGGCCTGGCCCTCTTGAATTGTGGCCCTCTTGAATTGCCTACGATGCTCAGTCGCTGATTGCGAGCCGAGGGGGGCCGTCGGGAATGTAGCTCGTGTACTTTTTGCCGGCGGTTTTCTTCGCGAACTCCTGGCGAATCTCTTCGACTTTCTTTGGATCGGTAAACAGATCGATCATCGTCGCCGCCAGCGCCTCCGAGGCGTAGATCATCCCCTTGTGTCCGATCGACATCCCGCCACAGGCTACGACTGACCAGCCATGCCACGGAGCTCCCGCCGGCGCAGTCGTGACGGAGATGTGGATGATCGGCATGTTCCAGCTGATGTCGGCGACGTCGGTCGATCCCCCCTCGGCCGGTCCCGGTTTGTCTTCGAATGGCTGGACCGCGGTGACGAGTCCCTTCTCAGGAATCTTGTTGGCCCGCTGGATCGTCTTCGCGAATTCCTGCTCTTCCGGCGAGAACTGTAATGGCCCGAGCCACTCGAGATTGTCCTGTGCGACGCGCTGGCCGGTCATATTCACGAGCATGTTCCAGTCGCCGGCGTTGATGGTTACTTTCGATTCGACATCGGCTGCCATGGCCGCGCCAGCCGCCATTTTCCGAATGCGGGCCAGCATCTCGTCAACGATCTCGCGATCCTCGTCGCGCAGCCAGATCCAGACCTTTCCATATTCGGGAACGACGTTCGGGACGTCGCCACCTTTGACGATGACATAGTGCATACGCGAGCTCGGATGGACGTGCTCGCGCATCATGTTCACGGCGTGCGTGAAAATCTCGAGTCCGTCGACGGCGCTGCGCCCGTTCCACGGGTCATACGCGGCGTGCGCGGCACGACCGAAGAACTCGACGTTGAGGTCGACTATGGCCTGCGTGCTCTTCGTATCGGAAAGGGTTTTATCATCAGGGTGCCAGGCCAGCATGACGTCGACACCATTCATCACCCCATCGCGCAGCATGTAGACCTTGCCACCCACCGACTCCTCGGCTGGTGTTCCGAAAAACCTGACAGTCCCATGCAGCTTGGCCGCTTCGATCAGTTGCTTCACAGCCGTCGCCGCAGCCAGACTCCCGACCCCGAAGAGGTTGTGCCCGCAGCCGTGGCCGGGGGCACCGGTCTGGATGGCCTCGCGCGATGCCTGCGCTTTCTGCGAGAGACCGGGCAGGGCGTCGTACTCGCCCATGATGCCGATTACCGGCCGGCCTGATCCGTACTCGGCCACGAAGGCCGTGGGCATCCCGGCCACGCCGCGTGTCACGCGAAACCCGTTCTGTTCGGCGAAGTCGGCGAGTGCCTTCGACGACCTGGTCTCTTTCAGCGCGGTCTCGGCGTAGCGCCAGATCTCATCGCTCAACGCAGCCAGCCGTTCGCGGTCCTTCTCGATCGCCGCAACCGCCATCCTTTTCTCGGCGAGATGCATCACCCGAGGCGCCGCGGCCGTCAGGAGAGATGGGGTTGTGAGGAGAATCAGCGTGGCGGCAAGCAGTCGTTTCATGTGCGAATGGTACAGCGGTTGAGCGACCCGGACATTCTAACAAGAAGAGGTGTGACCCTTGTTAGCGGCGGACCGAGTGTCGGCGCGAGAGTGGCTCGAGGAAGAGTGGGCTGTCGGTCGTGGGCAAGGTGCTGGTGCTGGTGGTGGTGGTGAGGGTCTCATTGCCGTAGAGATCCGTCACTCTGACGCTACCACTCAGCGATGAGGGGATGCCATTCCAGCTTACATAAGTCCACTTCGAGCCGGAGCGAAAGCGGTACTGGCCGTCGGTGATCTTCTCCGCGGTGTCGAACGAGCCG
The DNA here is from genome assembly GCA_035544835.1 of Thermoanaerobaculia bacterium. Taxonomy (GTDB): domain Bacteria; phylum Acidobacteriota; class Thermoanaerobaculia; order Gp7-AA8; family Gp7-AA8; genus DASZZV01. Next base: position 14,512 of record DASZZV010000382.1, read on the forward strand.
AGCTTCGATTCAATGAGCTTGTTGACATAAAACGGGAGCGTGATGGTGAAACTGGGATCAACGAATACCTGGGCGTCGGAGAAAAATTTTTCGACGCCATTCGCCAACCCGACCGTGTAAAACCTCATGAACCACGCCGCGGCGTCATGCTCCGGAAGCCCGGAGAAGTTCGTCCCGTTGCCGATGACGACGCCAAACTCCGTGACCCAAACCGGCTTATTGCCGAGAAGCTCGCGGCTGCGGCGGACCTGATGCTCGAACTGATCGATGCTGCCGTGATTCGGGTCCTTGCCCTGGTTGTAATGGATGGCGATGACGTCGACCGTCGTGGCGCCGCCCAGGCGGACGAAGTCGCTCCAGAACGTGGCGCCGCCGATCGGTTCAGACTCACGGTCGAGCGGAAAGGCCAGACCGCCGTTCAGCATCCTGCAGCCGGCGCAGGAGCGGTGAATGATCTCGGCACTGCGGCGCATCAGGTCATAGAAACCGGGAACGTCGTATCGGAACAGGCCGCAGTTTTCTCCCTCCGGCTCATTGTGAATCTGCCAGTACCTGACCGGTGTCGTGAGGCCGGGCATGTCGTCGATGCCATCTCCGTCGTAGCGCTCGACGAGATTCTCGAGATAACGGTCATAGGCCCGCAGATCGCGGTAGCGGTCCATCCGCCCGTCGACATTGAGATAATAGAAATCCTCCGACAAGAGCCGGACACACATCGGATTGCTGGTCTTCGGATATCCGGCGGCGACGAGCTCCCAGCCTGCATACGGCATGATGACGCCGACATAGACGCCGCCGATTCTCTGCAGGTTCGCGACGATGGTGTCGCTGAGGTCATAACGGAAGCGGCCGGGTGAGATCTCAATCATTCCCCACGGTAGGTTCTGCACGTCGCGGAAGTGATGGATGCCTCCGGTGGCCAGGACGGTGAGGTAATCGTCGATGTGGCGCTTCAATTCGCCCTGCGCTGCGGAGAGCGCTTGGGGATCGTCGTAGAGCGCGGTGGGGCCGTAGTCGTGGACGCGGCCAGTCTGCGGGCCGATGCTGATGACGGAGACGCCACCGAGCACGCCGAAGTGAGAGCTGTCCGAAGGGAGGGCTGGAAGGGCGCGGAGCCAGGCGGCGACTTTTCGGGACTCGGTGCTTTCCGTCACCGGCGGAGCGGCGAGAAGGTTCACGGCGAAGAGCGTAGCGAGAATGACGAAGCCGATCCTGCGCATGGGACACCCCTTCCAGGTACGTTTGTAGTTGGACGGAGGAACGGAGCCGTCCGTTTACGTTTCGCTGGTTTTTGCGTTCGCACGGTACAGTCGGGAGTCTTGACGATGAGATGACCCTCGGAGAGCTATTGGGGACAGAGCTTCGCATTTCGAACTTGCCGTGAGCGGAGAGCTATTGGGGACAGAGCTTCGCATTTCGAACTTGCCGTGAGTTTCGGAGAGCTATTGGGGACAGAGCTTCGCATTTCGAACTTGCCGTGAGTACTCCACGCGGAGTGGAGCGAGTTTCCAATCCGAGGAGGTTTTCGCGCGCTTTTCTGCACGCTGAGTAGATTCCTCGGTGTTCCGCGTTCCCCGAGGGATCCTCGGTGCATGGCTAGAGCAATGAGAATCGAGTATCCGGGCGCGCTGTATCACGTCACTTCCCGCGGCCATCAGAAGAAGCCGCTCTTCCTCGATGACCGCGACCGCGAGCACTTCCTCGAGCTGGTTGGACAAGTGGCGCGACGTCAGAAGTGGATCATCACTGCGTACGTGCTGATGACCAACCACTTCCACTTCGTCATCGAGACCCCCCAACCCAACCTCGGCCTCGGGATGCAGATGCTCAACGCCACCTACGCCTCCTGGTTCAACAAGCGTCATG
>DASZZV010000383.1:0-3939 GCA_035544835.1 Thermoanaerobaculia bacterium
GCCGAGAAGATCAGAATTGGAACGAGCGGTGTGATGACCGCCCAGAGTATCCCGCCCGCAGTGGCCGCGTAAGTCTTTCGCAGGTCATATCGCGCCAGCGCACCGAGAGTTCGCCGATTGTTCCAGAGAGAGAGGATTTCTCCCACGCCGATAGGATGAGAACCGGGTGACTTCCCTTCTCCGGGCATTCGGCGGTCACTTTAGCATCGGGACGCCCGGCTCTCCTTAATAACGAGCATTGGGCACTCTTGATGCGTCCAATCTCACTCGAGCCTGAACAAAGAACGATTTCATACGACAATAGCCACCCATCATGCCGACAGCACTCTTCCAGAGAATCAAGAATTGCTATGGCGGGTACTTCAACTTCCGCCCTTCAGCGGGTCCTGCTCGAGGAACCTGGGTGGAAGAGTCGTTTGGCGACTTCATCGCGAAAGACGGGAACCAAACAGCAATGCTCCTATCGATCGCCGCTCACGCACAGCAGGTCGTGAGCACGTTCGATGTTTCGACCGAACAGAAGCGGCGCGCACTGGCCGAAAATCTCTTGAATGCCTGCGCATGGATCGACGACGGCAATGTCTGGCACAGCGACCTCGGATTCCGCTCCTACGTAGACGTGTCGTTGCAGGTTAAGGTCCTGAGGATCTTCATCGATCGTCTGGTTTTCGTCTCGCGAAACACCGTGCCCGTGGACGCGCACGTCCTGACGGAGCTCGTTCTTGAGTACTCTCCGAATTCAAGAGCCGCTCTTCTCGTTCAAGCGGAGTTTCTCCTTGAGAAGGGCGAAGTTGACTCTGCCATCGAACGAATCGACCGTGCCTTGCGAGTCCAGGCCGTTTGCACTTCGGCGCAGCGACTTCTCTTTCGCGCCTACCAGGCGAAGCGCGACAACGGCTCATCAGCGGAAGAGCTCAAGGTCCTCGATTACGACCTCAAAGACAAGTTCTGTCATGTCCCTTTCACCCATCTGTCGACAGGCTGGAAAGGCAGCTCCTATGCCTGTACATGTCCGGCATGGGTACCCTTCCCCATCGGCAATGTCTTGACGGCCGAGTCAGGTGATGCGATCTGGAACTCGGAGATGGCAGTGGAGATCCGGCGGTCCGTGCTGGACGGCGACTTCAGCTATTGCAGCCGGACTCTATGCTCGTTCATCACCGCCCAGAAACTTCCTCGAAAGTCCGAGATCGTCGACCCGGTGCTCCGCGGCTACATCGAGAATCGGACGACCACGCTTGCGGAAGTGCCGAGGATGTTCGAGCTGAATCACGACACGACCTGTAATCTCGCCTGCCCCTCCTGCCGGACGGAGATTCTCGTGGCGAAGGCCGATGAGCAGGATTCCTATTCCAGGGCCAAAGACCGGGTGATCCTGCCGCTGCTCCAGAAGGTTCAGGGTCTGAGCTACATCTCGGGGGGAGGTGAAGCCTTTGCGAGCAGGCACTACCGGGCCATCCTGTCCGCTCTCAATCGTCGGGACTACCCCGGGCTCCACCTCCTCCTCATCACCAACGGTCTGCTGGTCACGCCGGACCGATGGAACGAGTTTCCCGACCTGGCGGAGATGGTGAAGGTTCTGTTCGTCTCGATCGATGCCGCCCGCGCTGAAACCTACGAGAAACTAAGGCGCCCTGGAAAGTGGCAGACCCTCATGGCCAATCTGGAGTTCATCGCCGGGATGCGGCGCTCGGGAATGATTCGTTCCCTGACGATCAACTTCGTCGTCCAGAAAGAGAACTTCCGGGAGATGCTCGACTTCTTAAAACTGGGACAGAGCCTGGGAGTTGATCAGATCTGGTTCCAGAGGGTGGTCAATTACGGCGCGTACGACGAAGCGACCTTTGCCGACGTGAACGTCACTTCACCCCGGCATCCGGATCACGCTGAGCTGCTGGAAATTCTCAGGAATCCCATTCTCAAGAACGCCTCGACCAACATGCAGATGTTAATGTCTCTCCTGCCCGAGGTCGTAGCCTCCGAAGAGCCACTGGAGTTCCTACTGACCTCGGCAGCACCTCGTTAGCACACCCCCTCCCACCGGATACCCCAGCTCCCACGTTACGGTTCAGCCGGCGGCCCGCCGGACATCGGAATCGGCATGTCCTCGTCCGCCTCGATTCAAATCGGTTATCGTTCCGACCGTGCATCCCCGTGACATCGACGGACTGCTGGTCGCGTTGGAGAGAGCTCGGCGCCTTGCGCCAGACGCTGATGCCCTGATCGAGCTACTGGCGACACTTGATGGTATGGACATGCCCGACGTCGAACGGCTGGCGCGATTTCATGATGCTCTTCTTTTTCTTTGCGCCTATCCCGCAACCCCACGGATCCTGAAGCGTGCCGAATCGATGATGAAGCGGTTCGGCAGACGCGTGACCGCACTGGCGGGCCGGAGAGACTTCGATCCGCTCCTCGACCCGGAGATTTCCGGAATCGCCGGAACCGCGGTGAAGGTTGTCTTCTCGTACGACTTTGTCCGCTGGCTGGCCAGCCGTTTTCCTGAACAGGTTGAGATCGATTGGGAGCCCGAGCCGGAGCCGGAGAGGTTGGCGTCGGTGCTCCCCCTTTTCGTTCCACTGCTAGAAGAGGAGGCCAGCGTAGAGGCCAACGTGCCGTACCCTACCTGGCTGAAAGCGGCGCGGGCGCTGGCGAAGGACGGTGGTCTGGCCTGGCTCATCCGCCACCTCGAGGGGCTCCCTCTCCCGGCCCATCACCGCGCCACTCTTTACGACGCCCTGGGGCTGTGGATCCTGTGGAGGCTCGGCAATTCGTCCGCGACGCGGACGGCGATGCGACATCCGCCGCCAACGATCTTCTATCAGCAGACCGCGCCGCTCGGCCGGCGTGAGGTTTCGATTGCGCGCGAGTTAGCCGGCCGGCCGCTTCGTATCGCCAGGCTCTTCCGGCAGGATGGAGAGGCGGTTCTCGACATGGCGCGTGCCGCAATGGGAACGCGTTATCGCGAGCTCTACGGCTTCACCTATGGCGACCCCGCCACGATCCTCTCGGCCGATTGTGGCCGCGGCCTGGAGATCCTTCTGATCGGTATTGTTCGGGAGAAACGCCTTCCCTTGCGGGCCGGCTTCGCTCCGCTCCTTCTGAGAAACGGGGTGCCCGTCGGCTACGGTGATGCCTTCGGATTCTGCGAGCGGATGGAAGTCAGCTTGAACATCTTCTACGCCTTTCGCGACGGCGAGTCGGCCTTCTGCCTTGCCATGCTGCTCAAGCTCTATCATCAGTTGTTCGGCTCGACTTCGTTCTCGATCGACCCTTACCAGATCGGAATGGAGAACGACGAGGCTATCGAGTCGGGCGCTTTCTGGTTCTACAGGAAGCTCGGCTTCCGCTGCACCAACGAGGGCATCGAGCGCCTGGCGCGCCGCGAAGAGGAGCGGATGGCGAAGAAGCCTGGCCATCGCACCTCGGCGCGCTTGTTGAGGCGAATGGCGCGCGGCTCTCTGTTATGGGAGCAGCCAGATGTTTCCGGCACCGCGGCCGGAGCCCGACGCGCCAGTGAATGGGACCACTTCCACATCCGCAACATCGGGATCGCAGTGCAAAAGGTCTTCGCGCAAGGCGGTCATAGCGCCGCGGAGTTTCAGGAGTCGATGGTCAGGCCTGTGGCCGCCGCGCTACGCATCAAGACGGGCTCGTTATCCGCGCCGCAGCGCCGCGCAATGGCGCGTCTCGCTCCCGCCCTAGCCGCCATCCCCGATCTGAAGCGATGGAGCACCGAGGAGCGCCACGGCGTTAGCGAGATCATCCGCGCCAAGGCCGGCCATCGCGAGCAGGCGTACCTTCAGCTCCTGGCGCGTCACCGCCGCCTACGCCGCGCATTGATTGACCTCGGCTCTTCGGGCAGCGGCCAGGGGCGAGGGCGCCGGATCGTCGAGCTGGTCGGTGCTTTGGAGTGGGACAGGCACTAGGACTACAAAG
>DASZZV010000384.1:0-4459 GCA_035544835.1 Thermoanaerobaculia bacterium
CATGCCGCCATCCTCGGAAAGCGTTTGCGTGGACGGGGACCGCGATATCGAGATGGTTTGTCGTGGTGAGCTCCCGCTGCGGGGACGAGCGGCCGGTGGGGACGAGGTCGTCGTGTAGATTCCTTCGGACATGGAAGTCCCCAGCGGCGCCACACCGGTATTCGGCGGAAGAGTCTGCGCATTGGTGATGGTGAGGGTGGTGGTGGTGTCGACGTTGGTGCTCGTGAGCGGTCCGGTGGAAACCAGAGGAGGCGTTTCGCCGGGCGCACCAATGGATGCAGCAGCTCCCTGCGCTGATCCTTCCGACACGGTCTGATAATCAGTGGTGCTCGTTCGAGTGATGGCCGTCTCGCGCGAGTGGCATCCTGCAGCGACAGCCACTCCGAGCAGCAACATCGGGATTCGGTAGCGCATCTGTCGTTCTCCTGACTGTTCCGCCGCAGCTTTTGTGCCAGCGCGGATCGTTGGCCGTAACCTTCGCGTGACCACTAATTTCGATTTTGTTTTCAGCAATTTGCCGAGGAATGGCTTAACTTCACAACCGGTTCTGTCTATCGATAAGCCGCCCGAACACGGCGCTCGGTCCAGACCGCCAGGCCACAGTGTGAACCTGGTAAGGAGATGGGCAATGATGGGGTTGAACGGCACGCGCTTCAAACGTTGCACCTCGCTCCTGGCGCTTTTTCTCGCTGGCTGCTCACTTTCTTCCGACGTCTCCATCGGACCTCTTCTGCTTCTGCCAAGTGACACGCGCAACGGGGCGGCCACCATTGCCGGCTTCGTCGGAATCGGCGACTACCCGCAGGCCATCCTTCTCGGAGAGGGCATCGAAAGCCGTCCACGGGTGAGCTCACAGGATCTGGCAGCGCTCGGTTCCGCGGAGCTCGCGGCAGGCCGCATCGACGCTGCCCGCCGGCATCTTCGAACGGCCCTCGACCTCAAACCGTTCCACACCGAGGTCGCACACATCGCATGGGATCTGTCCCAGACCGAATACCTCGCCAATAATTACGCATCCGCGGCCGAATGGGCCCATTACGCTGTCGACCGCGGACTGGCCGTCAAAGACTGGCATATCAGCTACCTCGAGAGCCTGGTCGGCGTTGACGTGTACCACTTCAGTGGTCGTGACTCGGTCCGCCAGGACATGGTCGTCGAGAAACCGTCGGTTCCACGCATTCAGGTCACGGCCAACAATCAGACCCTCACAGCCATCGTCGACACCGGTGCCGCACTATCGATCATCTCGGCGCCGAAGGCCGACAAGGCCGGTGTCCGGCGGCTGGGAGATTTCAAGGGAACCTTCTATGGACTGTTAGGGGAGCCGATCTCCGTGTCATTCGGTCTCATCGATCGGCTGCAGATTGGCGGCATGACCATCGCCAACGTCCCCGTGGCGATCATGGACGAGTCGAAAATGCGGTTTGTCTCCGACAACCGCCAACCCTTTGACATCGGCATACTGATCGGAACGAATCTGTTGAAGGAGTTCAAACTCGATTTCAATTTCCGCTCCGGTTCTTTGACCATGACCCACCTCAAAGAGTCCGACCACAATCCGGCGCCTGATCAGAATCTATTCATTATCGGCTCCCGCCCATTGGTGCACGGAACGATAAACCGCCACGGCTGGTACCTTTTCGTCCTCGATACCGGGTCGGAGATTACCTTCCTGAACGAGACGGAGGTCGCGACTACTCCGAAGCTTCGGCAGCTTCCACAGATGCACGGAGCACTGCTCCAGGGGCTGGGCGGAACGATGAAGCATGGAACACGAATTGAGAACATCGAGGTCGGCATCGACAAATGGGCTGGGACATTCCGACAAATACCGCTTTACTCCTCCGAGAAAAACGAGGCCTTCGGAATCATCGGAGAGAACATGCTGAAGCATTTCAGACTGACCATCGATTTCGGTTCCATGCGGGTAACCTTGAAACCGGACCGGATACTCTGAGAAGGCGCACGCTACCTACGCGGGTTCGCCGAGGTGTCATCCCGAGCCGCAGCGAGGGATCTGGGCGGGGCCTCGACCCCTTGGGGCCGCGCACAATCGTTCGTGATGCCTTTGACTTCAAACCGCAAAGCCACCGCCCAGATCCCTCGCTGCGGCTCGGGATGACACCCACCCAGTTTCTTTTCTCAGTGGCAGCGCGCACGCTGTCCCTTGCTCAGGATGACAAACTTTTCTCCTGCTGAACGATTCCGTCGAAGACCTCGAGGGCCAGGTCTACTCTTCCCAGAGGCGCTGACACCTGCACGCCGGCTACGGCCGATTTCACATGACTCAGAGTCTCGCGTGCGATGGCGACACCCTCACGAAGGCCGTGCTCCTTACTCTTGTCGCTGGCGATTCGCATCCGTTCCATGACGTCGTCCGGAACGCTGACACCCGGCACTTCGTTGTTCATGAACTGCGCATTTCGATACGATAGCAGTGGCCAGATGCCAGCTACCACCGGAAGGTTGTGCCCCTCGATTCGCCGCAGGAAGTGTTCGAGCTGGCGAACGTCGAATACCGGCTGGGTGATGGCGTACTCTGCTCCAGCCTTGATCTTCCAGTCGAGCCGGCCGAGCTCGTAGTCGAGGTCGAGGTGGCCCGGGTTCACACCGACGCCGATCGTGAACCGCGTCGGCTGGCCGAAAGGATTTCCGCCGAGGTCGAGCCCGCGGTTCATCAGTGCGACCATATTCGTCAGGCCAATCGAGTCGACGTCGAAGACGGCCGTGGCCTCGGGATAGGGACCCATCTTTGGCGGATCGCCTGTAATCAGCAGAAGGTTGTTGACTCCGAGGGCAGCGCAGCCGAGAAGGTCGGAGTGCATCCCCAGGAGATTACGATCGCGGCAGCAGTAGTGAAGCACTGCCTCGATTCCGATGCGTTGCTGAATGAGGAGGGCGACCGAGATCGCACCCATTCGATTCTGGGCCCGGGGGCCGTCAGGGACATTCACGCCGTCAACACCGGCCTCTCGAATTTTCTGCACTGAGATCAGCATGGCTGACGGGTCGGGGCCTTTTGGCGGCGTGATCTCGATGGTGGTTACGAATTCACCAGCGGCGATCTTTCGTCCCCACCGCGAGCGATCTGCAAAGGGCACAGGCTCCGCTCCACGGCTTTTCTCCTTGACGACATCTTCGAGGACGACGAACTGCCGGCGCGGCGAAAGAGGACGAACCGCGTCGGCGATCACCTTGATGTGCTCGGGCGTCGTTCCGCAACATCCGCCGATGTATTTCACGCCCTTCTGAATGAGGCGTTTCGCGTACTTGGCCATGTAGTCGGGAGAGGCCATGTACATCTGACGACCGTAAACTTCGCGCGGCAGGCCGGCGTTGGGCTGGCAGGAGATCTTCTTTCCCGTCGCACTTGCCAGTTCTTCGATGGCGTCGAGCATGACGTCCGGTCCAACTGAGCAGTTGAGGCCGATGACGTCGGCACCGGCCCGCTCGAGGGTCTGGCCGATGACGGTCGGAGTGACGCCGAAGATTGTTCGCCCGTCATTGTGAATGGTCATCTGCGCGATGACCGGCACCGAACAAAGCTCGCGGATGGCGATGATGGCCTGCTCGATTTCCGCGACATTGGAGAAGGTCTCGAGGATGAAGGCATCGACTCCTCCTTCGAGCAGGGTACTGGCCTGCTCGCGGAAGATCTCGCGGGCTTCTTCCAGCGAGGTTGGGCCGTAGGGCTCGAGTCGAATCCCGAGCGGGCCCATCGCGCCGCTGACGTACACCGCGTCGCCAGCAGCCTTGCGCGCCAGTTCCACCGCTCTGATGTTGATCTCGCGGAGCTCATCGACGATGCCGAACGCCTGCAGCTTCACACGGTTCGCGCCGTAGGTATTCGTCTCGAGGATCTCCGCACCTGCGCGCACGTAGCCGCGATGCACGTCCAGAACGATGTCGGGATCCCGGAGATTCAGCTCGTCATAGCACTTGTTGATAAAGACGCCTTTGGAATACAGCATCGTCCCCATCGCGCCATCGAAAAGGTAGATGTGCGAGTCGGCAATGGTTTGAATGAAGTCCTGCATGAATGACCTTCTCTCGCCTCATGAAAAAGAAAACCCCCGGGGAGGGGGCCTGGACGAACGTCATTCCGGGAGCGACTTTAGCCTTTTTTTAGCTGGTTGCAAGCGGCCCCAAATCGATCCAGCGATCTTCAATCTAGACTGGGAGAGGGCGGTTGTCAACGCGCTGGGAGGTCGTGGTTCTCGGGGCCGCTCGTGGAGCGGCGTGTCATCCCTAGCGGTAGAACAACGGTGGCATGTTGTTGAAGCCCAAATGAACCGTTGTCGTCCTGAGCCGCAGCGAAGGATCTGGGCGGGGGCCCTTCCATCGTGGTGCTCGCAAACATTTTCGATTGCCAAGGGTCTAAGGCCCCCGCCCAGATCCCTCGCTGCGGCTCGGGATGACACCCACTCAGTTTCTTTTCTCAGTGGCAGCGCGCACGCTG
>DASZZV010000385.1:0-16099 GCA_035544835.1 Thermoanaerobaculia bacterium
CCTTGCTTCTAAGAAACTCCCAGTATTTAGGCCGGTTTGCGGAGGTGTCATCCTGAGCGTCGAGCGAGGGATCTGGGCGGGGGACTCGACCCTTCGGCGCCTCGCACAATCGTAAGAGAGCTCCAAGACTCCACACCGCAAGGCCCCCGCCCAGATCCCTCGCTGCGGCTCGGGATGACACCACTCAGTTTCTTTTCTCAGTGGCAGCGCGCACGCTGTCCCTTGCTCAGGATGACAACGCGTCTAACCTTCGCCTGGCATTTGACCCCTGACATCTGACATCTGACATCTGGCATCTACTCCGGAATTTCCCTCTCCGCCGGTCGTTGTACGAGCCAGACACTCCTGATGGAACAGTCCGTACTCTCAACGATTCCCACAACCGATCTCGACGACACCGCTTCGAGGCCCCCCAGGGAGCCAGAGAAGAAGAGACTCCGAGCTTTGCTCTCGGGCCTGGTGTTCTCGATCGGCGTGTTGCTATTGAAGCTCAAGGCCGTTCTCTTCCTTATCGTCGCGAAGTCGAAGTTGCTGATGGTGAATCCCCTCGAGGGCTTCGGCGTCGGCCAACTGGCCGTGGCAGGAGGCTCGATGGCCGTGACTATGGTTGCGTACGCCATAAAAATGGGAGCTGTTTTTGCGGTCGGCTTCGTCCTGCTGACCGTTATCCATGAGCTCGGCCACGCTGTCGTGATCCGGGCCAAGGGTCTCCGGGCCGGCGCAATGGTCTTCATTCCTTTCATCGGCGGCGCTGTGACGCTGAAGGATCAGCCTCGATCGGCCTACGACGATGCCCAGATCGGACTGGCCGGTCCCATCGCCGGAACGCTCGCCTCCTTCGCCTGCCTCCTGATTTTCTACGGGACGGATCGGCTTCTCTATCTCGCCCTTGCTTACGCGGGTTTTCTGCTCAATCTCCTCAACCTTTTGCCGATCGCTCCTCTGGACGGAGGACGCGTTTCGGCAGCCATCACCAAATGGATGTGGGTCGGCGGAGGACTGATCGTCGTCTACTTCATGATTGCGTGGAAGAACCCGCTACTCATCGTCATCCTGCTTCTCGGTCTTTTTCAGCTCTATCGGTCCGTGACCGGGGAGCAGGGGGAGAAGTTTTACGACGTCAGCGCTGGGCAGCGGGGCTCGATTGCGGTGATCTACTTTCTACTGGTGTGTCTTCTCGGCTACGAGAGTGTGGTGACGCATCGGGCCCTGGTAGACGCGTCGTCGCAGACCGCGAAGGCGCCGGCCTCGGCAAGGCAGTAGTGAAGTGGCCAGTCGCCTCCAGGTGAGACCACCGAGGGGAGCGGGCGCCTCGCCCGCTCTGGCAGTAACAACACGCCGATTCTTCGAGCTTTCGCTCGAAGAGCGGGCGAGGCGCCCGCTCCCCTCGGCATCAGCCGGTTTCAATAAACCTGGCCGCTAGCGCTAGCCGATCCCGATTCCGGGTAGGATGCCGCCGATGCCGGAGCCTTCGACAGTCGATCAGCTTCGTGACCAGCTGAGGAGCCTCGGCTATCTCTCCCATGGGATCGAGCGCTGGTTCGCACTCGATCCCTGGCGATCCCGCACCTTCTGGTCAGAACTGGTAGTCATCGCCTCGAAGGTCGGCGCGGCGCACTCCCTGGCGCTGACGATTCCCGTTCTGTCGGTCATGCTCATCCGGAATCAGCCCATGAAGGCCATCGATCTTTTGACTCTGGCCCTCTCCTACATCGCCTTCTGCTTCGTGGTCGTTTTCACCGCTGTAGTTCTGACGGCGCTCTTCATGCGAATCCGCCCTCGCGCCCCGATCGAGCACCCTCGGGTGCTGCTGGCCATCTCCATGGGCATCTCGGCATTGTTCTGCGCAGGTCTCACGATCTGGTGGCTAGGTTTTCCATCTCCCGCGATTGTGCTGGAACGCGTGGTGTTTCTCGCACTACTGCTGCTTTCATTTCTCTTCGGCGTCACGATCCTGTCGGCGGCGCTGCTATCGTTTTCCATTCACGCCACGCAGCAGATTCCGTCGGTGCGTCATCGCCGGCGCATGCTGCCGATCTCGATCGCGGCCGTGGCGATCTTCTCGGCAGTCTGCTTTCTTTCTTTCCGTTCTGAGGCTGAGGCTGTTCCTCTCCGACCCCAGCAGATCGTAGTCAGGCCGACGGGACGACATGTGGCATTCCTGGCGGTAGATGGTTTGTCGTATGAGATTTTCGCCGCGCGAAAGACGCTAGCCGGCCTATTCGTCGTCCCTTGCAGTCCCCTCGTTGGACTTTCCGCAGCGGAACGTTGGGCAACGGCCGGCAGCGGCACCGAGGGGGAAATTCACGGCGTCCGGTCCATCGAGGGCGTTCGCTCCCGATTGTCGGGCGCAGTACTGCAGTACGTCTCGACGACGGATATCGTCCTGCGCAATGTCATCCCAGCGCTCGGTCTTCTCCGGCGCGCTCCACTTCCCCCGACGGTGCGGCGGCGCGACTACATCTGGGAGATCTTGGCCTCGCGCGGGATTCCATCGTCAGCCTTCAACTGGTGGGTCACCGACCAGCAAACCACGCCGCTCATGAAATCGGACAACCAGGAGCACATTTTCGCAGCGGCGCATCATCCCGGCCGCTCCCCGGCACTCGAAGCGGAGGCCATCGACCAGATCGCACTGAGTCGCCTCACCGAGTCGGCCGTGCGAGAGAAGCGTCAGTTCGTGACGGCTTTTCTGCCCGCGCTCGACATCGTTCTCAACCGGATAGGACTCGATGCCGCGTCGAGACTGACTTTCTCCGTGGGGGCGCTCGACTCGCTCGACCGCGCCGTGAGCGATCTTCACGGCCGCGGCTACGACGTCTTCATCCTGGGGATGCCCGGCGATCTTCAAAGCGGCCGCGGGCTCATCGCCTCAACGATCCCACTGGCTGCGAAACGAGCGTCAGCGCTCGATGTAGCCCCGACACTGGCCGACCTGGAGGGCTTCCCCGCATCGGACGAGATGAAAGGACACTCGCTGCTGCCGGAATCGACCCAAACACGTCTGCCCAGCTTCGGAGCAAGAGAATCGGCGAGTGCCTCGTCGCACCTCGATGAGGAGTATTACGAGAGCCTGAAGTCACTGGGTTATATCCGGTAATCCGCCTCTCACAGGGTTCTCGTCGCCAGGTTGGGTCAGGCGAGACCGGCTTTTGTGTGGCACAGGCACTCTTGCCTGTGTGTCGGCCGTCGAGGCCGACTTCCCTGTGAGTCGTCGCAGGAACGCCGCGGCACACAGGCAAGAGTGCCTGTGCCACACAAGAAGCAATCGATCGGCTGACTTTCCATCCAGAAACGAGCAACGAATAAAGAAAGTCAGTCTCGCGGCTTGCTAACCCTTCTGCAGCCGAGCCATCAGCTCTTGCGCCTCACGAAAGACCTCAGCGTCGCCGTCGTGAATGATGGCGTTCGCCACCGATTGGATTTCCAACGCCGCTTCGTTGATGGCCGCGCGATTGTGCTCGATGACCGGAATCCAGATGTCGGGACTGCTCGCAGCAAGACGAAGAAACGTCCTTAGTCCTTCCCCGACGTAGGGCTCGACCTCGGGATGACGATGGACGATCGCTGCCAGCGCCGTCGACAAGATCTGAGGAAGATGACTCGTCATTGCGACCGCGCGATCGTGCTCGACTGGTGACACGGCGCGCGGCAATGCTCCACTGTCGCCGATCATTTTCAAAACGAGGGGATCCTCGTGATCCTGGTCATAAAACCAGGGACGACCCACGAAGAGATCTGCTCGTGCCGCGCCGAGCCCGCTCTTTTCCGAGCCGGCGAAGGGATGCCCGGCGATGACGGTCCTGCGGGACGACTGCAGCAGGGCGAAGGGGACCATGACACTGCAGGTCGTCGTGATCGGCACATCGAGCGGTGACGCAGCGATCGCAGTGAGCGCGCATCCCACTGGCGTGGCAATCACGATCAGATCGGAGGGCGCGTCGCCGATTCCGGCCAGCCGGACTGTTGCCGCTCCGGCTTGCCAAGCCTCGCCGGCATCGACGGCCGGATCGACGAAGGCGACGCTCCAGCCACGACTCTGAAGCGCTTTGCCGAGCGAGCCTCCGATGAGACCCAGCCCGGCAATCGTCACCGACGGCATTACTGTCCTTCGCGAACCATTACGATGAGCGTCCGATCGACGATCTTCTTGTTGATCAGATCGTAGTAAGGGCGCTGGATACTCACCCGGGGAAGCGTGTCTTGCGGTTTGATGTAGGCGCCACGGTATTTGCCTGTAGCTTTCGAGACATCGGTGCTGATGCTCAGCTTCTCGAGCACCGGCTTGAAATTGGCGAGGTCGGCCTGGATGTCTCCCTCGGTGTAATAGGCGGGAGGCGGAACGACACTGAAATTGTTGCTCGAGGTGTCGGCGATGGTGGCGTAGCCGTATTTGTCGGCGTACCAGGGAGCAACCTTTTCGACCGCGTCAGCCGTTTCGTATACGGCCATTGGCGGCGCCGCTTTGGCGTTGGGCTCCAGTACAAAGTGAGCCTTCTTGAGAAGGTCGGTATAGGGTTCCAGATACGTGGAGCCCGGATAAACCTGAAAATTGAAAACTTTGGCGGTTGCCTTGGCGGCATCGGTTCCCGTCATCGGTTCTAGTTTCTCCCGATTGCACGCTGAGAGAAGGATTGCCAACGCGATCAGCCGCAGAGACCTGGACATTCTGAACACCCCTTATTTTTAATTGAGCCCGAGGAAATCAGCCGGTGGTATTCCGACTCGCTGCTCGAAAAACTGTGAATAGGACTGCACCGAGCCAACCGGCTCGTCTAGAAAAATGCGTTCAACACGAAACAGCGGCACGAACATGGTGGCCAGATCGAGTCCCTGTTCCTCCTCATCACGATTCAATTGCCGCACCCAGTCTTCGAAGGCATCCATATTGATGCCGCGAATCGTCACTCCCGCAGGCGACATCGACAGCAGCATCCCCCAGAACTTCTCCTTGGGATTGACGAGGTTGAGTACGACCAGAGAGCGTGCCGGAAACCCCTCGATCATGAGTGCGTGCTCTCCGCCACCAGCTCACTGAGCTCAATAAGGACCCCGTCACCGGCCTGCGGATGCAGGAAGGCCACGCGACATCCGTGCGCGCCCGGTACGGGAGCTTCGTTGATGAGACGATACCCTTTGGCCTTGAGGTGCTCGAGGTGCTCCTCGATGTTGTCCACCCGAAAACAGAGGTGGTGAATCCCGCCACCCCTCTTCTCGAGGAAGCGGGCGATCGGAGAGCTCGAATCGGTCGGCTCCAGAAGCTCGAGGTTCGAGTCCCCGACCGAGAGAAACGCCGTACGCACTTTCTGCGTCGCCACCGTCTCGATGTGCTCGACGATGAGCCCGAGGTCCTGGTAGATGCGGGCGGCATCGAGCGAAGTGACGGCGATGCCGATGTGATCGAGCTGGGGCTTCTTCATGGGTCGGGGATTGTATCCGTTCAGGTGCCAGCCCGCATTTCTCGTTACAAAATTCTGAGCAGGGTGCTGGGCCGTAGGGCCGCACGGCGTGCGGCCGGTACCTTCGGTCGCGGAACACAAACGAAAAGTGCTCGAATTCTCGTCGGCGACAGCTCGTTAATTTACAGTAACCACCCCTCTGCAAAGGTCTTCCGTGATCCTTGCGGTACACACTGAACGAGTGTCCGCGAGGACCGCTGGTATCGGCCGCACGCCGTGCGGCCCTACGCGGTACCAAGCGACTTTCCCGTCACACCCCGTGAACATCTGCCCCCCAGATGTGTTTATGCAGCTGGGTCTGCAATCGCGCCGGGACGCGATCGGCGAGCATCCATTCGGCCAGCTGTTTCAGCTCTAGCGCTCCCCAGACCGGAGAGAAGAGCACCGTCCATCGATCGAGTTTCCGCTCCCGCACCAGGTCGCGGGCGAACTCATAGTCTCCCCGATCGAGGATCACGAACTTCAACTCGTCGTGCGGGCGCAGGTTGTCGAGATTGGACCAGAGGTTCTTGTCTGCCTCCCCTGACCCGGGACATTTCACGTCGAGAATCATCCTGGCGCGGCGATCGACCGGCGTGATGTCGAGCGATCCCGAAGTCTCGATGAGCACCTCATAGCCGCCTTCGCAGAGAGCGCTCACGAGGTCGAGGCATTCGCGCTGCGCAAGAGGCTCGCCACCCGTCACCTCGACCAGATTGCACCCGAACGACGCCACCTGGTCAAGCACGTCCTCGATGGATATCTTCGCTCCGCCGGTGAAAGTGTATTCCGAGTCACACCAGACGCAGCGAAGATTGCACCCGGTCAGGCGCACGAAGACACAGGGCCGGCCCACGTGCGAGGACTCGCCCTGAATGGAGTGGAAAATCTCGGTGATGCGGAGCATTTGAAATTTCGGATTTCGAATTTCGGATTTCGGATTTCGGATTTCGAATTTAAAAGCAGGACACCATTTGGTTTTGATCTTAAATTCGAAATCCGAAATTCGAAATCTCCCGAAATCCCTCCTCACCTGTACTCGGTCGGATCCGCCACTCCCGCCTCTTCGAAACCCCTTCGCCTCAGAATGCACGAATCGCAATGACCACAGGCTCTTCCCTTCTCGTCAGGATCGTAACAGGAGCGCGTCAGACCGTAGTCGACCCCGAGACCCACCCCTCTTCGAATGATGTCCGCCTTGCTCAGGTGCAGCAGCGGAGTCACGAGCAGCGGCAAGCCCTTTTCGACGCCGCTCTTCGTGCCGGTGAGGATCACCTGCTGGAAAGCGGCAATGAACTCGGGCCGGCAATCGGGATACCCGCTGAAGTCGACGGCATTCACGCCGAGCCAGATCTCGTCAGCCTGACGGGTCTCGGCATATGCGAGCGCCAGTGCCAGAAAGATCGTGTTTCGCGCCGGCACATAGGTGACCGGGATCGTATCTTCCTGCAGTGAGTCCTTGGGGACGTCGATGGAGTCGGTGAGAGCACTTCCACCAAACGCCCGCAGGTCGAGATGGAATCGCTGATGCTCTTCGACTCCTCCGGCGCGCGCCACGGCTGTCGCGGCCTCGAGCTCGATGCTGTGGCGTTGTCCATACGAGATCGTCAAGGCGGAGAGGCTTCGACCTTCGGCGCGCGCGATGGCCAGGACGGTTGCGGAATCGAGCCCCCCGCTGAGTAGAATGACAGCATGTTTACTCATCGACTGCAGCTTCTACCGCATTCTCCGAGCCGATCCAAGCTTCCATTTCGACCGGCGCTAATCTTGTTCTTCCTCGCCACCATTGCGACCCGATCTCGAGCCGCGGTGCCCATCGAGTATCCAATCCCGCACTACGCCCATGAAGACGCCGAGTCCTACGGCCTCTGGCAGTCGGAGGTTCGGGCATTCCGCTCCGAACAGCGCGTGGCTGAAGCCTTTCCTGATACCAACGCCGTGCTGGCCAGCGGGGGGCGGGATCAGCAGTTCCTCGAAGAGCAAAATCCACGGCGACGTTTCCTCCGAAACCCACTGAACTTCTTTTCGCGGCCCCCTTTCATCTCGTGGATGGAGGCTGTCGATGAGACCGGCATCATCCGCAAGGTGTACGTGATCGCCTCGAACCAGACCGTGAGTGAGGATCGTCGAATCATCGAATACTGCCTGGCCGGGAAGAGCTGGCGTCCGGCGAAACGAGACGGCTTGGCCGTGCCGACGCTGCGAGCTACGAACCTCGACTACGGTGAGTCGCGGTTCGTGTCGAATTACTGGTGGAAAGCGTTCAACGACGAACAGGCCATGGCCGCAGTGGTATTCACCGCCGCGGCGCTGGTTGGGACGCTCTGGGCCGTCATCCGCCGTTTGAGAAGGCGCGGGCGACCTTCCCCTCCGCTCCCCCTATAATTCGCCCCATGAGCGATAAATCGGCTTACGAAATTCTGAATCGCAAACGGCGCGGCGAAAGACTGGCCGATGACGACATCATCTGGTTCGTCGATCGTTTCACCCGAGGCGAGCTGCCGGACTACCAGATGAGCGCGCTGCTCATGGCCATTGCCATTCGCGGTATGGGCGACGACGAGATGGCCACGCTCACCCGAAGCATGCTGGAGTCAGGAGAACAGTGGAGCCTGCGCAAGCAATACGATTTTCTCGGCGACAAGCACTCCACCGGCGGTGTCGGCGACAAGGTCTCCATCGTGCTCGCACCCTGGGTTGCCGCCTGCGGCGTCAACGTAGCCATGCTCTCCGGCCGCGGCCTCGGTCACACCGGTGGCACGCTCGACAAGCTCGAGGCCATTCCAGGCTTCAATGCCCGGCTCACTCGTGCCGAGCTCGAACGGTGCGTCGACCAGTCGCGCTGTGCCATCTCGACGTCGACCGAAGGCGTCGCACCGGCCGACAAGAAGATGTATGCGCTGCGAGATGTCACCGGAACGGTCGAATCATTGCCGCTCATCACCGCCTCCATCATGTCCAAGAAACTGGCCATGGGTGCAAGCGGTCTGATTCTCGATGTAAAGAGCGGAAGCGGAGCCTTCATGCGCAAATATGAGGATTCCAAAGCACTGGCGCGGAGTCTGGTGGCCGCGGCGGCCGGATCGGGCACGCGCGTGGAGGCCCTGATCACCGACATGAATCGTCCACTGGGGCGAACCGCCGGAAATGCCAACGAGATCGCCGAGTCGATCGACGCGCTCAAAGGAAAGGGCGCGGCCGACCTGATGGAAGTCACAAAGGCACAGGCGGTCAGGTTGCTGATGATGTCCGGGAAATTTGACGAGAAGACGGCATCGTCGACTCTGGACGAAGCGATTGCCAGTGGTGCTGCGGCCGAGCAGGCCCGCAAGTGGATTGCCAGTCAGAAAGGCGATCCCGACGTCGTCGACCACCCCGAACGTCTGGCGCAGCCCAAACGCGTCGTCGACGTCCAGTCGCCTCGATCGGGCTACATCGTCGCCATCGACACCTATCAGGTCGGCATGCTGGCCGTCGAAATGGGAGCAGGGCGCAAGAAACAGGACGACGTTATCGACTACTCAGCCGGAATCGTGTTCGAGAAAAACACCGGCGACGAGGTTCGCGCCGGAGAGCCCATCGCACGTCTTCAGCTCGGCGCTCGCCCTGCCGACGATGCCGATCTGATGAAGCGATACCTCGCCGCCGTCGAGTTCGGCGACGCGCCGCCGGAGCCGAGACCCAGGATCCACGAGCTTTTGACGAGCGACTAGCTATTAGCTGCTAGCTTCTAGCTGCTAGCTTGTAACCAGCAATCACTACGGAGCCACCTCGCAACCATGACCTCATCCTCCCACCCTCGCGCCATCATCATCGTTTGCGATTCCCTCGGCGTTGGAGAACTTCCCGACGCCGCTGAGTATGGCGACCTCGGTTCCAACACCCTCGGTCATATCCTCGATCAGCGCTCCCCGCGGCTTCCCAATCTGTCGCGACTCGGTCTGCTCCACACGCTTCCCACGCCCCGCTGGCATGAGAGTCCCTCCGCGGCATTCGGTCGCATGGCGGAGCTCTCGGCGGGAAAGGACACGACCACCGGACACTGGGAGATGATGGGGCTGGTCGTCGAACATCCCTTCCGCACGTATCCAGACGGTTTCCCGGCTGAGGTCATCGCCGAGTACGAAGGGAGAATCGGACGGAAGACTCTCGGCAACAAGCCGGCTTCGGGCACGGTCATTCTCGATGAGCTTGGCGAAGAGCACATGAAGACTGGCAAACCGATCGTGTACACGTCGGGAGACTCCGTCTTCCAGGTCGCGGCCCACGAAGAGGTCATTCCACCCGAAGAGCTCTGGCGGATCTGTGCCATCGCCCGGGAGTTGATGCGCGGCGAGCACAACATCGGTCGCATCATCGCCCGCCCCTTCACCGGCACGGGCGCGGGGCACTTCAAGCGGACAGCGAACCGCAAGGATTTCTCCGTAAAACCAACCGGTGAGACGGTTGTCGAGCGGGCCCACAAAGCGGGGCGGAGAGTGGTGGCATTGGGGAAAATTTCCGACATCTTCGATGGCGTAGGAATCGACGAGGAGATCCGCACCCAGTCGAACTCCGACGGTATGGCCCGGACGCTGGCCCTCATCCGCAACGATGCCGAGGCTGGCCTGATCTTCACGAATCTCGTCGACTTCGACTCCAAGTATGGCCATCGAAATGACGTTGACGGTTACGCCAAGGCGCTCGAGACCTTCGACACCGAGCTCGGTCCCCTCGTCGACGCGCTCCGATCGCAGGACCTGCTCTTCATCACGGCCGATCACGGGTGCGATCCGACCGACGTCTCCACCGATCACACCCGCGAGTACGTCCCGCTCATTATCGCCGGCCCTGGAATGCCGCCCCGCGATCTCGGAACGCGCGGCACCTTCGCCGATCTCGGCGCATCGGTGGGCGAGCATCTCGGTCTGAGCCCTGAGGGAATGCCCGGCCGCAGCGCACTCCGTGTATGAGCTCGGTCGTTGTGAGATCCTTCCGCTTGCTATAGCTCAACAAACACTACTCTGTTCATCGAGGTGATGGAATGAATCGGAAAGACTTGATTTTGTTTGCGGTCCCCCTCCTGCTCTGCGCCGGGAGCCTGTTCGCGGCGACTGCCGACACGCGCTCTATGGTTTTCGAAGATGCCAAGGCCGTAAAGCGCGTAGCTCAGGTGGCTGGGCGCGATCTTCCGAAGGAGGTGCTGGGGCGAATCGTAAAAGAGGACATTGACCTTCTGCGCGGTAAGCGCAGTGATGGCACCTTCGCCTACGCGCACTACGAGCGCGAGGAATCGAATCGCGAAAGCAACCGCTTCGCCGTGCGAAAGGACGACGACAAGAAGGCCACCGCTCAAATTCGTGCCGCCTGGAGCTACCGGCTCATTATTTCCGTACCGAATCGACGCCTCGTCGTTACCAGGAACCGGCGCACCTACATCGATCACGTGGAGCTGGAGCTCACGACGGCTGGCGGCGAGCACCGCACACAGACCGTTCCCGTTCAGGCCTGGCTCGAGCCTGGTCAGGACCGGAAGATCGATCTACCTGACATCGAGCGCGACGCCATTGCCAAGGTCTTCGCGCATGTCGATAGCGGCGAGCGGGGAGCCGCGACCATCGAGCTGGCACTGCTCGTGGCGAAGCTGGTCGACAACGCCGACAGTCCCTTCTTCACACCAGTCAGCACCGCCAAACAGCTGCAGCGTGCGATCGAGCGTGGTGACGGCGAGGGCGCGCGTCGTCTCTCCGGAATACTCGCTACATCCCTGGAGCCGGCCGAAGCCCGCGCCTCGATGAGAGGTAACGACATGACCATCACCGCGCCACGAATCACGACGCCGGCCGTCTCAGAGACAGGACTTGAAGCTCCACCCTCTGTAGAGATTTATCTGGAGCTTCAAGCCGTAGAAGATTTGATGACCGGCAATGACGCTGAGCGGCGGGAAGGTCTGGACAAACTGCATCAGCTCATCCGCCGGGTGCGTCCGTCAACACGGTGAAGCCTAAGGGTTTATCGACGCTTGATTGATGGCCGGAAGTGGGGGCGTGCAGGGCGCGCGCCCAGCACGAAGTGCGGGGAAGAAAGGATTCTGGCCAACTCCGAGGGGAGCGGGCGCCTCGCCCGCTCTGCAGCAACAAGACGCCGATTCTTCGAGCTTCGCTCGAAGAGCGGGCGAGGCGCCCGCTCCCCTCGGAGTTGAGCCAGTGCTCAAATGGCCAAACTCCAGGGCGCGCTGAGAGCGCTGATACGACCGTCCGACTTGACCGGAGAGGGGATTTCCCATACAATTCGTCGGCTAAACGCCTTCGTAAGGAGTCCCACCTTGCCGTTCAAAATTGGCGATAAGATCGTCTACCCGAATCATGGAGTCACAATCGTCGAGTTGATCGCCGAATCGAGTATCAACGGCTCTAGGCATACCTATTACCACCTTCGCTTGCTCGCCAACAACTCAAAGTTGATGGTGCCGGCGGAAAACACCGATCGCATCGGTCTTCGTCGCTTGTACAAACAGCAGGAGATCAAAGGGCTGTTCTCTCTCCTCGAGATGCGTGTCGGGACGGGCGCCAGTGACTGGAAGGATCGCTATCGCGAAAACCTTGAGAAGATGAAGACCGGAAAACTCGAGGATGTGGCCGACGTCCTGCGCAATCTGAATCAGGTTTCCAAGCGCAAAAGCCTGTCGTTTCGCGAGAAAAAGATGTACGACCGCGCCAAATATCTCCTCATCTCGGAGATCGCCATCGTGAAGAACATTCCTGAGGTCGAGGCAGAGGGTCTCATCGAGAAGTCGCTGAACAAGTCACTGGGCCATTGAGCCCTCCATTCGATTTCACTTCAGGCCGCCGCGAGGCGGCCTTTTTCACGTAGCTGGAAAATGACCATACCGCAGAGACTTCCCGAGTGGATCCGTGAGAAGAAGCTGAACCTGCAGCAGCTCCACGAGCTCAAGACACTGTTCCGAGGAAAATCACTCAACACCGTTTGCGAGTCTCTGGCCTGCCCGAACCGTTCCGACTGTTTCACTCGCGGCACGGCCACCTTCATGATTCTCGGCGACATCTGCACCCGTTCCTGCGGCTTCTGCAATGTCACTACCGGTGTTCCCTGGGACGCGCCCTCAGCGACTGAGCCTCGCGCCGTCGCCGAGGCTGCCAGGTCGATGAATCTGCGCCACGTCGTCGTCACTTCGGTCAATCGTGACGACCTCCCCGACGGCGGTTCCGCGCACTTCGCCCGGACCATTATCGAGTTGCGCGAAGCGCTTCCCCGAGCAGCGATCGAGGTGCTCACTCCCGACTTTCGGGGTGACCGCGACGCGATCGCCCGAGTCGCCGCAGCGAGGCCTGACTACTACAATCACAACGTGGAGACTGTTCCCCGTCTCTACGATTACGTCCGGCCCGGAGCCCGCTTCGAGCGATCTGCTGCCCTGCTGAAGTATGTCAAGGAGCTCGATCCCACCATCAGAACCAAGTCGGGATTGATGCTTGGCCTCGGAGAACGTCGCGAAGAAGTGATCGACGTCATGAAGCGTCTCCTCGATGCCAGGTGCGAGATGTTGACGATTGGTCAATATCTGCAGCCTAAGAAAGAGAAACTCGACGTGGTCGAGTACGTCCACCCGTCTGTGTTCGAAGAGTATCGCGTCATCGGCGAGAGCCTCGGGTTCGCCGCTGTCTTCTCCGGCCCCTTCGTCCGGTCGTCGTACATGGCCGACGTCGTCGCGCACGAAGCCTCGCAGTAAGACTACCGCTCCGGGCCGTTCGGAGCGCCGCAGTTCGTGGCAAGGGTTTCCGAACCCTTGTGCCGCGGCGTCGAGCCGCGGCGTTCCTGTGGCGATTCACAGAGACACTGCGCTCCCGCGCAAGAAAGTGTCGGAGCCAGGTTCAGCGGCGGAGTGCTCCACGTTCCATGTTCAACGAAACTCCCCTGTCGGGCGTACTCTTCACAGACACTCCGTAAGTGAAGGGACCGCTCATGAAATCAATTCGAATTGCTATCTTTCTCGTCGCCGCGACGGCTCTCTCCTGCGCCTCGAGCTCAGGCCCTCACCCCAACCTCAGCGGACGATGGAAGCTCAACAATCAACTGAGCGACACTCCCGAGAAGATGCGCGAAGCCCAGCGAGGCAATCGCGGAGGTATGGGACCGGGCGGTGGAATGGGGGGCCGTGGCGGCATGGGCGGAAGGGGTGGGATGGGTGGACGTGGCGGCATGGGAGGGCGCGGTGGCATGGGGGGCCGCAGCGGGATGGGTGGAGGGCGCGGTGGCGACGGTGATCGCGGCGGAATGCGCGAGAGGATGCAACCGGCCGAAGAGCTCGAGATCGAGCAGAGCGCCACTGACGTAGTCATAAGGGACAAACGTTCCGGCGAGACTCGCTTGAAGACCGACGGATCCAGGCAGAGCGTGGCCGCGTTTTCGGATCGTGACGCAACCGTCATCGCCAAATGGAAGGGGGACAAGCTCGTCGTCACCAGTGAGGTCGAAGAAGGCCCGTCCACAAAGGACGTCTACGCAAGGACCACCGACGGAGCTCAGCTGATCGACACACGCACGATGAGCGGAAGGAACGGCCGCTTCTCGATGAAGCTGAAGCTGGTTTACGACCGCGACGCGACCCAGTAATCGT
Source organism: Thermoanaerobaculia bacterium (assembly GCA_035544835.1). Taxonomy (GTDB): domain Bacteria; phylum Acidobacteriota; class Thermoanaerobaculia; order Gp7-AA8; family Gp7-AA8; genus DASZZV01. Next base: position 14,056 of record DASZZV010000385.1, read on the forward strand.
CCGGTCTAGAATGTGAGGGCTTGCGCCCTCCGCGTTCTCAGGACGACCATTCAAACGTGCGTGAGATTCAGGCGGGATGGTCGTGAATCGGTAGCCGCGATCGAGAAGGAGGCTTCCAAGCTCGATCAAAGCGTCATCGTCCATCTCGGTTCGCCGACGGATGGCACGCTCAGCCGAGGTCATGCGAATATGTTAACCGGGTCCTTCGATGAAATCGAAGAACATCGGTGAGTGATCCATGGATGTGGTCGCCAGCACGATCTTCGCCTCAAATCGTACAATGGCACTAAAATAGCGTATGCTAAAGGCACGTGGGCGACTGCTCACGCTTCAGCTCATCTGAACTAAGTCGGATCCTCTGAATCGACCCTCTTAGCAAACCACCCCTCTCCGTCGGCGATCATTGCGTCCGCACGCTCTCCAAAACGGTCAGCGTCTCACCGATGGTTGCAACAGAGATAACCGGCGCAACCGGTCAGGAGCTCATATGAAACTATACGTAGGCAATCTATCCAAAACGACCAACGACGCGCAGTTGAACGAGATGATGTCGGCATTCGGTAAGACCGAGTCGGTAGCCGTCGTCACCGATCGCGACACCGGCGAATCGCGCGGCTTCGGGTTCGTCGAGATGCCCAACGATGCAGAAGCGAATGCGGCCATGGCCGCCCTTCACGGAAAAGAAGTCGACGGCCGTGCACTCAAGGTCAACGAGGCCAAGTCAAAGGGACCGACGCCCGCCAGGACCTGATCGTGCCGGACAACCCAGTAGAAGCAGTGCTGCCTGCCGAGTCTGAACCGCAGCCGGAGAAAAAGAAGATGAAAGCCAAAACGATGAAAGCGCCGGTAAAAGCAAAAACGCCGCGGGCACCTCGCATGGCGGTATCAGAGAGCACAATCAAAAAGGCCGCCGCGCGCCTTGTGCCTCAGGGTGCCCTCGTCTCAACCGAGATCCATTACATCCAGCGCGTGCTGGGAATCTCGGCGACCCAATCCGAAATCGACGAGAAGGTCATCGCGGTTCGCAAGATGCCGTGGGAAAGTATCGTCATAGCCGAGTAGGGCCGCACGGCGTGCGGCCGGTACCCTCGGTCTTCAAGCGCCATGCAAATACGAAAGGCTCCCGCGAGGGAGCCTTTCTGTTTTCATAGCCGCGAGCGAATTTCGTTACTTCACAACTGGAGCTTCGATGTCGAGCTGCAACCTTCCCTCGCTGACCGTGCCGTTCTCGTCGACCTTCAGCGTCAGATCGCGATGAAGCTTCCCGTCCGCTGAGAGCTTGCACCCGCCGTGGCCCTTCGTGAGTGCTACCACCCCTGATCATTTTTTCGCCAGGCCCGGCCGGGGTCTGGGGAAGTGCGTCCATGTCTGCATCCTCGCTCTTGGTCCCGTCGGCCTTCATCTCCACCCGAACTTCTTCTCTCTGCATCTTCACCCCATCGCTAGTGCTCTCGTGATGCATTTCGTGCCGACCTGACATCGTGCAGCCGCTACCGGCCTGAATCGTCACGCCATTGGCATCAGGATGCGCCATGAGCTCAAAGGGAGCCAGCGCTTCCATCAGCACTATATGAGCCGGAACGTTGGTCGCGTGAATGGTGAACCGCGCCTGCTGCGCCCGTGAGCTGGCGATGTCTGGCGACTGCGTCACGACGATGCCGGCCTTGCTGGCCACGACGTTCAGAACATCGCCAAACGAGGCGTTGGTCAGATCGGCCGTCACCTTCTGGTCGAGCTTTCCGAACATGGCGCAGGCGGCCGGATTGATTCTTTTCATCAAGCGCGCCTCGCCGCCGCGCGCGTCGGTGAAAGCGACAATTCCCACAAAAGCAACAATCGCCACATAGAGAAGCGAATAGCGAGGACGTTTCTTGAATGATGCAATCATCATGAGTCTCCTTTTCGGCTCCTCGCTGTTTCAGGTGGGTAGCTTTACCAGGCAAAGTGATTGACTCCGCCTCGTCCGGCCATCGCATGAGCATGGAGTAGCGACGAGGAGAACCGATTCAAGCCCTCCTCCGCCCAACCGGCTTGAGTCGGTTCC